>JBLHOA010000066.1:0-14479 GCA_047622345.1 Gammaproteobacteria bacterium | reverse complement strand
CGCATTGCCTGAAGCGTATTCATTAATTCAGCTTCAAATTCGCTTGACTTATCATCCCTGCCCGGGCTGTTTGGAAAATGCAGTACGCGTCCTTCAACTGGCTGGGAATACGAATTATCTTCTACTTCATCTATAAGATTTTCGACCAATAGCTCCTCGCTCTCGCCAGTCGCAACGGCTGGGTCCGTTTCAAGCTCAATATCTTCAACCCTCATAAATTCCATTGGTTCTTCTTCTGCGCTGACTGCCTGAACGGTATCTTTTTCCACTATTTCACCTTCACTAGTATCAAGGAGCATCCCGCCATCGTCCAAAGATTCCTCCGATGCAATAGCCTGATCACCAACTTCCATTACTTGTGTCTCGGCATAGTTATCGTCATCCTCTAGATCGTCCAAAATATTACTTGTAGATTCCGCAGATACAGCCTCGTCAGTTTCAATACCAATTTCATCCGGGATGGGCTCCTCTAAAACATCAGCATCTTCCAATCCTAATAAATCCAATGCATCAAATGTCTCGGCCTCGTCAATAGCTTCCTCCGCTTCATTCAATATCACCAATTCATCCTCTTCTGGATTCTTGATCTCCTTAGAATCTCCCGAGTCACCTTCGGCGAGGTTTTCCAATTCGGTTTGCTCATGGACATCCAAGCCTTCACCTTCTTCTGTTGAGTCTGGTTCTATCTCGAGCGCCCGTACCACTCTATTGGGGTCGATCACGTCGTCTCTCACGATGAGGGGTGACGAATCCGGGCACAATGCGCTATACATCACTTGCAGCCGGGCTACTTCACGCGAGTCTAGTTCTGCGATAGTAGGTCTGATTTCGGCAATAAGGGCCTCAAATGCTTCGGCATCATGTTTCTTGTAATACATTTTTAGTAACTGAACTTTAAGCTCACTCATATCGGGCTGTATTTCCATCGTCGTTTGGAGCAGTTCTACAGCCTTATCTGTATCGCCATAAGCCGCGAGCACATCAGCCTCTAGCATCGCCTCGCTGACCAATAAATCCATCTTACTCGGCTCTTCGTGCGCACTCGACTTATTATCCGATTCATCCGATTTGTCTTCATCTACCAGAGAGTCCATGAAATCATCAACGCCGGCTGAATGCTGGGGTCGCTCTATTTTCACAGTATCCTCAGCTGTCGTTACTAGGGCCTCCGTTGCTTCCCTTCTCGGAGATACTCCCAGCACGGGTTCACTGACTTTCACGGGTTCCTTAACTTTTAATTTTACATTGCTCGCGGGCTCAGGACGAGAGCGAAACATTCGGGATAACAGCACCAATAGCAAAGCAGCTAAACCACCGATTGCCAGGCTCACCCAACTTGAACTGCTGGATATAAAACCGTCCAACTGCCGTATTGCTCGACCAATAATATCAAAGGGACCATTGGCACCGATTATTGGAAGCTGGTCGATAAAATCACCCCTTGATTTTAATGCGCTGCCCTGCGAATCATTCTCACCAGTTATATCCTGTACAATTGGAGTCTCAATAACTCCCTCTGTTTCGGAGACTTCAAGTAATTCAAAAATTGCTTCTTCCTTGACCACCGGATTTTCATCCACTAAGTCTGGTACAACATCTACTGATGTGATAGCTACTTCAGGCACTGCATCTTCAGCAATTTCCGATTCGATTTCAGCTTCAGGTATCGGTTCTTCAGCTTTCACTATTACTGTCGTTTGGTCAGGGGGTTGTATTAATGCTTGATGCTCGACATAAATCTGATGGGCTGCTCTATGGGTGGTTTTTTCAACTTCCCATTCAAATGGAACTCTGAGAAATCTGTCGACTTTCAATCGATGCATGTTTAAATTGATAAATGCCTGAGGATTTTCTTTCCAGATTCCGTGCATCCATTGATATATAGTCAGCAACTCATTTTCAGAGCGTGCTTTTCTTGCAACCCGCCAGAGTGAGTTTCCGCTCACAGTGGGGCCATAGTTCTGTCGAAATTTGGGGTCAGAGTCAGCGATCTCTTTTATATTAGTCTTTAATTTGGCTGGCGATGCTTTCACTACGGGCGGAGTTGTCGAAGCTTCTGATACAGGTAATCCTGTTGAGGGCGCAGCAGCGATATGGGACGTAATTAATTTCGACGTTTCATCCGGGGCGGTCGAAACTAGCTCTTTGACAGGCGACTGGGAGTTATAAGAAACGGGGTCAACCAGGACATCATACCGTCGGGCAACCTTCCCCGTGTCCCACTCGACCTGGATCCGAAAATCAAAAAGAGGATCTGTGATTGCTTTTCGAGAGTAGATAATAATCTTTGCAGTTGTATTGGTGAGCTCAAAACGATAAAGGAGTTTCGGTTTTGATTCGCTGTCGAGTTTGATAAAAAACCGGCCGGGTTCAAGATCAATTCTACTCATTCCCGTTAAGGGAATATTTGCTTTAAAAGGTGAAGCTAAAGTTGATTCAACAGTTAGCTCGCCGAGTCCCAGGGCCAAACTACTTGAAGGCCACCAGAGTGTCGCGCTTGCGATAACTAGACCCGCTATTCGAAATCCCATGACTAATGTGCCCCACACCAAGCGTTACCCTCATTGTAATGCATTTTATTCTAATTTGTAATATCTCAACCAGATCTGAGGGTACTTCGTAATAGGCCCAATCTTTTGAAAGCCTAAACTTGAATACAGCCTTATAGCCGCAACTTGTCTCACGCCAGTATCCAGTCGCATGGTTTGGTAACCCATGTCGCGAGCCGCTTGAACTATGTTGCCAGCTAATATCCGGCCCAAACCTCGGCCCATAAATGATTCAGGAACAAACATTATTTTCCATTTCGCAAATTCCATCCCCCAAATCACGCTGCCCAACACAACCAACGATGGGCTTGTCGGCACATTCCTCATCAATAGCTACAAGTAGTTTGCCTCCTGCCGGTCCGTATTCACCTGGCAATCCCGCAACCTCTTCTGCATATGATGACAAATCGTAATACTTCACGAACAAATCAAGTCGTTCTCTATAGTGATCTTTCATCCAGTCGAAAAATCCCATGAACTAGAGAACGAGCACCAACTAAGGTGAGATTCTGTCGTCGCCTCTACTATCGCAACCATTGCTTTCTCCATACTTTTAATCAGTAGCACCGTACCTTGGATTTCAATACCCAATCTGCCAGGGATATTGGCGCTGACTAGTAGGTTGCGATTTGAGAACTTGAGATGGTATAAGGGATATAATCAAAAAATGTATAGCCGCCACATATCAAGCAAATACAATCGGACGCGGCCAAGGTCGCGCCGCTAATACGGAATGAATGACGGCTTTGGGTCAAGAGACACTGGGGTAATCCAATAAAATCGAGTTAGGCATGTGATAATATTTACTGACTCTGGTTCCATTTGGTTTATTAAGTGCCAAGGGTTTTCTTTCGGGAAAACTAACAGTGATCTTGTACTCGGAGGTCGCTGATTCAACCCATACAGGAAATATAAAATGCCTGAGAATCCATATAAAGCGCCGCAAGCCCCCTTAGAGTCTGCGGGAGCCGTTAGCGGAGTGAAATACGCCGACTATGCCGAAGTCCCTTTTTACCGAAGGCAATGGTTCTTTTGGGTATTGTATTTCACCATGATGCCAGTCGCGTTGTTATTGCTACTATTTGGAGATATCTACTATCGCAAAAAGGATAAAATAGTGTCCTTTGGGATCATAAATAGAATAGTTGCTGGATTGGTCGCTGTAATTTTCATACAACAAGTTATTGCTAATATTATACGATAACGTGGGCCGAATCGTAGAGAATCATGGACAGTAGCATGGATATTAATTTCGATTGCCAGCATTTCTGGTTTGAATTGCATAAGCTACGTATAGGCAGATTAAAAGTTAGTTGCCTGTAATTTCAGGTATCTCAGTTGGGTCGTTTCCCGTCTCTGGGAACAGAATTTGGAGTGTCCGTTAACGGGAAATACTGGCAAGGGAAGCGATACCCAGCCAATAAATTAATATCAATCTGCATAATAATCTGCATTGGTTTTTCCGCGAAATTTGGGAATAGCCTGCGATCCCTTTTACAGCGCGGGTTTTATGCTATTCTGCGCGGGCCTGGCGGAGCAAACCACCCATAACTAGAGGTTAGCCAATGAATAGGGTAACAAGTAGAGGCGCCAAAACTAGTACATCTGGAGCCGCAGTCTTGACTCCACTTTTGAAATAGAGCAGGAACCTATAGGCAGCCTATCTAAATAGAAAATATTTATATTACTGATTTATAAACCTTTATCTGAAATTTAGCCAACAGAGTGGGGGTTCAAGTCCCCCTCCCGCTACCACTTATTGAATGAGATACCGAAGCCGATTTCCGGCTCCGGTATCTCAATTGCTTACGCCGCTTTTTCTACCGACTGCTTGTGCGAAAGGCTGTTGATGCCTTGGCCAATCGAAATCGACCTGGGCTTCATCGCCTCGGGGATTTCTTTACGCAGGCTGATGGTCAACAGGCCGTTTTTGATATCGGCTCCCTCGACTTCAATATAATCGGCGAGGTTAAACTTACGTTCAAAACCGCGGTTGGCGATTCCCTGATACAGGTAAGTTTTTTGCGCTTCGCCATCGGCTTTTTTACCACGCACGCTCAGCACGCCTTTTTCCACCTGGATATCGAGCTCATCATCTTCAAAGCCCGCAACCGCAAGAGTAATCGCGTAGCGGTCTGCACCGGTCGCTTCAATATCATAATGCGGATAACCGGAAGCGGTTTTCTCGCTGCGAAGTGCGTTGTCGAGCAAGCTGCCCATGCGGTCGAAACCGATGCTGCTGCGATACAGGGGGGTTAAATCAAGTGTATTCATGTCAAATTCTCCAAAAGAAGCAATTAGTAAAATACGACACCATTCTGCATAGAGACCTGGTATTCGTAGTTTCCTAATTGGGGCCTGGCGGAAAATTTTCAAGATTATTTTTTGGAAAAATTCAGTGCACGCCTGATAGCGACTACTCCTGGCTCCCCGGGCATGAGGACTACATCGGAACGCCGGTAATGAATGGTTCATAGTTCAGAAGTGAACTTGGCACAGGAGCAATAACGCGCCCCTATGCCAACATTTTCACTGGCTGTTAAGCCGAAGAAAATTAAGGTTCTACCAGGATATCCGACAACTTCCAGCTCTCCAGCCAGGGCAGCAACTGATCGAAAGGTAGCGGGTGACACACAAAATACCCCTGCACCTGATCACACCCCATTTCGGCAACGACATCCCAGTCCTGCTGGTCTTCAACGCCCTCTGCTACGGTCACTATGTTCAATTTATTCGCCAACAATACGCTGGATTCGAGAATCGCCCTGGCCGACGAGTCGTTCGCAACGCCATGGACAAAAGCGCGGTCGATCTTCAGTTCGTTAAATGGAATGCGTTGCAGCTGCTCCATCGAAGAGTAGCCGGTGCCAAAATCATCGATCGATAACTTAAACCGTTTTAATGACAGGCGGCTCAGAATATCGAGGCCGACCGAAAGCTGCTCCATCAACCGGCTTTCCGTTATTTCAAACGAAATAGACGACGGATCAAGCCTGGAGGCTGCCAGCATCGCAGAAACCCGGTCGGGCCATTCCAGATCATTAAGGGTATCAACCGAAATATTGATCGCCGTGTTGAGCTTGTAGCCGTGTTCGCCCAACCGCACCGCGTAGTCCAGTGTTTTCATGCACACGGCATCGGTTAATGCATTGATCAACCCGGTTTCTTCAGCCATAGTAATAAAAGTGTCGGGGCGCACCAGTCCGTGCTCCGGATGATTCCAGCGCACCAGCGATTCAACCCCGACAACCTTGCCGCTGGAAATTTCGATCTTGGGCTGAAAGTAGGTATCCAGTTCACCTTGCTCGATCGCCCGTCGCAGTTCTGCTACGCTAAACGCGCCGTGTGCAACAACGGTGCGTTCGGCCGCAGTAAGATCGATCGTCTCGAGCAAGTCTCTGATATGTGCTGGCCTCGGCGGTTTTTCGAGAACTCCGAGTACGTTCAGATGATGTTCATAGGCCAGCTTTTCGACGGTTTTCAGAATACGGACGTCTTCACCACTCATCAACACCAGCGAACCGTTGTAGTCCTCTTTGGCCAGGTGCCGGATGAATTCGACACCGTCCATTCCCGGCATATTTAAATCGCAGAAAATAACATCGATGACATTTTCCGGCTGCCGTACTATTTCCAGCCCGTCGTCGCCGGACATGGCATTTTGTACCTGCGACACGCCAAGGTCATTCAACATTACGCTAGTAGTACGGTGCATGATGTAGTCATCGTCGATGACCAACACGCGCAGCATCGAAAACTCAGACTCATCGTCAATCGAGTCAGCGCTGACAGCGTCTCCCGCGAGGGTATCGACTGGCGCGTCATCGGGTTCATTTTGAATTACCTGGCCGCCAATATAACCATCGATAAAATTGGCAACCGGCTTGACCAAAAAGGCCAGCTCAGCCTTAAGACGTTCGAGCTGGGACCAGTCGGACGCGCGCGCAGCCTGTTCCATCTCCTCACACAAGTCGCCCAGGGCAATCGCTCCAAGGCCTCGCGCCGACGATTTCAATTTGTGCGTAGCATTGGCAATCTTGCGGTCACTTCTCCACGCAAAAGCCATTTCGATTTCATCGATCGAGTTCGGCAGACTGGCACCGAAGCTGCTGAGCAGGTGACGGTGTAAATCGGGTTTATTTCCGGTGGCGCGCTGCAATACCGACAGGTCAATCGTAGGATCGGCCACTTCCTCGACTGTCGCCTCAACTTCGTGTTCGACTTTGCATGCCTCACCCCATTTTTTGATCGTACGGCGCAGTAATTCCAGCTCAACCGGCTTGGAAATAACATCATCGGCGCCTATTTCACGGTACTTTTGCAGGTCACCTTCGAGCGCATTGGCGGTCACCGCCACAATCGGCAAGCGCCTGGAAGTATCTACTTCAAGTCGACGGATTTCGTCGATTAGTTGATAACCATCCATCACCGGCATACGGATATCGGTGAGCAATAAATCGTATTCCTGTTGTTGGCATTGCAACAACGCCAGCGCTCCGTTTTCGACATACTCGGCTACGTATCCGAGCGCTTCGAGTTGAGCCGACATCAATTCTCGATTGATCGTATTATCTTCAGCGACGAGGATACGTAGCGCCCTGGCTTGCGATGGACTCCGGGTAATTGGGGTATTGTCGACCGGAAGCGATACCTTCACAATTGCCGGTGCATCAGCTGTTTCCAGCGTTACCCAGAATGTACTACCAACACCCACTCTCGACTCAACGTCCAGCTCACCATGCATCAGATTCGCCAGTTGCCGGGTAATCACCAGCCCGATGCCGGTACCCTCAACTAAGCTGTACTCCGCACCGAGACGATTAAATGGCTGGAATAACTTCGATCGCAGCTCGTCACTTAATCCGGTGCCGGTATCCCGGATACCGACGCGAATACGGCCATCGGCCGAGTGCTCATGAACAACGCTGACCGTGCCGCCCTGGCGGTTGTATTTGATCGCATTCGACAGCAGGTTAAGAAATATCTGTTTCAGTCTAATCGCATCTGCCTGCACGTTTTGCTGCGCATCGACGCCGATGTCCCGGTTGAGTTTGATGCCATGGTTTTTCGCCAGCGGTTCAACCCAGGAAATTGATTCCTGTAGAACATGCCATAATGAAACCGGTTCCATCGACAAATCGAGACGGCCCGACTCAATTTTTGACAGGTCAAGCACCTGGTCAATTAATGTCAATAAATGCTTACCGGCGCTATTGATTTCCTGTGCGTTTTCCAGTTGTCGCCTATTCGCCGATTTATCGTATTCGAACAATTGTGAAAATCCGAGAATGGCATTCAAAGGCGTTCGCAACTCGTGGCTCATGCTCGACAGAAATTCTGATTTGGCTGCGCTCGCTGTTTCTGCCTGATTTCTTGCCTCGATCAAGTCTTTTTCGAACTGCTTACGCGCAGTGATGTCCTCGTGGATGGTGATAACCCGCTTCCAGTTGCTTTCGTAGCCCGCAACCACGCTGGTCACCGACCGGGTTTCGATAGCGCTGCCATCGACACGTGTGTCCACGCGTTCACTGATGTGGACTTTCTGTTCACATAAGGCGTTGAATTCGGCCGCGTAGAAACCTACCCAGTGAGGCTTCCACCATTCGTCGATGTTGTCCTCTTCCTCAATAAATTCTTCGGTGGTTGTGGCGCCATGCATTTGCATCAGCGCTTGATTGACGTTGATTATTTTAGTCAGAGTGGCCAACTGCCGCACTAGATCGGGGTGTTCGAGTAGATAGGCCTGTATATCCGTCACTCCTTCGGCACGTAACTGGTCGATTGCCTTTTTAATGCTTGAATAGTCTTCGACCTGAGCCCCGACCGGCAGCTGATCGAACAGTTCGCGTGAGCGTTGTTCGCTGATGCGGAGCTCTTCGTGGATAACGTTCGCATCGGTGACATCGTGGACCACGCCATAGCTGGAAATTAACCGACCTTCCTTAAAAATACCGTGCTCCTGCTCGTGCAGGTAACGAATTTCACCGTTTGGGCGGACTATACGGTACTCACAAACATGAGACGCTTTCGGATCTTCAAAGCGCTTGCCCATGTCGACGACATCATATTGATAAGTCTCCAAATCTTGCGGATGCACAATTTTTTCAAAGGCCTGCTGATCCGGAAAATACTTATAAATATCGGCATAATCGATACCGAATATGTCGGCCAATTGCTCTGTATAATAGGTCGGCGTATCGGTAATTTCATCCCATTCCCAATAGCCGCAATGTAAGAGCGAGGCCATCGAATTAAACTGGCTGGCGCGCGTTCGCAACAGCTCGGATTTCGCGCTTAGCTGTAATTCCAGCGCAGCAATTCGATCGTACAAGGATTGCGTTGGCTCTTCCACGGCGGGGGTCAACAAAACGGTGTTTGGTGCCAGGGTTTTAGGCACGATGGATACTGAGTGTTTTGGGAAGTAACCATGAATTAAATATAGCAGCAAAACAGGAAATATCCACACTATTGTCCTTTGGCAGTGCATAATTTTCGCCCATAGACAGGCATCTTCGTAGTTGGTTCACGGTTTGCAATTCGGCCACTTAATTAAGGGTACTTAGGTGCTCTATCGGCAGGCTGACGACAATCTTTAGTATAACGTCAGCCGGGCATCGATTTAACCCAAATGATGCACATGCCCGTCGTAATTTTATACCCGCCCTAACGGCGCGGGTTAGCATTAGCAGGGCATTAACCGGTACAATCCATTCTCCATTCAATCGGGGAAAGTCGATGGTCAGAACCGCTTCCACCATGCTCGAACTCGGGACTCCGGCGCCGGATTTCACGTTGAATCATCCGGCAACCAATAAACTGGTCAGGCGCGACGACTTCCAGGGTCAGGGGCTGCTGGTTGTCTTTTCCTGCAATCACTGCCCTTACGTATTGCATATGCTCGAATCATTCAGCGAGTTTGCCCGCGAGGCCGCCACCGCCGGGCTTGCTGTAGTGATGATTAATTCGAATGACGTCGACCATTATCCCGCGGACAGCCCGCCAAAGATGATCGAGCTTGGCGAAAAATACCGTTTCGGCTTTCCTTATCTTTACGACCCGACGCAATCGGTCGCCAGCGCCTATCTCGCCGCCTGTACTCCCGATTTCTTTCTATTCGATGATGAACACCGGCTCGTCTATCGAGGTCAATTCGATGGCTCGAGGCCAGGTAACAATGTCGCCATCGACGGTCGAGATTTACAATCCGCAGTTACCGCGATACTCGAGGGCAGCGTGGTGCCAAGCGAACAAACACCCAGTGTCGGTTGCAGTATTAAATGGAAACCTGGGAATGAACCCGTATAGGTTTAGTGCTTAAAACCACACATCAAAGAGTTTCATTTAATGAGATTCACTCAAGGAGGTGAAACCGCAACTTCGAGATAATCGCTGCGGCTGAAATTTTGGCCCACTGCACTGATCTTAAATCGGTGGACGCCGGGTGCCAGGCCTTCCGGTAGCGCATATAAATAGCGCCCTTTCTGCTGACGTTCAGCGGTATGCTGCAATGCCACGCGTTGTTCATCTCCATCCGGTGTGATGTGGGTAAAGCTGAAATCAACAAAGCGCAGAAAACTATTCTTTTTAATTTTCCGACCCTGCCGAAAGAGCTCGGCTGAAATTTCCATCGAGCGGAAAGCTACTGCCGTTGCTGGCAGTCCGGCGACCTTCAGCATCAAGCGACTATCCACCATTAACCGGTTCTCCACCGAGATCGGTACAGAAATTCGCCATTTGCCCGCCAATGGATTGGCAAGCTTGACCAGCTCAAATCCTGCGGAGGATCGCCAGCTTGCATCGCCCGGATTAGCGGCACTCAAAACTGACCCGTCGGGTAACACAAGCGTCGCCGGTTGCCCGCTAAAATCACCGAACATTACCAGAGTCATCGCAGATATAGTTTCGTCAATGGCGAAACCCTGATCGTTGAAAGGCACCAGATTGGGCTGGTTGATACGCTGAAAGATGTTCATCAAAACACGCCGCAGTTCGAGCGAGTCGTAGGTAAAGCTATAGGAACCCTGAGTCTCATGCGCCAGGCTCAATAATAGCTTCCGATCGGCATTCGGGCTCAAGGCGATGCTGTGCACCGATACTCCTTTCGCCTTTAAGCTTTCCAGCACCGGGCCCAATACACGCTGCCTTGATTTTTCATTTTTGGCGGGTTTGCTGGAAATCCGGATGCCACCATCGGTGAGTAAAATAACCACGCGACGGACATTCGATTTTTCTGTTTTCCAGTTCGAAGTCGCGCGCTTCAAGGCGGATTCGATATTACTGAAGGCTCCATTCGACTGAATGAGATCAACGCTGCGGTCAGCCGCTTCGCGCCAGGCTTGATCAACCCTGCCCCACTTCACGGTCATATCGGCATAACGGCCGACGGTCCAAATCCCGGCATTGGCGCCTTGCGGAATTAATGCATTGAGCAATTTAAGCGCAGGTATTCGGGAGTTATCCGAGTCGGTCAGTTCCATACTGCCCGATTCATCGATAAGAATTCGATAGTCAACATCTGTTACCGCTGCATTGCCTGGACCCGTCTGAGCTAGCAATATCAGCATCAATAAAATTCCGGGGAACAGTTGCATCTTCACCTGGCTCGCTAATCGTCACTGATTATTATCGGCCAGCGGGGAAACTTCTGAACTTCTATAGGTAGCAACAAATTTAAGACTATACTTAAGACCACTCTGCGGAAACGAAGCTATGCCCGATATTGGTCCGAATTTAACGATCAACAAAAAAACTTATAACTTTTGCGTAAAAGCCTTCGGTACGACACGCAAGTTATTAAAACTGAATATCAAATTACATCAATTCGAAGACGGCGAGGAAGATTGCGCGCATCAGGGTGATATTTTTCTGTTCAACCACTTCGCCCGCTTCGAAACTTTTATTCCCCAGTATCTGTTGCACGAAGCGACAGGAGCCTATTGCCGATCCGTCGCCTCGGCAGAATTTTTCGAAGGCGACGATCGGTTTAGCGATTTTCTATATTCCGTCGGTGTCGTACCCAACAATTTACCCGGTTTATTCCCTTTTCTGGCAAAAGAAATTCTTCATGGCCGCAAGCTGGTTATTTTTCCTGAGGGAGGAATGGTGAAGGACAAGCGGGTCGTCGATGACGACGGTGGCTATAGCATTTTTTCCCGTACCGCCAATGAACGTCGCAAACACCATCGCGGTTCGGCGGTAATTGCACTCGCGGTGGATGCCTTCAAAACTGCCCTGCTCAACGACTTTTCCAAAGGCAAGTACAAGCAGGTTGACCGCTGGGCCGAACAACTCGAATTCGAGAATACCGAAAGTTTGATGAAGGTGGCGATTAAGCCGACCGTTATCGTACCCAGCCATATTACCTTTTACCCCATTCGGGTGAGCGACAATATCCTGCATCAGGCAGCTCGTTTATTCAACAAAGGGATTAATAAAAGAATGGCGGAAGAATTGATCATCGAAGGGAATTTACTGTTCAAGCATACCGATATGGACATCCGATTCTCCAAACCGATTGTCGCCGGCGATTACTGGAAACGCTGGGAAAAATGGCTGCTGCCGAATGTTGTCCATCGATTCGAAACGCTGGAAGAACTATTCGAGCTGAAACCGAAGAAAGGCCATTGGGGCGGGCGAATTCACTCACTGGGGATGAAGGCAAAGTCTAACCGCGTGCGCGACGATTATATGCGCCTGATGTACTCGGCGGTGACTATTAATCTGAGCCATATCGCGTCGTCAATTGTACTCAAACTGTTTGAACAGGGACTGACCGAAATGCCCTGCAATCGTTTCCATAAAATGCTTTACCTGAGCATTAAACAACTACAAAAATCGAGCCACCGCTTGCATCGAAGCTTGATCAACCCCGAGGAATACGGAGCAATCATTAACCAGGGCAGTATCCGGCTTGATCAATTTATGGAAACGGTTTCCAAGATGGGGTTGATGCACATCGCCGATGGACATTATGTGCTCGACAAAAAACTGGTGGCCGATTTCAAAATCGACGAAATCCGCACTGAAAATCTGATCAGCGTTTACGCCAACGAAGTCAGCCCGCTTTCGAATGTCAGCCAGATGATCGATGATGCCATGAAGCGTGCCGATTTAATCGATGCTCGCCAGCTCGCCGATTTTCGTTTCGACGATCAGTTACTGGCGCTGGATTGGGATCGCAAAAAGTTTGACCGAAAACGCTTTAGTGAAATCAATAGTCAGCAAACCGCCACCGCCGATGCCAACTGGTTTTTTCTAAAATCCAAACAGAAAAATGCCACCGCAGTGCTGCTCGTGCACGGTTTTCTGGCCGGCCCGGCGGAGATGCGCAGCCTGGGTGAACGCCTGCATGGCGAAGGTCATCATGTTCTCGGAGTTCGCTTGAAAGGTCATGGCACTTCGCCCTGGGATTTACGCAGCCGAAACTGGCAGGACTGGGAAAGTTCGGTAAAGCGCGGTTTTGATATCCTCAAGCCCTATAGCGAATCGATTCATATTGTCGGCTTTTCTACCGGCGGGCTGCTCGCACTGTTACTCGCTTCCAACCATCCGCATATCCGCATTAAATCGGTGAGCAGCGTTTCCGCACCGATTAAATTCATCAACAAAAATTTAATTTTTGTCCCGCTGATTCACCACGCCAATAACCTGGTGAGCTGGGTATCGTCGGAAGGGCTTATGCCATTTCGTCCCAACGATTCGGAGAACCCGGAAGTCAATTACAAACACATTCCAATCCGGGCGCTTTATCAGCTGCAACAGCTTATCAGCCATTTGAAGAATACCGGGCTTCCCATCAATGCCAGGGTCAATCTTTATCAGTCCGATAAAGACCCGGTAGTGGCCCCGTCGAGCGTTCAAATACTCGACGACATCATCGACGCCGAAAGTAAAAATACGATCATGCTGGCCAGCGAGAAGCACGGGGTTGTTTATCACAATATTGACGAAATTCAGCAGAAAATCTGCGCTTCGATTCTGGCCCAATAGCACCCATCATTGTAGGCATAGATTAAATTCAGACGAAGGCGTTGGCCGTTACTTTCGATGGTACCGGCCAGTATCAAGCTGCCTGGCTGGCCCGGCTTAAATTCCCGGGCCATCGCAGCAGTAATTAAAGATGCGTCCCTTCGATATTCAATTCGATTTCAAGATTACCAACCCATTCGGGCATGCCGAAATTGGCCGCGTTGAGCACGACATTCCCGCTAAAACCACTACGGTAAACACCCCAGGGGTCCTTGCTTCCCCAATCTGTTTGAGTCTAATTTGAACTTCTTTGGTAACCCCATGGACGGTCAGTAAGCCGCTCAACTTATCGCTACCCGAACCCGCCATGTACCCGGTGCTGTCAAAGGTAATGGTTGAATATTTCTCCACTTCGAGGAAATCGGCGCTGCGTAAATGCTTGTCGCGCTCGGCATGGTTGGTATCGGCAGGTTGGCTATTGATAACTACCTTCCCGGAGGATTTAGCGGGGTTGCTGACATCGTGGCTAAAGGTACCGGGAAAGTCGTTAATACGACCAATAATGCAGGGAAAACCGAGATGATTTACTTTGAAAGTGACAAAGGCATGCTATCCAGGTTTATCGATTTGATAATCGGCGGCGGTAACGACCGCGGAAAAAGAATGGCACTTATTACTTGAAACCAAGACTGATTTTGATTGGTAACTCTCCTTAAGTTTAGGATTTTAGAAACCTCTGCTAAATTCATTGCCGGCGGTCCGACGTAGTGCTCTAGCCCGGGAAAAGTTCTGAATTGCCAGAGGGTGGGAAATCTAAAAATGTGATTTTAGATCCCCCTTCATTTTCATCGACTGGGCAGTCGCGGAAAATGGTGGAACGCCCATGTGCCACGGAAACTCTGAATCAATCAGAGTTTCCGTAATCTCATTAGTTGCGCGATTCGGATGACATGCCCAGCATC
>JBLHOA010000065.1:0-14482 GCA_047622345.1 Gammaproteobacteria bacterium | reverse complement strand
GATTGCCTCGCTTGTCGAAAGGTCAGCAATCGTCCGCGCCAGTTTTAATAGCTTGTGGTAGCTGCGTGCCGACAGGCGCAATTTTTCGATCGACACCTTAAGTAATTGCTTGCTTGCAGTGTCGAGAACGCAATATTTTTCCAGTTCGGTCGGGCTCAATTGGCTGTTCAGGCAATTTTGACGGGTTTGCTGTTGTTCGCGTGCACTGGCAACTAAAGCACGCGCACTGGCGCTGTTTTCACCCGGTGGACGATTGCGAGTCATTAATTCATCGTTGCTTAAGCGCGCCAATTCGATCTGAATATCGATGCGGTCGAGCAAGGGCGCCGATAACTTGTGTCGATAACGCCTTAACTGGTCGGGAGCGCATTCACAGCGCTGAATCGATTCGCAGCCCCCGGGGCAGGGGTTCATTGCCGCGACGAGTTGAAATCGCGCGGGATAAATCGCCTGCCGCCGCGCTCGCGAAATATGAATTTGACCGGTTTCCAATGGCTCACGCAAGACTTCGATCGAGCGGCGGTCAAATTCTGTTAACTCGTCGAGAAACAATATGCCGTTGTGCGCGAGTGAAATTTCTCCCGGTTTCGGATTGCTGCCACCCCCGGCAAGCGCTACCGAGGACACACTGTGGTGGGGCGACTGAAAAGGTCGTTGCAGCCAGTTCTCCGGGTTCACCGGCAAATTGCAGATCGAACGAATACTGGCGCTACTCATCGCTTCGCTTTCGTTCATGTCGGGTAAAATCGAGTTTATGCGCTGCGCGAGCATGCTTTTTCCGGTACCCGGTGGGCCCATCATCAGCATGTGATGTCCACCGGCCGCCGCTATAGAAAGTGCCCTTTTAGCCTGTTGTTGACCGTAAACATCGGCCAGGTCGAGGCCGTTATTGTGCCAGTTTTGATGGTTAATAAATTCGACCCCGGGTAATTCGTCGCCCCCGTTTAAGCTGCGGCAAACGGCGGTCAAAGAATCGGCAATCGATATTTTCATGTCCTTTACCAGCGAAGCCTCTGCGCGATTATCAATCGGAACAATCGCCGAATAGTGCGACTGTTTGCTGGATATCAGCGCGGGTAGCAGGCCGTTAACTTTGCGGCATTCGCCACCGAGGGCCAGTTCGCCATAACAATCGACTTCCTTCAACGTTGTAATATCGATTTGGCGGGAAGCCGATAAAATACCAAGTGCAATGGGTAGATCGTAACGACCACCTTCCTTGGGTAGGTCAGCCGGTGCCAGGTTAACGGTGATACGCCGGGCAGGAAACTCAAAACCTGAATTGAGGATCGCCGAGCGAACCCGGTCGCGGGCCTCGCGTACGACAGTTTCGGGTAGGCCGACCACGGTGAAAGCGGGCAAGCCATTGCTGATATGAACTTCCACGCGAACCCTAGGTGCCGAAATACCCAGTTGGGCGCGTGTGTTTATTAAGGTGAGAGCCATGATGGATTCCTTTCCATTATTGAAACTGAGCCTGTATCAAGACCGGCTGTTCCCTGGCCAAGCCTTGAGTCGATAGATGGTAGCATTTGATGTTCAAGATGTCAGCCGGAGAAAAGCGCTTTGATTTAACGCTAAATCTTCCACAACGATTTGCATCACTGCTCGACGTCGACTGATGCGGTTTGTGCTGCTGAGCCAAATGGCAGGCACAAGGATAACCGTAACGAAACGCTAGCCGGGTTGATTATGCCACTAGTCTAATGAGTGGCATCCTCCAGGGCGGAAAGTTTTTTCTCGAGAAGTTCCAGTTTCTCGCGAGTGCGTTGTAAGACGCGTGTCTGAATATCAAATTCTTCCCGGCTGACAAATTCGTATTGCGCCAGTTGTTGTTGTAATAGTAATTTCAGGCGTGATTCAAAGTCTGATTTAACCTGTTGTAGTCCGGGGGGCAGCAGTTGGTGAATCTGTTCGGATAAGCGATTGATACTTTGATTGTCGATCATATTTGCTCCAAAAAAGTGCAAAAATTTAATATAAGCACCGTGACGGTGCATTTATACGCATTAATGTCCTGATTCTAACCACAATTTGCTTCAATTCCCAGATTTACTAATGATGCTCCATCAATTTATAGGAGACTCTCGATGAAAATAATTGTCGCAATAATTAAGCCGTTCAAGCTTGACGATGTTCGTCAGGCACTCGGCGAAATTGGTGTGCAGGGGCTTACGGTGTCTGAAGTAAAGGGCTTTGGTCGACAGAAAGGTCATACCGAACTGTACCGTGGTGCTGAGTATGTGGTTGATTTTCTGCCCAAGGTCAAGCTGGAGGTTGCAATAGCCGAAGCGCTTGTCGACCAGGTAATTGAGGCGATCAGCCAGAGTGCCAATACCGGCAAAATCGGTGATGGCAAAATTTTTGTAACCCCGCTGGAACAGGTGGTGCGAATTCGCACTGGCGAATCCGGCCCCGCAGCCCTTTAGGAGGTCGGAATGGAAAATCAAATTTTTCAACTACAGTACGCGCTCGATACTTTTTACTTTCTCGTGTGTGGTGCCCTGGTCATGTGGATGGCCGCGGGTTTTGCAATGCTTGAAGCGGGCCTGGTGCGGTCAAAAAATACCACCGAAATATTGACCAAAAATGTGGTTCTGTTTGCGGTTGCCTGCACCATGTATTTGCTGGTTGGTTACGAAGTGATGTATGGCGGCGGTTGGTTGCTTTCCGGTATTGCCGGTGGGGAATCACTGCTCGACGACGCTTTACTGGCCTCCGCCGAAAATGGCTTTGACGGTTCTTCGGTTTATTCAGCGCCCTCCGACTTTTTCTTCCAGGTGGTATTTGTCGCTACCGCAATGTCGATTGTTTCGGGTGCGGTTGCCGAGCGCATGAAGCTCTGGTCGTTTATCTTTTTCGCCGTAGTGATGACCGGGTTCATCTATCCGATGGAAGGTTACTGGACCTGGGGTGGTGGTAGTGTATTCGGTCTTTACAGCCTCGGTGACGATTTCGGTTTCAGCGATTTTGCCGGGTCCGGCATCGTGCACATGGCAGGGGCCGCAGCTGCTCTGGCCGGTGTGTTACTGCTGGGTGCACGAAAAGGGAAATACAACAAACAGGGGCAGGTTCAGGCTATTCCGGGAGCGAATCTACCGATGGCGACGCTGGGGACATTTATTCTCTGGATGGGCTGGTTTGGTTTCAACGGGGGTTCAGTGTTGAAGCTCGGTGATGTCGCCAGCGCCAATTCGGTTGCGATGGTGTTTCTAAACACCAACGCCGCTGCAGCCGGAGGCGTAATATCGGCTTTATTGTTGGCAAAACTGTTGTTCGGAAAGGCTGACTTAACGATGATATTAAACGGCGCTTTGGCAGGCCTGGTGGCGATTACCGCCGAACCATCAACCCCGGGGGCTCTGGAAGCCACCTTGATAGGCGCGGTTGGCGGTGTCATTGTTGTAGGGTCGATTATCATGCTCGACAAGCTAAAAATTGATGATCCCGTCGGCGCGATTTCGGTGCACGGTGTGGTCGGATTCTGGGGCTTGCTTGCTGTACCCCTGACCAACGATAGCGCAACGCTGGTTGGTCAACTGGTTGGAGCCCTGACCATTTTCATCTGGGTTTTTGCGGCGAGTTTCCTGGTGTGGTGGGTAATCAAAAAGTTGACCGGAATTCGAGTGAGCGAAGAAGAGGAATACTCAGGTGTCGATCTTGCCGAATGTGGTATGGAAGCTTATCCGGAATTTACCCGGACCAGTTAATCCGTCCGCTTAATCGGCTGGCTAAACCCGGGGCGGGTATTTGCTCCTGCAATACCTGCATTTCCCACATCCCTGTGGGTCGCAGGTCTTACTGCCTCGGGTTTACTTTATGATAGTATTAGCCACCCGTTTTTTTAGTTGCTGGAATCGTTTTCATGTTCTGTCATATTTATCGCAGTAGTCGCAAGATGGACACCTATTTGTACCTGTTGGGAAAAGATGATTTTTCGGAAATTCCGGAAAATTTGTTAAAGGTATTCGGGGAGCCTGAATTCAGTTTTAGCTTTAATCTCACCGAAGACCGGCGCCTGGCCAAAGAAGATACGGCAGAAGTATTGGAAAATCTTAAAACTAAGGGTTACCACCTGCAGTTGCAGGACGATGTGCTGGTCGAACAGATGCTGGCAATGAAAGGTCTGAATTAAAACCGGTCGCGAAGCGCGTAATAGCTCATCCCGAGCACCATCCCCGGCCAACGCAGCAGGTCACCACCTGGAAAGCTTCGGGTCGGTATTTTTCCAAACAGGTCGAATCGTTCTGCCTCTCCGGCAATCGCCTCGGCGATTAGTTGGCCCCCCATTGTTGCCATCGCAACGCCCATGCCCGAATACCCCTGCGCAAAATAGGTGTTATTGAGGCCGAGACGGCCAAAATGGGGCATGCGATTGAGAGTCACGGCTAGGGTTCCTCCCCAGGCATAGTCGATCTTAATATCCTTTAGCTGCGGGTAAACCTGAGACATCGGTTTGCGCACAAATTCGGCGATATCGCTGGGAAAGTTTTGACCATAATTTTCGCCACCACCAAACAGCAAACGCTTGTCGGCCGATAAACGGTAATAATTGACCACAAATCGTGAATCTGAAATCGCCAGATCACGCGGATTGATTTCGGCCAGTTGTTGTTCCGATAAAACCTCGGTGGCGACTATAAAATTATTGATCGGCATGATCTTGCCAGAGAGGCGTTTTTCCAGTTTGCCCAGATAACCATTGCAGGCAAGCACAATACTGTCGGCCTCAACCACACCGCGGTTAGTGAGCACCCGATTAGGTTTACCTTCCGCATAGGATTCGACGGTAGTCGATTGATAAATAACCGTGCCGGCCTTTTGCGCCGCAGCGGCCAGACCCAGTGCATAGTTCAGCGGGTGTAAATGCCCGGCACCCATATCGACGCTGCCGCCATAATAGCTTTGACTACCGACCAGTGTGGCCATTTCATCACGCTCGATATATTCGATTTGCGAGTAATCGTATTTCTCGTGCAGAAAATCCACGTAACCGCGCGAGTCACGCGCGTATTCGGGTTTATGATCCGGGTGGGCAATACCAGGTTTCAGATCGCAGTCGATGTCGTGTTCGGCGATCAGGGTTCGCGCTAGTTGCTTAGCGTCTTCGGCCAATTCCCAGAGGGTTCTGGCATCATCATCGCCGACCATTTTGCTGAGAGCCATCTGGTCCTTGCGCTGACCGCTGCACAGTTGGCCACCGTTGCGACCCGATGCACCCCAGCCCGGCTTACGCGCTTCCAGCACGACGACCTTAAAGCCTCGCTGGGCGAGATGCAGGGCTGCTGAAAGCCCTGTATAGCCTGCACCGACAATACAGACATCGGCGCGCACCGAGCCATCCAGGACGTCACAATCGACTTGCCGATTCTGGCTCGCATGATAATACGAGTTCGGAAAATCGGCGCTGTCGCTGCGGTCCTGGGTTAGCTTGAAAGACATTAAACTAGGTGGCTTGTCACTAGCCGATAGACTTCTGGGTCAAGTCGAGGCATTTGGCTGCGCCTTCGATAAAGACATCGATATCTGATTTTTGCAGAATCAATGGTGGTGAAATGATCATCGAATCTCCAACCGCGCGCATGATCAGGCCATTGTCGAAACAATGATCCCGGCAAATGGTGCCGACATTCTGCGCGGAGTCGAATTTTTTATAACTCGCTTTGTCGGCTACCAGTTCGATGGCACCGAACATACCCACGCCCCGGACTTCTCCGACCAGCGGATGGTCGCTCAGTTCACGCAGCCGTTGCTGCAAATAGGGGGCAGTCGAATCGTGCACGGTTTGCACAATATTGGTCTTTTGCATGAGTTTAATATTGGCTACTGCGACCGCAGCGCAGACCGGGTGCCCAGAGTAGGTGTAGCCATGATTAAATTCGCCACCTTGATTGATCAGTACATCGGCGATGCGGTCTGACACCATGACTCCGCCAATAGGCAGGTAGCCGGATGAGAGGCCTTTGGCGATCGGCATCAAATCGGGTTGCAGGTCGTAGTAATCGGATCCGAACCATTCGCCGGTACGTCCAAAGCCGCAAATGACTTCGTCGGCTACCAGTAATATTCCATAGTGCTCACATATTTTCTTCACTTCCGGCCAATAGGAATCAGGCGGTACGATGACGCCACCGGCACCCTGGATGGGCTCGGCGATAAAGGCCGCAACTTTATCAACGCCTAGTTCTTCAATCTTAGCCGCGATCGATTGGGCAACTTCGCGGCCGAAAACTTCGCGATCGAGGTCGGCACCGGTTTCGCATCGCTGCGCGAACCAGTTCGGTTGGTCTACGTGAACAATGTCGGGAATAATACCGCCTTGCTTGTGCATGTCGGCCATTCCACCCAGGCTGGAAGCAGCAATAGTACTGCCGTGATAGGCATTTTTACGGCTGATAACAACGCGCTTTTCCGGCTTGCCCAATACGTCCCAATAGCGCCAGATCATGCGCAAAACGGTATCGTTAGCTTCGGATCCGGAGCTGGTGAAAAAGGCATGGTTTAAATGCCCGGGGGTTACTTCGGCAAGCAGTGCGGAAAGCTCTGCTACCGGTGGGTGTGAAGTTTTGAAAAATGCGTTGTAATAAGGTAGCTGCTCGATTTGAGCGCTGGCGGCGTCTATCAGGTCTTTTTGTCCGTACCCCATGTTGACACACCACAGCCCGGCCATCATATCGAGGTAACGGTTGCCGTCCGAATCGGTCAGGTAGACACCATTTGCAGATTCGATAATTCGCGCTGCTTTATCTTTCAAGTCTTTAGGGTTGGTAAATGGGTGCAGATGATGGGCGACATCCTGGGTTTGCCATTTTTCGGTGTCGCTAATTTTCGTTGCTGTGTTCTGATTCACGTTAGTACTCCAATTTTAGATGCTATAGGTGGCTAAACCTTTAGCAGTAAATGCTCCCGTTCCCAGGGGCTGATTTCGTTGAGGAAATGATCAAATTCAATTTCTTTAATGGCTACGTAAATATCGATGAAGTTTCCACCAAGTACGTCTCTTAGCGCCGCATTTCCAGCTAATTTTTCGAGCGCACCGTACCAGTGTCGGGACATCTGGAAGGGCTCGTGATAAGCGCTGCCGGTTATTGCCTCGGTTGGGCGAAGCTTCTGCTTCATGCCGATATAACCGCAGGCCAACGAGGTTGCAATGGCGAGATAGGGATTAACATCGGCCGATGCAATGCGGTTTTCGACACGCATCGATGCAGGGTCATTGTCGGGGACGCGAAAACCGGTGGTGCGGTTGTCAAATCCCCAGTGAAAATTTATCGGTGCGGACATTTCTTTGACAATGCGTCGATAGGAATTGACGTAGGGCGCCATCAGGGCCATTGCGTCGGGCATGAACTGTTGTAGGCCGGCAATATGGCCGAGCATTAATTCATTTGGAGCTCCTTTGTCATCGGAGAAAATATTTCTGCCGGTTTCCAGGTCTTCGACACTCTGGTGTATGTGCATCGCGCTACCAGGTTGATTGGCAACTGGCTTGGCCATGAAAGTGGCATACAGATGATGACGCAATGCGGCTTCACGCACGGTGCGCTTGAATAAAAAAGCCTGATCGGCCAGATCGAGCGGGTCACCATGCACTAAATTAATTTCCATTTGCCCCTGACCTTCTTCGTGGATCAGGGTGTCAATTTTCAATTGCTGGCTTTCGCAATATTCGTACAGGTCTTCGAGCATGGTTCCGAATTCATTCACCGCGCTGATATTAAAAGACTGGCCGGGCGATTCGGCACGCCCTGTGCGTCCCACCGGGGGCAGTAATGCATCCTTAGGGTCGAGATTGGGTTGCAACAGATAAAACTCGAGCTCGGGGGCAACTACCGGTTTCCAGCCTTCGGCCCGGTATAAGTCAAGTACCCTGCGCAGCACCTGGCGTGGTGCAAAGTCTACTGGAGTGCCGTCCATCTCAAAGCAGTCATGGATGGCCTGCGCCGAGGGCTCGCGTGCCCAGGGTAACAGGCGCAAGGTGCTGGAATCGGGTTTCAGCAGCATATCGACATCGAGGGGATTTATTTTCTGGAATAGTTTCGGATAATCGCCTGTCACCGATTGTAGAAAAATTGCCTTCGGTAAGCGTAGAACCGTATCTCCAGCAAATTTGGAGGCGGGCATAATCTTTCCGCATGCGGCGCCAACCATATCGGGGACGATGCATTCAACGTCGCTAATCTGATGTTTTTCGATCCAGTCTTTCATCGTGTTCCAGCGTATAAACGTGTAAAAAATAAAATTCGCCCCGGGGCTGATAATCTCGAAAATGGCGAGTGCCCTTGCGGTCAAGGATTTAGATTTCCGGTAATTGTGATCACAAAATTAATGGAAGTCAACCGGATGTCATCACTATAGTCCAATCCACTAAATATGCAGTTAGATTGACAGCCTGATGATTAACGGGATAGCCTCGACATCCCATAATAAAGCATCAATTCGGAGAAGTGACTATGAGTGAATTCAGCCTTCGGGCCCGTGAACCGGGCGGAAGCAGCCCGAAACTCCAGGATTGGGGCGTTGATAGCGAGTATGGCGTATTGCGCGATGTGTTACTGGGTCCGGCTGATCATTATCAGTGGTTGAAGACGAGTTCGGTTTCGAAGAAAAGCATTCGCCGCAATTATCAATTTGACGGTGATGTGGCCAAACGCCAACACGCCGAAATGGTCGCGGCCTACCAATCGGCGGGAGTCGAGGTTCATATGCACGAACCCGACCCTGAACTGCCGTATCAAATCTTTGCCCGGGATTCTTCGGTGATGACACCCTATGGCGCAATTATCACCAGCATGGCGAACTGGTGGCGTCGTGGCGAAAATTATCGCGCGATCGAGACCTATCAGCGGCTCGGCATTCCGATTTATGATTTTGTCACTGCCGGTACCTTTGAAGGCGGTGACTTCAATGTGATTGAGCCGGGTACTGTTTTAATCGGCTGGGAAGGGGATGAAGGCCGCAGCCAGCAGCAATCGGCGGTTCAGCTAAAAAACTGGTTCGAGGCCGAGGGTTGGGAAGTAATGCTTACTGATCTAGATCCATTTTATGTACATATTGATTTGATGGTGGTTATGCTGGCGCCAAAACTTGCCGCAGTTTGCCTGGAGTCTACCGATCCGGAAGTGGTTAGCTGGCTAAAATCAAAACAGATAGAGATTATATCGGTTCCCTTTCAGGATACCCTCGATCTCGGATGCAATGTGGTTGCACTGGGTGATGATCGCGTGTTGTTGCCCGAAAAAAGTCATGTGCTAAAGGAGAAGGTGCGCGCGCATGGGCTCGAAATTTATGATCCGGATGTGTCAATGATAACCCCTGGTGGAGGCGGGGTGCACTGCATGTGCCAAGCCTTGCGACGCGATCCGGGTTAATTCGGTACTAGTCTTCGGCGCTCATTTTTAATTCGAGTTCGCGTTGGCGTTGCTGGCGCAGCAGGATGTAACCGGCGATTAATACCCCGACCGCCACGACCAGAATGATGATGGTGGCGAGGGCATTGATGTCGGGTCGTAACCCGAGGCGGACCCGTGAATAGATCAGCATCGGCAAAGTGACCGCGCCGGGACCCGATACAAAACTGGCAATGATCAGGTCGTCCAGCGATAAGGTAAACGATAATAGCCATCCCGCCAGCATACCTGGAGCAAGTAGCGGCAGGGTTATGTCGATGAGCACACGGAAGGGTTTAGCGCCGAGATCCTGCGCGGCCTCTTCCAGGTCCTGCGCCATGCCGGCCAGACGCGACTGGATGATGACGGCAACATAAGCCATCGAGAAGGTTATATGCGCGATGGTGATCGTAGTGAATCCACGTTGGTCGGGCCAACCGATGAATTCGTTCAGGGTAATAAATAATAACAGCAGCGACAGGCCGGTAATGACTTCGGGCATTACCAGGGGTGCGGAAATCATGCCGCTGAATAAAACGCGTCCCTTGAAGCGCCCGAATCGAACCAGTGCGAGTCCCGCGAGAGTGCCTAAAATGGTGGCGAAACAGGCGTTCACGGTTGCGATTTTCAGGCTCAGCGAGACCGCCTCCCAGACCTGTTCGCTTTCGAATAAAACGCCGTACCATTTGGTTGAAAAGCCGCCCCAGACTGGAACCAGTTTCGATTTATTAAACGAGTACACCACCAGCAAGATCATCGGGATGTAGAGAAAGGCGAGGCCGAAGCAAAGCATCGTCCAAAGGAAGCGAGACTTTTTACCGTCGTTCATTGTGCTTCCGTCTCTTTGGACTGGATGTGTTGATACAGCATCATCGGCAATACCAGAACCAGCAATAGTGCGATCGCGACCGCGGAGGCCACCGGCCAGTCGATATTGGCGTTAAATTCGTTGTAGAGTATGCGCCCGATCATTAACACGTTACCGCCCCCGAGCAGGTCGGGAATGACATATTCCCCGGTGGCCGGAATAAACACCAATAATGAACCAGCAATTATTCCGGGGGTTGTCATCGGCAGGGTTATGGTGAAAAAAGTAACAAAGGGACGGGCACCGAGATCAGCCGCCGCCTCAAGCAGGGCCCAGTCGAGCTTTTCCATGTTTGCGTAAAGCGGTAGAATCATGAACGGGATATAGGTGTATACGATGCCGACATAGACGGCAAATTCGGTATAAAGCAGGCGGATGGGTTGATCGATAAACCCCAGCGAAATGAGCAGGTCGTTAATCGTACCCTGGTCGGCGAGCAGGCCCATCCAGGCATAGACCCGCAGCAAAAAAGAAGTCCAGAAGGGCAGAATAATAAGCATCAATAATACGTGCTTGGTCGTTTGTCTGGAGCGCACGATGGCGTAGGCCATCGGATAGCCGATGAACAAACAAAACAGGGTCGATATCGAGGATATTTTGATCGAGTTTAAATAGGTTTTGACATAGAGGTCGTCTTCCCACAGGTAGGCGAAATTGTCGAATACCACTCTTATATTCATGATGCCTTCATCGGCCCATTCGATCATCGGCAGAAACGGGGGGCTGGCGATGGTGGCTTCGGACAGGCTGATTTTCATTACAATAAAAAACGGCGCCAGAAAAAATACCAGTAACCACAAGAATGGAACCAGGATGATCAGACTTTTCCAGTGTCGCTGCAGGTTTGCTACCAGGCGCGGCCCGATTGACAATTTTACCTGGTCTTCCTGCGCGGTCATTTTGTTAACACGACTCCGCTGGAAGAGTCCCAGCTGAGGTAAACCTCTTCGTCCCAGTCAATCGGCGGATTGCCGTCTTTGGGGCGACTCTGATTGGGTGAGGTCACTTCGATTAACGACTCGCCTCCGACATCAACTCGATAGGTTGAAATTCCACCGAGGTAGCCGATGTCATGCACCATGCCTTTGAGGTAATTATTCGAAGCATTGTCATCGGGGTGCTTGGAAATGCGGATTTTTTCAGGCCTTATGGCGATCCAGACCTTATTGCCGACTGGAATTGAAAGGCTGTGGTCAATGTGAATCTGTATGTCGGGTTGCTTACAATCAACCAGCACATGGTCGCTGCTATTTTCACTGATGCGCCCGGCAAACATGTTGGCATTACCGATAAAAGTGGCGACCAGTCTCGAATCGGGAAATTCGTAAATCTCGGTTGGAGTGCCTGTTTGTATAAAACGACCGTTGTCCATCACCGCAATGCGCGTAGACAGTGTCATCGCTTCTTCCTGATCGTGGGTAACTACGACGAAAGTAACCCCAAGCTTTTCCTGAATATTCATCAGTTCAAACTGGGTTTGTTCGCGTAGGCGTTTGTCGAGTGCACCCAGCGGTTCATCGAGCAATAGTACTTTCGGTTGCTTTACCAGTGAGCGCGCGAGCGCGACGCGTTGGCGTTGGCCCCCGGAAAGTTGATGCGGTTTGCGTTTGCGAAACTGCCCGAGTTCGACCATGGTCAGCATTTCGTCAACGCGGCGTTCAATATCGGCTTTGGAAATCCCGTCGCGCTTTAATCCGTAAGCCACATTATCTTCCACGGTCATATGTGGAAACAGGGCATAGGATTGAAACATCATGTTAACCGGGCGTTGGTAGGGCGGGACATTATTCATATTAACGCCATCGATCATTATGGTGCCCGACGTTGGGGTTTCAAATCCGGCCAGCATGCGCAATAAAGTGGTTTTGCCGCATCCCGAGCCCCCCAGTAGAGAAAATAGCTCGCCCTTGTAAATTTCGAGGTCGACACTATCGACAGCGGTAAAATCGCCGAAGTTTTTGGTGACGCTTTGAACTTTTATGAAGGGTTCTGCGTCGGAATCCATCCACGGGCGATCGCGGTAGTCGGTGGTTTGCTCCATTTATAAGTCCATGCAATTGAAAAAGCCGGAGTGACGATTCACTCCGGCTCGATGGATAAGCCTAGTTGCCGGCTTTGAAGTTAGTCCAGGTACGCGTACGAATGCGCTCGGCCTTGGGTGCCAGAGGCGACAGGGTATACATAGTGGCTATTTGCCCAGGCGTTGGAAACGCCGCCGGACTGGAAGTAACCGCTTCATCGATCATCGGAATCGCAGTCTTGTTAGCGGTGGCATACCAGGTGTAGTTGCTATCATTCGCCGCTACTTCTGGTCGCATCATGTAGTTGAGGAACAAGTGTGCATTCTCGATATTTTTCGCGTCGGCGGGAATAACCCAGGCATCGACCCAGAAGTTAGCCACTGCGGGTAAAAAGAAATCGAGCACGACTCCGGTTTCGGCTTCTGCGGCACCCGACATTGCCAGCAGTCCATCAGGACCCCAGGTGACCGCTACGCAAAATTCTTTTTCCGGCATGCGCTGGTAGGCATAGTTGTCAAAGGTCTTGATGTAGGGACGGACCTTGCTCAGCAGGTCTTCGGCCTGTTGATAGTGCGCCTTGATGTTTGAGTCGGGCGGCAGTCCGAGATAGGCCAGTGCCATCGGGATAACGTCGGTAGGCGAGTCGAGAAATGCAACGCCGCATTTGGCCAGCTCTTTCATATGCCTGGGGTCGAAAATCATATCGATCGAGCCAATCGGTGCATCGGGGTAGGTTTGCAGAACCAGTTCACGGTTATAGGTAACTCCGTGGGTGCCCCACATAAAAGGAACCATATAGTTATGCCCCGGATCCCACTTGGATCCGATTTGCACCATGATGTCAGGACTCATGTGCTTGAAATTATCCAGCTTGGTTTTATCGATTTTGCGCAGGATGTTTTTACCCTTGGCCAGACGCGCAACCTGCGAGGCGGCATGCGAAACTACATCGTAGCCCGAATTACCAGCAAGTAATTTCGAATCGATTGCTTCGACCGAGTCATAGGGGGTAAAGGTCACGTCGATGTCGTATTCCTTGGCGAAGTTTGAAATAGTATCTTCGGCCATGTATTCAGCCCAGTTACTGACGTTTAGCGAACCGGCGGCCGAGGCTGCGGTTGCCGCCGTCAGCAATGCTGCGCTGGTGACCCCGATCAGAGTCGATTTGAAGCAAGTATCGATTTTCATTGAATTCCTCCACGGAAATTAACGTTAAATTTTATTGTCTGTTTGCTGCATCCCAGTCTCAAAGTAGTGCCAGCGTCGACCGGGTAAAAAACGCGGTAATGCTTAGATTTCGATGACAGTATCACAATGGTCTGATGAATGTCATTTTGCGTTAATTGAATGATTGTGATCACAAGTTTCGACATTGTCAAATTTCCAACGCGGAGGTTATTTGTCAATTCGCCCAGGAAAAACTATCGCTATTCTGCGCCTCCTGAAAAATCCCGGATCTGTACCAGTACAGACGGGTAAATGACTTCCAATAGGTCGAAAACGGTGGCACAGGCCTGGGCGCGTTTAAAACCGGGTGGGCCGATCAGAAAATTCTGCCAAAGCCCGTCGATCATGCCTTCGATACTGAGTGCTGCCGTTCCCGGGCTCAAATGTGAACCACCGAAAGACTCCAGTTGCTCGCATAATCCAAGCAAGTTGTCCGAAAAAGCACGATCGTTGCTGCCGCAGAGATTCATGTATTTTGGGCGCGATCGGGATTCACCCCAGAAAGCGTACCAGACGCTTATTTTTCTACGGTTGCAGATTTTTTTCGAAAAGGATGCTTTGATCAATGCGCAAAGCCGGGCTATCGGGTCATCGCCTGCCAATTGAGAGGTTTCTTGCCAATTTGACCTATATTCCTCACTAAGAAAACGTAAAGTCTGTTCGAGCAGGGAATCTTTGCTTTGGAAATGAAAAACAATATTTCCCTGCGACAATTGTGCGCGCTCGGCGATTCGGGCGAGTGTCGTTTGCGAAAGACCAAATTTATCAATGCAGTCCATGGTTGCTTCGATTAACTGGCTTTTGCGAAATTCACTTTGTTGCTTGCGATTTCGACTGGCAAGGTTTTTTTCGGTTACGGGAATGGGCACTGTTATTTCTCTAATAACGAAAGGAAATCATATTAAGAATTGAGTGATTGGTCAATAAAAATACATAAACTAATGATATCTATTGTAAAAATAAATATTTTGCCTATA
>JBLHOA010000064.1:0-14615 GCA_047622345.1 Gammaproteobacteria bacterium | reverse complement strand
GAACGGTTGAAAAAATTTCCGCTGAACGAGCAGTTGAGCAAATATTTTTGCAGTCGCTGCGGCAGTACTTTGATGACTTTTCATAGTCAGGTTCCAGGTTTCTATCACCTCAGTCTGGGAAACCTCAGTGATGATTCGAACATCGCCATCGAATACCACCAGTATGTCGATTCCAAAGCGAGCTGGGAGCGCATCGACGATGGACTGACACAATACCCCGGCTGGCCGACTGACGCCAAAGCCGATGGAGAAACAAATTGAAAATCTGGGTCGACGCCGATGCCTGCCCGAATCCGATCAAGGAAATTCTATTCCGCGCCGCCGAACGCACCGACACCGCGATGACCCTGGTCGCCAATCACGATGTCACTATTCCGCGATCGAAAATTATCAATTTTCTCCGGGTATCGCAGGGTTTTGACGTCGCCGATAACGAAATCGTGCGACGATTAACCCCCGGGGATCTGGTGATAACCGGTGACATACCGCTGGCCGCAGAAATTATTGAAAACAAAGGCATTGCGATGAGCCCGCGGGGTGAGCTTCATAGCACCGATAATATTAAACAGCGCCTGACGATGCGTGACCTGATGGACTCGCTACGTTCCAGCGGTATCGATACCGGCGGCCAGGCGCCATTCAATCAAAGCGATCGCAAGGCCTTCGCCGATCAACTCGATAAGATTCTAAATAAGGCCGGAGCGGGTTGAGATAAATGACTACGACCGAACAACAATCGACCCTGCAACAGCAGCGCCTTGTCGATCAACGGTTACTGAAGGCGGTTCAACAGTTCGGTCTGGACTTTGACCACCCGGATCTGCAGGCTTTCAAAGCATCGCTCGCTAACTGGGGGAGCGAATGGCAGGCCAGAGGGCAACAATACCTGGCGGCAGCGGACATGCTCGACAATGCAGTAAACCTCAGCGCCCCCGCGACCCGGCAACTGCTCGAATTATTTGCCGCACAAAAACACCAGCTGCGCTGGGAGCAGAGTTACAAAAAGAGCGATGCAGTGGTGTCCGATGCCATGCTAAACGGCTATGCTTTTGCCGAAGTAGTCGGCTTACGCGGGCCATTTATCAGCGATCGAATCCGTTGCGGCATCGGCGTCTGGGGGCCGCATCTGCTTTACCCAAAGCACCAGCATCAAGCCGAAGAAATTTACCTTGTTTTAGGCGGAAGCGCTGAATTTGATATCGAAGGTAACATCACCATGGCAACAGCAGGTAGCCTGCTAAAGGTTGAATCCCTGGCCGAACACGGTTTTCAAACCTTTGCCGAACCACTCGTCGTTTATTATCTGTGGCAATCGGGTAATCTACGCGAAATATCCCGTTTCATCCCACCCGAGACCCGCCAATGAATTTCAATCCAGCCCATATAAAAGTAATAGCATTCGACGTCTTCGGCACCGTGGTCGACTGGCACGGCTCGATTTGTGCGGAGCTACAACGGATGGCTGTCGACACCGATGCCGATCGCTTTGTGCTCGCCTGGCGGGCAGGCTACGCCCCGGCGATGAAGGCGGTGATGGATAACCATGAATGGGTGATACTCGACCAGCTGCATCGTCAGATTCTGGATGCGGTGTTAGTTCAATTCGGACTCGAATCGATGCCCGAGGCCGAACGCGAGCAGCTCAACAGCATCTGGCACCGGCTCGACCCCTGGCCCGATTCGGTCGAGGGTTTGAATCGTTTAAAGACCAGGTTCAAAATCTGCTCGCTGTCGAATGGCAATATCGACTTACTCAGCGATATGGCCCAACACGGTAGTCTGCCCTGGGATCGAATTCTGAGCGCCGAAACCTTCCATAAATACAAACCCGACCCGGCCACCTATCTCGGCGTTGCTGAACAGTTTCAAGTACTACCCGGCGAAACCATGCTCGCCGCCGCGCACCACCGCGACCTGGCCGCGGCTCGCGACTGCGGGCTCGGTACGGCCTATATTGAAAGACCCCTGGAATTTGGCACCAACAATGTCAAAGATGTATCGGCAAAACCAGCCAATAACATACACGCAGGCAGTATTATCGATCTGGCCGAAATACTCGGCTGTTAATGAAATAGTGGAATCACCCTGTCTTATTGGGCCGACCAGGCATCGATAGAAAACTGGAACTCCCAGGTCGAGCATCGCAAGGCATGGACATAGGCCAATGGTATTCGAGTTACAAAACCCGCATTGCGCTGGTCGAACGCGATTATGGCAATGCAGAGCTGCCAGTTTAAGCTTCCAGTGCGGTGCAGCGAATCAATGAACGCAAATGCCCGCTGAAGTCATTGATCGGATAGTGCAGACTGAAACGGTTATCCCATAAAACCAGATCACCCGGTTGCCAGCGATGACGAAAGGTAAATTCGGGACGCGACATATGGCGATCCAGAAAGTCGATCACCGGTCTGCTTTCTGCCGCACTCCAACCCTCGAAGCGGGTGACAAACATTTTATTGCAATAAATGCCTTTGCCGCCGATCCGGGGATGCTCACGTACGACCGCATGACGCGCGGTTTGCTCGGGGTGGTCCGCCTGACCTGGACCGTCATAACTATGTACCGCAATTAATCCCTCCAGCATCTGCTGAAACCCGGTACTCAATGCCTGATAGGCGGCGAGCGCACTGGCGAAGCCGGTATCACCCCCGAGCGGCGGCAGAATCTTAGCCTGTAACGCCGATACATAGCCCGCGGGTTTACGAAAAGTAACATCGGCATGCCAGTCGCTACCGCCGAAAAGTCGATTTCCTTCGGCTTCCTTGCGCATTTCCAGTACTTCGGGAATACCATCGACATGAATAACGCCTTCATCGGCATGGTGCTGGAACAGAGGTCCAAAATGGGAAACCAACTGGCGCAGCTCCTTTGCCGATAAATCCTGGTTACGCACGATGACGACTTGATGTTGCTGTAACAAACCCTCGAGCTGTACCGCCGCGATATCCAGCCCGATGTCCACCAGATCGATGTCATCAAGGTAAACTCCGAGGATGGGTGAGATAAAGTTCTGCTGCATCACTGCTCGTTATGATTGCTTAAGTCAGGCGGGATACTGAATTCACCATTACCGTAAAGAGCCATCACTAACAGACTTCGTATATCCAGTAGTGCGCGTCACCATCATCGGTATAAGGGGCATCTTTCAGGCACTTTTTCAGTTCAACCAGACCCTCAGACTCAACCTGGTCGCTAACCCGCTGGTAATCGGTAGCATCGTAGTAGGCGGTACGTGTGCTGGTCACTACCAAACCACCGGGGCGGATTAAGCTGATCAATTGATACAGTGCTTCGGGTTGCACGTGACCGAGGGTGAATACTCCGCAGCAGATAGCAACATCGTAGGCCTCTCGCCATTCGTCGCGCAGTGGTGTATTGATATCCACCTCATCAAAAAGCTGTCGATAAATACCCAGGCGCCTGGCCTTGACGATCATTTCCGGCGAAATGTCCATGCCATCAATAACCGTGTATCCCTGATCATTTAATCCCTTCGCAACCAGACCGGTTCCACAGCCGACATCCGCAATCTGAATGGCCGATTTTTGCACGGCCAGTTGTGACTCGCCGCTATTGATGAAATCGGTCAGGATATTCCCGATCAGCACGGTGCCGATGTATTTTGAACTGACATCAAGGTCGTAGGTTTCCGACCATTTGGCATAGTATTTTTTTACCGATTCCACTTTGCCATCGAGATTGAGTGCCTCGTGGACCTTCGAATGCGGTGGGGGTTTACGGGTCATGTTGGCACTCCTGATTCCGCCGTGGCGGCTGCTTGTATGGGTTGTTTAAATGCAACAAAACGCCAGGCCATTATACCGCCTAACACCGCAACCGGAACAAATCCCGCAAACAACCAGAAGGCAACGCGTTGCAGTTCTGTGTGGGAAGCGTCTGCGCTGAGTCCGAGGCCGTTGGCAATCAAGCCGCTCAAGGCAGCGCCCAGGGCAAAACCCGTTTGTTGGGTTATCGGCATCATCGACGCGCTACGATCTTTATCGAGTGCCGAAGCGGCCCCGACAATACGTTTAATAATAAACCCCCACATCATGCCGAACCCGGCATTACAAACGACCACCGCCACTACCAGAGCCGTAATATTTCCAGCCGGCAGAGTAAACGCAATGGCAATTATGCCAGTTACCACCATCACGCTTCCACAGCGGATCAAGCGGGGCTCGAATTTACTGTCCAGACCTGAAAACATAATTGCGGCACTGCCCCAGGCAATGGTTTCAACCATCACCACCAGTCCGGCCTGAAACGGTGACAACCCGTAAAGGTTGATCAGAATAAAGGGGCCATAAACCAGAAACGACATGATGCAAAGGCACAGCAGGAAGGTTGCCAGAATGCCGTTGCCAATACTGTGATGCAGGTCGGTTGCCTGCTTCGGTAAAATCGGAGACTCGGTTGCCTGCTTGTCGCGTAACACGAACAAAAACAGGGTGGCGCATCCCAATAAAACGAGCATTGGCGACCACAAAGGGTCATAACTGGCCGCCGACAGGGAGAAGAGTAAAATTGCCATCGTCAATAACAAAATTCGAACGACAGGAATGCTTTGCTCGACTATAGGACCGGACGAATCCCCGCCTTTCAACAGCAAATGCACAGCCGGAATCAACAGCAACCCCTGTACCGCAAATATCCAGTAGGCCAGCCGCCACTCGCCGATGGTGGCAAAGGCGCCTCCAATCGACGGGCCGGTAAACGCCGACAACATCCATACCATCGAAAGAAAGCCGATAGTGCGCGGCAAAAAACGATTCGGAAAAAAACGAGCCTGCGATATGTAAACTAAAGCAATCAAGGCACCGCCACCCAGACCCTGCAAGACCCTGCCGATAAGCAGTACCGGCATCGAGGGAGCCGTTGCCACTATCACACAGCCAATGGTAAACACGATTGCGGAACGAATCATCGACTTTCGTACGCCAAGCCTGGCAACTACCATGCTGATCGACGAGGCCGCCGCGATCGAACCCGCCAGATACAGGGCGAAGGTCCAGCTGATCAAATGCAAGCCACCGATTTCCTCAATGGCACTGGGCATCGTGGTTGCAGTTAGCATCGAATTGGCCGCGTGCAACCACAGTGCGATCGCCAGCGTGGCTAACTTCGGCAGATATTGCAGGGTTAAAAGTTCGGACCAGCTGGCACCGGTTTCTTCGATGTCGCTCATGTGGTCATCCCAGCAGGCGATCTGTTTCTTCGACCAGCGTAGCCAGCAATCCGGCACTCGACATTTCCCGGTTCAAAGCCGCCGCCTGACCATACAGCTGGTAACAGAAATCATTGTCACCCCTGTCCTCGCTGCTTTGCACCAGCGGCTTGCTGAAGCGACTCATAACCGGAAACTCGGGCAATCGAAAGCGCCGCCGGGCCATGGCCTCGATGTAAATATTATTCTTACCTCGCGCCGGACGCCCGGTAAATGCGCGAGTTAAACGGGTATCTTCGGCCTGTGCTGCAGCAATCAATTTGCGGCCTGAGTCGCTAAGGCTCGCCTCCGGACAGGACAGAAAAGCCGATCCCATTTGAACCGCACTGGCACCGAGCATGATCGCAGCGGCGATACCGCGGCCATCGGCAATGCCTCCGGCGGCAACAACCGGAATCTCGACGGCATCCACAATTTGCGGAATCAAGGCCATGCTACCAATGCCGAAATCTTCGTTGCTAACCTCAAAAGTGCCACGATGTCCTCCCGCTTCCCAGCCCTGTGCAATCACTGCATCCATCCCCCGGCTTTCGAGATATCGGGCTTCGGTGACCGTGGTTGCTGAACACATCAAGCGGCAACCAGCCTGTTTCAAGGCCTGCAGCATGGCGTCATCGGGCAGGCCGAAATGAAAACTGATCACCGCCGGTTTGATCTCGAGCAGTGTTTCCAGTTTAGCCTGGTTGAAACTCGGGTATCCGGCATTCATCTCTGTCGGCAATGACCCTAAACCCCGCGACTGATATAACTCGGTCATGAGCGCGATAAATTCGGCATCCACATTGTCATAATCTGCCGGTTCCTGATGCGCGAAAAAATTAAAATTAAAGGGTTTGCTGGTAATCGCTCGAATGGCAACCGCATTCGCGCTGACTTCATCCATCGTCATCTGCGCGCAGCCCATTGAACCGAGCCCACCGCCAGCACTGACCGCCGCGGCCATTTCAGCGGTTGCTGCCCCCGCCATCGGCGCCTGAATGATCGGGTAGTCGATGCCGAGCAAATCGGTGAGGACATTATTTTTCCACATGGTATCGCTCCAGAATTTCGCCCTAGTCTACTGTGCGATCGGCTTGTGTGAAAGCGGCAGATAATTTTCTACTTGAACCTCACAATGTAAACGTTAGCATGGTCGGAATTCGAATCAAAAGAACAGATAATTATGGAACCCGGCGACAACGTAAAAAACTTCACTCTGGCGGCCACGGGTGAAAAGTCCATCACCCTGGCTGATCTCAAAGGTAAAAATACCGTGCTTTATTTTTACCCGAAAGACAGTACTCCCGGATGTACCACCGAAGGGCAGGACTTTCGCGATGCCAAAGCCAAGTTCAGTCGGCAAAACTGCGTTATTCTAGGTGTATCGCGCGACAGTATTAAATCGCACGAAAAATTTCGCGACAAATATTCGTTTAATTTTGATTTACTTTCCGACGAAGACGAAACCCTTTGTCAGCAATTTGATGTCTTAAAGTTGAAAAATTTATACGGCAGAAAGTTCATCGGCATCGAACGCAGTACTTTTCTGATCGATGATAAAGCTGTGTTGATTCGGGAGTGGCGCAAGGTGAAGGTAAAAGGCCATGTCGACGAAGTACTAGACGCAGTAAAGGCGTTCAACAAAACCGCTTAGCTGCCACCGTCGCAGTTATAGGTGAAAAATACTTTGGTGACGGTTTGCTGAACATCCCAGATCACACGTTCGCCCTTTTCCGTGTAGACGCTGTCGCCGGGGCCGCATTCGATCGATTCACCGCCAACCCGGGTTAAAATTAATCGACCACTGACGATGGTTTGCAATTCATCGCCAAGTTCAGTGCATTCGAAGGCACCCTCGCTGCAACGCCAGACCCCCATGCGGTGCTGCCCCTGGTTGCTGCCGCGGTCGATACGCCCCGATGCCACCGGGCTACCTCGAAGAATTTTATAATCCGACTGCGCGTTATCGAAGGGCCAGTCTTCGAGATCATCAAAGGATTGCTGATGTTCATATTTAAGCATCAATCACTCTCCGGAAAATGCGGCTCAAAAGCACTCACGACGGTACTATAAACCTCTTTCTTGAATGGCGGAATCTGCGCCACCAGCCAGTCGGGTTCAACCCAGCCGAAGCAGCTGAATTCCTGTTCTTTGGCATTTTCGATATCGGGTAACGGGCCGTTGTACTCGATCAAAAACCATTTCTGGCGCTGTCCGATATAAAAAATATCGTCTTTATACTGAGGTTTGCGAAACAGGTATTCCAGCCACTCGTCGTGTTCGCAAATCAAACGCATCTGCGAAAACTTCAAACCGGTCTCTTCGTAGAGTTCACGCTGCATCGCCTGCAGGCAGTCTTCACCCCTGTCGATTCCACCCTGCGGCATCATCCACTCCCCGGGATAATGATAAGCCTCGCCGGCCAGAATCTGATGTTGGGCATTGACAATCATCAAACCGACGTTGGCACGATAGTTATTTTCGATGGATTTTTCTCCGTTTCCTTCCCTGTGATTGTTCACCGTATTGATTATCACTTCTGTCCCTGGTCGGCCTACTATAATATCTGTTCCCTTTATTGGCTAGACTCAATCGATGAACACTTGGAAAAGCATGCTGCTTGGCATTCGCCTGTCGGGAGACTATTTTTTGTCGACCTTCATATTCGGCATTATGTTCGGCATAACGGCTGCATCGGTCGGACTCCTGCAATGGATCGCATTATTGATGAGCGCCAGCTCGTTTACCGCCTCCGGCCAGTTCGCCGCGCTAGAGTTCTGGCAAAGCCCACTGCCCTACGGCACCATCGCGCTATCGGTCGCTCTGGTCAGTTCGCGCAATCTGTTACTCGGGATGGCGATGACCCATCATTTTGATGGTCATAGCCTGCAACGCCGGATCGTCTGGCTGTTTATGTTGAATGACCCCGGCGTCGTCACCTCATACAAACTCGATGAAAACGTCGACCGGCTGGGCTACGTAACTGGTTACGGCATTTCAATGATGACGAGCTGGTTGATCTCGACCTTGATCGGTTTGAGTATCGCCGATGTATTTACCAGCTTCAATCTCGGCTCGATCAGTTTTGCCGGGCCACTGGTTATGGCGACGATGATGGTGCTATTCGCCAAGGGCTCGAAAAGCAGCCCGCTACCCTGGGTGGTTTCCGGCGCCAGCGCCCTGTTGTTATTCGAACTGGGAGCGGCAAATTATGTGATATTACTGGTTTCAGTCGTCATCGGGGTAATTGCCGCAATCGCTAAACTCAGGTGGTCGCATGGTTGATCAAACGAGCACGCTTACCGCCATTGCAATGATGGCTGGTATTGTCTATCTGACGCGCATGGGCGGCTATTTTATCGGCTTGCAACTGCGCCATCTTCCCGGGATCAAACCTATTCTCGAAGCTTTACCGGGCTGCGCATTCATGGCTATTCTGGTGCCTGCAATTCGCCAGGGCAGTAGTAGTGAAATCCTGGCGATGGCTTGCCTGTTGCTATTGATGTGGCGCAGCAACAATGTGGTGTTGTCGACGGTAGTCGGTATGTCGGTGTTATTTGCCGGTAATCACTATTTAAGCTAAACCGATAGTAATAGTTGTTGTTGAAATGCCCTTGAAATGGCTCATTTTCTCAGACGAATCAGTATCGCTTCACTAGCAGCCTGAATCAGGCAAAGAACTCTACATTCGTATAAATCCAATCCGATTCAGTTTTTCAGCGAGAATCTGGCATACTGCATCCGATCTGGCCCGTTGAACTAGCGTCCAATACTGAGCCGCCGGGGAAACTCTGATTCATTCAGAGCCCGTCCCGGACTCGCCTCAAGCTGCCTGCTTTTGGTGATCCGGAATGAATTGTTCAGGGGTTCAGTTAAATAATAAAATCTGCATCGGAGTAACTTATGACCGAGAAAAATCTCGACAGTGGCAAAAAGTTCGCCAATCTGGACTGGACTATTGCCCGCACCGTGGGCCTGTCAATTGTGGTCGGCATCATGGCTTCCTTAGCCGCCAAGGCTCTATTAATTGCCATCAACCTGACCCAGCAGTACCTGCACCCGGTGCCCATCGATCAACTGGTAAAACAACAGGGGATCGAAAATGCAATGCTTAGCTACTGGCATGTAGCCACGCTGGTAGCGCTTGGACTGGTGGTCGGATTGCTCACCCACTATCTCATGCCGAATCGAGTCAATCGGGGTTTGTCGCATGTTATCGAGGATATTCACTTCAATAAGGGTCAAACCGGTGTCAAGGAAGGACTTTCTGTTGGTCTGATTTCGGCGGTTTCGATTGGAGCCGGAGCTTCGGTGGGTCGCTACGGTCCTGCGGTTCACCTCGGGGCTGCAGCGGCAAGCGGCGTCGGTACCTTCTTTAAACTGTCCGATCAGGAAAAGCTGACGTTGAGTTGTGCTGGCATTGCCGCGGCTATATCGGCATCTTTTCTGGCTCCCCTGGCTGCGGTCATCTTCGTTCAGGAAGTTATTTTAAGGCAATGGCGGATATATCAATTCATTCCGACTGCCGCCGCCGCAGTAACTGCCTCTGAAATGGCGAAGATCCTAGATGTTCAGTTCACTATTCCGAGCAATATAATTCCCGATTTTATCCCCCCACAGGAATTCATCTTCTTCGGCATAATCGGTGTTCTTTGCGCGGTGGTTGGCATTGCCTTTAATCGATTGCTGCCGTTAGCCGCCGGCCTGGTGGCCAAGCACGTCAAGGTCGACAACCGGCTGAAGCCGGCAATCGGGGGCTTGATTCTGGGCTGTATCGGCTTTGCTTTTCCTTCTGTGCTGGGGCTGGGCGGATACGAAACGCAACTCGCCGTCGCCGGTGATATTGCCTTGAAGATGTGTCTGATTCTGCTCGTACTCAAGTTCATTGCCACCATAGTCAGCCTTGCATTCGGTTTTAATGGCGGTGTTTTTGGCCCCAGTTTATTCATGGGGGCAATGATCGGGGCATCGGTAGGAATTATTGCGGAAGGCAGCGGGATTACTATCTCGAGTATTTCGATTTATGCCTTAGCCGGCATGGGCGCAACCGTGGCAACGGTAATCGGTGCCGTTTTTGCGGCGATAATCGCCATTATCGAAATGACCGGCAAGTTATCGCCTTCGCTGCCGCTACTCTTTTCCGTAACCACGGCCTATGCCGTCATGTACCTGTTTTCACAAAGCTCACTGCTGGTTAATCAGCTCGAAGGGCGTAATAAAAACCCCTTTAAAGAAGTGCGTGCCGGAGATTCCAAGTACGAAGGTATTCAACCTTAAGGCGGAGGTTTCGGCGCGGAAGGTAAACTGCGCCGGGATTATAACCAGTCGATAAACTTAACGCCCTTTTCCCGATTTTGGCGCAGGGTTTCAGTATTTTGATTTCGACTGGGAGCCACAAACTGCCAACCGTCGACGGTTTTAATCATTACTGGAACCGACGGAATAATACTGCTGGCAACGTCATCCTCAGAATCATTATCAAAGCTTATTTGAAAGTCCGAGCCCAGGATAGAAATCAGGTTTTCAGCCGCACCTGTCTGCCCGAAAAACACTTTCGACAGGGAATAATCACGGTTGCTCGCTTCCGCACCGACACTGTGACCAATGCCAATAATCTGATTACTGAAAATCAAACCAACCGCGACTTCACCGGCGCTGTTATTGACGATGCGACTACCCCGTAGATTATTGATATAGGCGGTATCGGCACCGAAAGTCAGATTAATGGAGCCATCGATATCAATATCCACCGTAATCGCATCGGTACTGGAGGTACCAATGCGATCGGTGGCACTCAAGGAGACATTCCCCGCTTTAACATTAGTATTGGAAAGCGCGACATTGGCAAACACACCGTTATTGTTGAGAATATCTCCTCCGGTTGCCTGGATAGCGACATTGGCAGTGTCGGCATCGAGCAGTCCCAGTAAAACATTTCCGCCGGTACTGTTGATGTTGATCGCATCATCGGTGGTATGAATTTCAGCCAAAGGCCCCATTGTTAGGCCCTGGCCTGGATTAATATTAACCGTGTTGGTAGCGTTAATAATACCTTCCATACTGAACGAGCCCCCGGTAGTCAGTGTCAGGCCACCGGAAACAGTTACAACACTGTCAGCGAAACTGAGGTTACCACCCAGAGAAATCGAAGTGGTGCCTGTGATATCGAAGTTACCGGTATCAAATACCACAGGAACCGTATAGCCGGTCAAACTCAGATTGCCGGGCAGTTTAATAGAACTCGAAGCAAAAATGAGCTGGCTCGCGCTAATGGCGCTAATTTCAGCGGTACCTATATCCATGGCCGAAGTCAGCGTGGTGCCGATGCCGATTCCGTTTCCATTATCCGAAATAGTGACTGGCCCGGCAGCGGTTATCGTCATTCCGGCGAGTAAATCGAATTCCGTTGCGTTAATTGCAATGCTGGCCGGCGCCGACAGGTTGCCATTCACCATCAAACTTCCAGTGCCCGCGTCTATAGTCAAAATACTCGAGGTATTGATCAATACAAAATTACCCAGATTAATTCCATTTCCATTTAAGGTGACGCTGCCTCTGGCATCGATCTCGGCCAGCGTAATTTGTCCTCCGGCGTCAAAGGTAACCGGTTGATCGATCAAAATCGGGTTCTTCGAGATAAGAACGATATCCCCGCCACTGGTCAAATTGTTCTGAATATTCAAGGTATCAACATCAATGGTAATACTGCCGGTGGAACTGAGCTCATTACTGAGCAGTAAACCAGTGGTCGCATTTAAGGTAATATTTCCGTTACCCTGCAATGCCCCGCCGGAAGCCAGGCTGATATTACCGGCAGTCGAGTCAATGGTAATACCGGGGCCTATGTGAATGGTTCCACTACCAGTTTGCAAGCCGATATTTTCGACATTGGTAAGATTGCTGTTGACGATGATATTGCCGCTCGCGGCGAGAATTTGAAAAACACCGCTAATGTCCAGAACGGAAAGGTCAATTACCGAACCGACGGTAATACTCCCGCTATGAGCGCTACTGCCGAGGGTTAAGCCACCGGTGGCGGTGACGACCTGGCCTAATAAAGTATTGTAATCCGTCGTATTAACATTAGCCGCCGGGTTAAAACTGCGCAGGGTGAGTAAGCCGGCACCAGGGTTTATCGCAGCTCCGGCAGTCATGCTATCGGCAATCAGAGTGATAGCCCCGTCATTTGAATCAAGCACACCGTTTACGCTAGCGACACCCGTGGTTTCAGTTACGGTGATGTTGCCACCACTGCTATTGGTTCCACTGACGTTAAAGGTGGTACCAATAGTATTGGTTACCTGAACACTGCCATTGCTTGCATTGGTAAAGGTTAACGTACCCACCGCCGTATTCACTGCAATACCGGAATTCGCCGTCAATCCCAGGGTGGCAGCTGAGATCAATGCAGCTCCACTAATACCACCACTAGCGGCGCTCAGATTGATATCGCCCGTAGCATGGCTTAAGGCAGCATTCACCAGAATTGATCCACTGGCCTCGATAACGTTGATAGTACCAACTCCACCATTGCTACCGCTGATATTCAAGGTTGCGGCGGCTGTGTTATTAATGGTGACATTGCCTGTCGCATTGTTAATATTCAGCGAATTAACGGTTGTTGTGATCGGGCCAATGCCGGTTTGCGCCGTTAGCATCGATGCATCTGCGCTCAACAACCCTGCACCGCTGATACTGCCATTGCTTGCAGCCAGGTTGATAGTCCCCCCTATACTGCTTACGGCAGCATTGAGCGCTAAGTTCCCGCTGGTCTCGGTAACGCTGATGATTCCACCACCACTGCTGCTTGCAATAATGTTCAGCGTCGTACCAATAGTGTTAGTGATGTCGACATTGTTAGTACCATTGGTAAAACTCAGGGTATTAACCGCGGAGTTAATCGGACCGATGCCGGTCTGACTGGTGAGCGTCAGCGTATTTGTTGTCAACAAACCAGCACCGGTAATATCGCCGGCGGTAATCAATTCAAGCGCGGCAGCACCGACACTGGTGGCTGCGGTCAGGTTAATGGCGGTCGTATTGATGGCGTCGCCAATGATCAGGTTGGTCGCAGTTATCGACGTGTTCAAATCGGCGGTGGTCATATTCAGCCCGCCGCCACCGGTGCCCAACGAGATAATCCCCAATGAATTGCGCGTCAAGGTTACGTTGATCGCGGTCAAACTACCGGTAATCGCTATATCGTCGGCCTGTAGCAGGATATCGTTACCCGTTGCGGTTACTGCGTCGCTCACCGACATGGCACCGGCTTCGATAATGCTGATGTTGCCAACCGTATTAGTCACCGTTCCCAGGTTGAGGGTTCCAGCTGAATTATTGGTCAGCTCGATTGCACTCGCCGCACCAGAATTCGTCGCGGCAAACCCTGCGAGCAGATTCGTTTCGTTGAGTGTAGTGCCGCCGACCGAGGTGGTGGTAAGCCCGGTCAATGCCGTAATAATCCCGGCGCTGGTCTGTCCGATAATGCCACCCGCACTCAAGGTTACCGCGGTTCCCGTCAGCGCTCCGCTCACCGAAATGGCCCCGGCTTCGGTAATGCTGACGCCGCCGTCACTGGTCGCCTGCAGGTTGAGAGTGCCGCTGCCACCGCTGCTATCATTGTTAAAACTGATAGTGTTGCCGCCGGTATTGGCCCCGGTATAGCTGCCAACCAGGTTGGTCTGAGTCAGTGTGCTGCCCCCGACCGAAGTCGTGCTTAAGCTGGTTGCGCTAACCACTCCCGCCGTCTGGGTAATTAAACCGCCAGCACTCAAAGTCACTGTGTTGCCAGTGACAGCACCATTTAGTGCAATCGCGCCCGTTTCCGAAATGCTAATGTCGCCGCCGCTGCTACCGCCGCTAATAGTCAACGTGACACCACTGGCGTTAGTAATGCCGACATCGCTAGCGGCATTGGTAAAGCCCAGTGTAGTAACCGCGGTATTAATCGGGCCGATGCCCGTCTGACTGGTCAGCGTCAGCGAACCTGCGCTCAACAATCCACCTCCGGTAATGTTACCGGCAGTAATTAATCCCAGATTAGTCGTTAGCAAATCGGTTGCGGCAAACAGGGTGATAGTCGACGTATTGACCGCGTCGCCGATAATCAGATTAGTAGCCGTTATCGGCACGTCTAATTCTGCCGCCGTCAGGTTTAGGCCTGTACCACCGGTGCCTAACGAGATTTCCCCCAAAGAATTGCGCGTCAAGGTTACGTTGATCGCGGTCAAACTGCCGGTAATCGCTATATCGTCGGCCTGTAGCAGGATATCGTTACCCGTTGCGGTTACTGCGTCGCTCACCGACATGGCACCGGCTTCGATAATGCTGATGTTGCCAACCGTATTAGTCACCGTTCCCAGGTTGAGGGTTCCAGCTGAATTATTGGTCAGCTCGATTGCACTCGCCG
>JBLHOA010000063.1:0-14691 GCA_047622345.1 Gammaproteobacteria bacterium | reverse complement strand
CGCCAATGGTTGCGATGAAGACAATGCGCGCGCCGTTGCCAACCGCATGATCCAGGCCGAAGGTGATCGGTGTTATTCGCATGGTTTGTTTCGATTGCCCTGGTACTGCAGCGCGGTGAAATCGGGGCGTGCCAATGGTAAGGCGCGACCACGGCTTGAACAGCTGGCCCCGGCGGTAATCCGCGTCGATGGCGATGGTGGTTTTGCCCCCTTAGCGCAGGCGCTTGCGCATCAGCCGCTGGTCGATTGCGCACGTGAAAACGGCATCGCCTCGCTGGCGCTGGTCAATATGTTTCATATCGCGGCGATGTGGCCGGAAGTTGAACAACTGGCGATGGATGGTCTGTGCGGGTTTGCCTTTACCGCGTCGTATCCTTATGTGGCCCCGGCCGGTGGCATCAAGCCGGTGTATGGCACTAACCCGATGGGATTTGCCTGGCCGCGCAAAGATGCACCACCGCTGGTGTTTGATCAGGCGGCTTCGTCGATGGCGCGCGGTGAAATTCAAATTCACGCACGTGACGGAAAAGTGGTGCCGGAAACCGCGGGCATAGGCCCGAATGGCGAAGCCACCACCGACCCGAATGTCGTGCTCGAAGGGGCACAACTGGGTTTTGGCGGTTATAAGGGAGCTTCGCTGGCGCTGATGGTCGAACTGCTTGCAGGGGCGTTGATCGGCGAATTTTTAAGTATCGAGTCGGAAATCGACGACGACGGGCAGGGCGGCCCGCCCAAAGGCGGGGAGTTTATGATTGCGATTGACCCGGCGCGCCACGGTGACCCGGATAGATTTTTGGCGCATGGCGAAAAGTTATTTACCGCGATTCTGGCGCAGGAAGGCACCCGTCTGCCGGGTAGTCGACGGTTCGAGAACCGAATGAAAACGCCCGAAACGGGGATCGAAATAGCCGAAAGTCTGCATCAGACTATTCTCGAATTGCAGTAAATCTGAAATTCTTCAAATATAAACCTTAATCAGGAATAGCAATGAAACAAGCCTTAGTAATCATCGACATTCAAAACGATTATTTTCCCGGTGGCAATATGGAGCTGGTCGGCATGGATGAAGCGGCTGACAAGGCCGAACAGGCGCTCGCTTTGTTTCGTGACAAGGCTCTGCTGATTTTTCACATTCAGCATTTATCGACCCGGCCGGGAGCGACTTTTTTGGTGCCGGGTACGCTGGGTGCAGAAATCCACCTACAGGTTTCTCCCGAGGGCGACGAACCGCTAATCCATAAAAATTTCCCCAGCGCCTTTCGTGAAACGTCGTTACAGCAACAACTGCAGGACGCCGGTGTGGAAGCGCTCGTTCTGTGCGGGGCAATGACGCAGATGTGTATCGATACTTCGGTCAGGGCGGCCTTCGACCTGGGCTTTCGCTGCCTGTTATTGTCTGACGCCTGCGCCACCAAAGACATGGAGTTTGCGGGAGAAGTTGTCCCGGCAGCCCAGGTACAGGCCGCTTTTATGGCGGCTTTATCGATGCCATTTGCCCAGGTTATTGCGACCGGCGATCTGGAAAGTCATTTGCAATAAATTTAATGATGATCAATCCATGGCGATTTTAAAATTCCGCAAGGCGGTGCCAGCTGATCTAGCGGCGCTGGTCGCTTTTCTCGCCGATGATGATCTCGGGGCAACACGGGAAGATACGTCAACTCCGTTGAACCCGCGCTATCTCGAAGCCTTCGATTGCATCGCGCAGGATGCGAACAATGAATTGGCCGTGGTCGAAAGTAATGCTGAGCTAGTGGGAATGCTGCAACTCACCTTTATCCCGTATTTAACTCATACCGGTTCAAAACGCTGTCTGATCGAGGGCGTACAAATTGCCAGTAACTATCGGGGGCAGGGTCTGGGTAGCGCGTTTATTCAATGGGCGATTGAGCAGGCGAAAACCCGGCAGTGCAACCTGGTGCAACTGACCACCGATAAAACACGCCCCATTGCGCTACGCTTTTATGAATCGCTCGGCTTTCAGGCGACCCATGAAGGTTTCAAGCTGAAGCTGTAGTTCGGGCCTTTGGTCATTCGCAAAACACTGAAATGTAGTGAGCAAGCTTAGAAGTAACTATGAAAATAACCCACATTATAATTTTGGCATTTGGGTATTACTGGCTGCCGCCTCCGGGGTGAGCAAAATTATGCTGATGCCGCAGGAAGTCGATTTTTTTGCTAACTACGGGTTTAGCAATGCGATGCTAATCGCCTTCGGGGCGGATCAACTCGCCGGCGGAATACTGATGCTAATGGCGAAAACTAGAATGGTCGGCACGATGCTGGTGGCAATCACCTTTCTCTGGTCGGCCGTCCTACTCGTTATCGCAGGGAATATTCCGGTTGCCATCGTCACTGTAGTTTGTGTGCTGCTGCTGGTCTTTGTCGCCAGGCCAGCGCGTGATCCAGACGTTTTACCATCGGCTGATTCAGAATAAATTAAGCCTAATTGTATACGCATTGCATACGCCGAACCGGGTCATCGCTCAGAAAATCGAGCTCATCTTCCATTCGAAGTCGGCCCTGATCGGACTAATCGTCGAAATCGACGCAATACCCGTGGAGGAACTGAATAATGGAAAACGACAATTCAAATCCTGATGCTGTTAACAGCTGGCAGGAAAAGGTAATTTCGCTGTTCGATCAATTTTCCAATTTCGCCTTCTATACGATGGCGGTATTCATCATTTTGATGCCACCTCTAAAGTGGGTGAGCGAGCTGTTTTCATTCTCGGATAATGGCTGGTGGGTTTTGCTGTCGGTTCTGGTGTTTGCGATAGTGATTCCGTTGTTAACCGAACTGGTTGCCAATGTGTCGATTCTGTCGCTGGAGAAAATAAGGAACGGCGAGTATTTTCCAGTACTATTCAAACCTTTGAAGGCCATCTTTGCCGTGGTCAGTATCTACGGAGTGCTGGCGCTCGAATATAAGGTCATACACGGGCAAAGCAACCGAACACTGATTGGCGTGTATCTGGAGTTATTCGGTTCCTTATAATGCGCTGGAATTTCCCAAAACCGGTGGGGCGTACTATTTTCTGGATTGGCATTTAAAAAATATCAAACACTTATAATGCCTATGCATTATCAAATCGGGATGTATTTTGTGGTTTAGATTCGCCAAATTATTAACCCGGTATTTCTGGATTTGCCAGTATCCTTCAACAAAGCAGCCGTTCTGATTTTAACTGGCAAAGGTCGAGAACGAACCTAACCGGCCATTTAACTCAAATTGAGTCTTAGAAGTTATTGAAAGTTTCTTTGATTGTCAGGATGGGTTCCCATCTGTAGCGGAAGAACTCTGCTCGCGGCACATGGGGACATCGATCCAGAAAGTGCTGCCCTTATTTTCTTTACTGTCGAATCCAATCTTTCCGCCCAGCAATTCAATCAACTGCTGGGTTATGGTCAGGCCTATTCCGGTACCTTCAATTACCCCGGTCTCACGACCTAACCGTTCGAATGGCTTGAACAGCAATTGTTGTTTATCCTCAGGTATGCCCATACCGGTATCTGTCACGCTGATTCTCAACATCTGTGACGATGTTTCCTCGCAGCTAAGCGTTACCGTGCCATTTTCACCGTTGTACTTAACCGCGTTAGACAACAGGTTTAATAGTACCTGAGTTAATCGAGTTCCATCGGTCCACAGAACCGGGAGCTTGTCTCTGGGAATTTGGTCCAGAATCTCAATACCTTCTTCTTGCGCCTTTATCTGAATAAGTCGCAGGCTTTCATCGATGACTTTGTGTGCCGGGATATCATCAAAGTTAATCGTTAGCTTGCCCACCTCAATCTTGCCCAACTCAAGCACCCGGTCAATCAGTTCCATTAGATGCTCACCGCTTTTGAGAATTCGATCAACGAAGAATTTCTGTTTCTCGTTGAGTGGTCCGTTGGAGTTGACTTCGAGCAATTGTCCGAATCCCAGGATCGCGTTCATCGGGGTACGTAGTTCGTGACTCATTGACGAAAGGAATTCAGACTTGGCTCGATTAGCAGTTTCGGCCTCATCCTTGGCTATTTTCAGACTGATTTCCGCTTGCTTTTGTTCTGTGATGTCGTGAACAACCGAGACGATCTGTGTCGGATTCCCGTCAGGGCCACGGACAGCCGACAACCAGATATTCGTCCAGATTACAGTACCATCTTTTCGCAGGTAGCGTTTCTCACGCGAGTAACTACTCAGTTCGCCCCGGAGAAGCCGTTCGTTGAATTCGATCGAAAGATCGCGTTCTTCGGGCAGGGAAATATCGACGGAGGTCAGTTGCACCAATTCCTCACGAGTGTAACCGAGCATGTCGCAAAACTTTTGGTTGACTTGCAGCCAGCGCGATTTCTTCGGATCAATGGCGCGTAACGCCACACCCATCGCGTCCTGCTCGAATATAGCGTTAAACAGCTCAACGGTAACGGCGTGTTCGGTATGGTTTCCTAAAATCACATGAACTCTATCCCTACGGATGCCTCAAGATAGTATAAAGCCCACTACCTTACGAAAAGGTTAAAAAGAAATGCCTGTGAAACAGACTATAAATTAAAATGACTTTAATATCGATGGCTGTTGAATTGCATTTAAAATTGACCCATTAAAAGTCTATATTCGGCTAATAGTAATTTAACATTTCGGCTCGGTCACGATATATATTAGGTGTCAGTGCCGAAAATACTCAGACCCTAATATTGCGATTTCCGCAATAGGCTGAAAGTCTGGAGTGTGCCGAACTGAGACTATCGGCACCTGAATTTTAATGGCTGCTTACGAGAATTTACCTGGTCTTGCTGGGTAATATTTTCAAACTTAGCATTCATCTCGAAAAACCATCTAAACCAGTCGTTCAAAAATCCATCGCGAAGGTCTCAAAGGTGCCGAAAGCGGTACTACAAATTTATTTCGTGAATGACTGCTATCGGGAAGGCGTCTCGAAAAACTGACAACAGCTTCCCCTAAAAATAGCCATCCATAGCAAATCCAGAAATGGTGATTTCCAATCTAATATCAACCTTTGAAAATACAACTTTTGATGCCACCCCATTGAGGACAGTGATGTTTATCTCTAGCCCTTTTATTTTTTTGGGTTTCAACCGGCCAAATCCTTTGTCGTCGATGAAGCGCCATTGTCGACTCCCGCAGTCGCAGCAGTTGGATGGTAGCCGACTGCTTTAGCCCGTCGAACTAACAGCTTCCTTGATCGCCTTGTAGATCAAACGCGAGTGCTGAATTCGGCGTTCGTCGGATTTTGCGCTGTTATGGTTACGCCGCAGTTGGCGCAGTTTCTGCCGGTCGGCTTGCGGAATTTCCTCTAACAACGCGTCGATGGCCGGATCACCATCGGCAATAATCCGGTCGCGCCAGAATTCGGCGTGGTGGTGGCGCTGAATTGACTGCTGGCTGTTCTGGTCAATCATCTGCAAAGCTGCGAAGATAGCGTCGGTATCACGGGCACGCAGAAGTTTGCCCAGAAACTGGTAATGCCGCTTCAGTGCGCTGCGCTTGTTTTTAATCTTTTGCGCCAGCGCAATCGCGTCGAGTACGGGATCGTCGAGCGGGATTTGTGCCAGTTGATCGCTCGATAGGGCTGCCAGCCGCTTACCCAGGTTCTGGATATCGTGGCTCTCGCGTTTGAGCTGGGTTTTGCTGACGATATCATTTTCGTCAATCTCTATTTCGTTTTCCATATTGGCTTGGGATAAAATAATTCGATGGAATTAGATAAAACAGACATTTTAGCATTTCCGCATGCGGAATCATTTAAAAACATTGTTGTTGACGCACTGAAAATGGCGGCCGCGGCCGGTGCCACTCAGGCGGAGGCCGGTTTATCGGTGTCGCAGGGGCTTTCGGTAGCGACGCGCATGGGTTCGGTGGAGACCATTGAGCACCAGCAGGATAACGGTCTCGGCATCAGCGTTTATATCGGTCAGCACAAAGGCAGCGCCAGTACCTCCAATCTTGACCCCGAGGCGATTCGAAAAACTGTCGAAGCGGCCTGTAATATTGCGCGCTACACCTCGGAAGACCCCTGTGCCGGGCTCGCCGACCTGGAATTAATGGCGAGCGAGTTTCGCGACCTCGATCTCTACCACCCCTGGGCAATTGAGCCGCAGGCGGTTATCGACCTGGCGCTGGAATGCGAGAACACCGCGCTTTCCTATGACCCGCGCATCGTCAACTCGGAAGGTGCATCGGTCGACCTTGGGTCGGGCGTATCGGTCTATGGCAATTCGCACGGTTTTTTGCAGGCGCTGCATAAAACTCAGCACAGCATCAGCTGTTCGGTAGTGGCCGAGTCGCAGGGCAAAATGCAGCGTGACTACTGGTATGACGTCAGCCGTAATGCCGATCGTTTGAAAAGTGCTCAGGATATCGGGCGGATCGCCGCCGAACGTACCGTGCGCCGACTCGATGCCGAGAAACTGAGTACCCGTCAATCACCCATTCTGTTTGTGCCGGATATGGCGCGCGGTGTTGTTGGCCATTTTGCTTCGGCGATCGGCGGTGCCGCACAATACCGGAAATCGAGCTTTCTGCTCGATGCCGTCGATACCCGGGTGTTCCCGGAATTCTTTCAGTTGGCCGAGTTTCCGTTTGAAACACAGGCGCTGGGTTCGGCTAATTTTGACGGCGAAGGGGTCGCTTTACGCGAAGCGCCACTGGTTCAGGACGGGGTCATACAAAACTATCTGCTTGATAGTTATTCGGCGCGTAAGCTCAATCTCAAAACGACTGGGCATGCTAGCGGGGTGCATAATCTGACCCTGAACGATACCGGCAAGAGCTTCGAAGATTGTCTGGCGGAAATGGACCGGGGCTTTCTGGTGACCGAATTGATGGGGCAGGGCGTGAATACCGTTACCGGTGATTACTCGCGCGGTGCTGCTGGTTTCTGGGTCGAAAACGGGCAGATCGATCACGCCGTTGAAGAAGTAACGATTGCATCCAATCTGCGCGATATGTTTCTCGGAATTGTCAGTCTCGGAAATGACATCGACAGCCGCGGCAATATACGTTGCGGTTCGATGTTGATCGAAAACATGACCATCGCGGGCGCCGATTAAACCCATGCGCCTGTTGCCGTTACTTTGTTTGATCGTCGGGTTGCTGGGCGCTCCCCTGGCCTACGCAGAAAAAGGGCCGAAACAGGACGGTTATGTGTTCGGGGTAACGGTCAACACTGCCGAGCAGCTCGAGATGATTTTGAGCCGTGCCGAAGATTTGCGTTCCCTGTTTAATTCCGACGACCGCGGCAAGGTATCTATCGTGTTACACGGGAATGAATTGCAGCTGTTTCAAAAGATGAATTATTCATCGAATCAATCGCTGGTAGACCGCGCACGCTTGCTCGACGAGGACAATATCATCGACATCAAGGCCTGTCAGACCAAAATGCGTTCGCTCCACATCAAACAAAGCGAGTTACCCAGTTTTATCGAACAGGTCCCGTTTGCCCCGGTGGAAATCGATCGCCTGGTCAGGGAAGAGGGCTTTACCCGCTTATGAGCCCCAGATCACCTGTTTGATCACCATGATCGAAGTGCTATCTCCGGAATTTTGACGCTCAATGCGTAATGGCAGAAAATTATTTTTGCTATCGTAGAAATATTTCAGCTTTGCTTCGGAGCCAACCATTTCCTGCTCAAACAGGTTTGCCTTTACTGTTTTATCGGGCAGCGCCAGATTCGCCGGGCCCCGGTTGTTTAGTGTGGATTTGATGAATCGGCCTTTGTGGTAAAAGTCGACCGTTCGGCTTTTGGTTTTTTGTAAGGTCATTTGTGCAGCGAGCATATGCACGCTGTGAAAATCAAAGACTTCGGCGCTTAAATCGAACAGGCTCTCTTTTTTTCTGCGCTCTACAATCGCTGCCTTCTGCTCCCAGTCGAAAAAAGCGGTCTCATCGTTCTTTTTATTACCCGGGTCGGAAATGAAAATTTGTTGAAGCTGAAAAACATTATCGGCGACCCGGACGGTGGTTTCAGAAGTCGGCTTTTTGCTCGTAAACAATGAAAAGAACCCGGTGGGTTTGGTGGTCATGCGCCATTGCCAGGTTTCTTCGAATCGCTGCAGGCTGAGATCGATGTTGGCGATGTGGATGCTGCCGTTGTACAGCGAATAACGCGCATTAAACGGGGTAAGCTCAATGCCCCCGGCCATTGTCGATGGTGGGAGTATAAAACTAGCCAGCAAACACAGGCCGAGCAGGGTAGCGCGAATGGCATTCACGGATAGCGGGGGATTAAATTTCAACAGGTTGCTTCATCGGTAATTGATGGTGCAGGATATTATCATTTTCGATGCTAATGTCGCCGTCACTGAGCCAGCTGAGTAATTGGGGATACATGTGATGCTCCAGATTATGACCTTTGCGTTGCAGGCTTTCGACATCATCCGAAGCGTCAATCGGGTATCGCCCCTGCAGTAGCACTGGGCCGTCATCGAGTTCGGCGGTAACCAGGTGAATGCTAACGCCATGTTCATGCTCACCATTTTCGAGGGCACGGCGGTGAGTGTTGAGACCTTTATAGGCGGGAAGCAGCGACGGGTGGATATTTAGAATCCGGTTTTTAAATGACGCGATTAATTCGGCGCCGAGAATGCGCATGAATCCGGCAAGCACGACAAAGTCGGGGTCAATGTCTCGCAGGAGCTTACCGATAGCGCGGTCGAACTGGTCGCGGTCAGCATAGTTTCGATGGTCGATAACCTGAGTCGGCAGCTGATGGTTTTTAGCCCGCATGAGACCGTAGGCCGAGGTATTATTGGAAACCACGCTGGCAATGTTTGCATTCAGGCGACCGGCTTCGATCGCGTCGATAATCGATTGTAGATTACTGCCATTGCCGGAGATCATCACCACCAGTGATAGCGTTTTGCTCATGCAATAATAACCGCCGCCTGATCAGCGCGTTCGACGATGCTGCCGATTGACCAGGCAGTTTCGCCCAACGATTCTAATTTTTGCAGGCAGTCATCGGCAACGGTTTCGTCGATCGCGACAACCATGCCGACGCCACAGTTAAAGGTGCGCAGCATTTCGTTTAACTCGACATTTCCTGCCTGTTGCAGCCATTCAAACACGGGTGGCATTTTCCAGCTGGATAAATCGATACGGGCGCTGCAGTCGTCGGGTAGCACGCGGGGAATATTGTCCAGCAACCCGCCTCCGGTGATGTGGGCAATTGCATTCAGCGAACATTGCGCCGACAGCTCGAGCAGGTTTTTGACGTAAATTCTGGTTGGGCAGATGAGCGCTTCACCAAGCGTCTGACCCCCGCAGTCCTGTTCGAGGTCGGCATTACTGACCTCGATGATTTTGCGCACCAGCGAATAACCATTCGAATGTGGCCCGGATGAAGCCAGCGCGATCAGGCGATTGCCGGCGCGAACCCGGCTACCATCGATAACGTCCTCTTTTTCGACTATGCCGACGCAAAATCCGGCTAGATCGAAATCATCGGAGGAATAAACTCCGGGCATTTCCGCCGTTTCACCGCCGATCAGCGCGCAGCCCGCCAGTCGACAGCCGGTGGCTATGCCCTCGATGACCTTTTGCGCCTGTTCGAGTTTCAATTTGCCAGTGGCGTAGTAGTCGAGGAAAAAAAGCGCTTCGGCGCCGAGTACAGCAATGTCGTTAGCGCACATGGCTACCAGGTCGATGCCGATAGTGTCATAAATGCCAAGGTCGATCGCCAATTTGAGTTTGGTGCCGACGCCGTCGGTGCCCGAAACCAGCAGCGGATTACGGTAGCGATCGAGGGGCAGTTCGAATAAACCACCAAAGCCACCGATGCTGCCGACACAGCCAGCACGATGCGTTGATTTTATCGCTGGTTTAATGCGTTCGACCAGTTCAATGCCGGCATCGATGTCGACGCCCGCTTCGCGGTAGCTTAAGGATTGATCAGGATTCATGCTTTGCTGGTTCAGGAAATAAATTGGGTGTGCTATTTTACACGCCTTGAAATGAAATGTCCGGGTTATGGCCCTGAGAAAAATGAAGTTGATCAAAGTTTTTAGCGCAATACTGGTAGTTATGTTGATATCTACGGGGTCGGCGCGGGCCGTTGTGGTCGAAGACCTGTTTTCGATCGAAATGGCGATTGCGGACCAGACTACGAGTTTGCGTCTGGATGCCTTTAAGCAGGCGTTTCAGCAAATCATCATTAAGGTCAGTGGCTCGGACGATGCCCTGCGCAGCGCCGGTTTCAAGAATCCGATCGAGCGCAGTGCGCGATACGTAAAACAGTTCAGCTATTTCAATCGCAACCTGCCCGCTGATGAAGAAGCCGAAGCCGAAGTGTTATTTATTCGGGTAAACTTCGATCAGCAGTTAATCGAAAGCTTGCTCATCGAGCATAATTTTCCAGTCTGGGGGCGCGAGCGCCCGAGTAGCCTGCTGGTGATCTCCTATGATGTAAACGAAAACATCAAGCTGGTTTCGGACGATACTGCCCCCGATATGATTGAACTGCTCGCCCAGGCCGCGGACCGCTATGCCGTACCCGTGTTATTTCCGTTAATGGATCTGGAAGATATCTCGATGGTCGGTATTGGCGATGTAGTTTCGAGACAATTCGGCAAAATAGAGTCGATGGCGCTTCGCTATGGGCCCGATGCCCTGGTGGTTGGACAGATTATAGGTCGCAGTGGCGAGGGCTGGCAGGGTGACTGGGAAGTTCGTTTTGACGACCAGATATTCAAATGGAATTATAAGTCGTCGTCTAAAAAAGCTGTGGTCGACCAGGTAATCGAACACCTGGCCCGAGTTCTGGCGCTGGAATATGCGCTCGATAGCCAGCGCAGCAGTGAACAATCGTTGTTGATCAGCATTTCGTCGATGGAAGGCATCGAGAAACTGATCTCGGTGCAGAATTATCTGAAGTCGTTGAATGTGGTTGATAGCGTGCGCGTTGCCTTGATAACCAAAGGTGTTGTTACCTATCGCTTGTCGTTACGCAACGATGCGGCTGACCTGCAGCGGTTGATCGAACTGGGTGATGTGCTCGAACTGGAAGACTTCCCACAGGTGAATAGCGGTGGCGAAGCGCAGATTATATTGAACTACAGCTTTATCGATCGCGGAGCGGCTAATTAAACAGTTTGCCTTACCCTTATCGCTGGACCGACATTTCAGTTTTGACAATTTTATCTCCAGCGAACCCTCTATCTTCAACGATCAAATAGTCGCAGCTATTGCAGGCGAAGGTGAGTCGTTGCTTGGTCTGCTCGGGCAGAAATCGTCGGGCAAAACACATTTGCTCAATGCGGGCGCTTATTTTGCGCGACAGCAGCAGATAGAATATCAAATTTATGATGGTCGCCAGTTGATGGGCTGTGATGCCGCCGAGCTTGAAGGCTTTGATCGCTGTGAGTTGTTAGCAATCGATAATCTTGACGCATTGGCCGGAAATATCGAATGGGAGAAATGCTTTTATCAAATTATCAATCAATGCCGGGCAGGGCAGCTGCGATTTCTCTATTCCTTATCTATAGCGCCGCAAAATTTAAACTGCGCCCTTGAGGATTTTCGTTCCAGGTTGCAATGGGGGCTATTGTTGACGCTGCCAGAAACTGACGATGAGCGGTTACGATTAGTGTTAAGCCAGCGGGCAACAATGCTCGGAATCGACTACTCCAAGGAAGTGATGAACTACTTACTTAGCCATTATCCGCGCGACTTGAGTGTGCAGATGTCTATTCTGCAGCAGCTCGATACGGTTTCGCTGATTCGTCAACGCAAAGTAACGGTACCGCTGGTTAAGCAGGCATTACAGGTAATGCCCTGAGGCCTGACTAATGCTGCCCGCGCACTGCGAGATATCTGGCGTAATAGATGCTGGCGAGAAAAAGCAGGGTGCTGGAAACGGTGGTGAGCAGGGAGAATACCTTCAACTGCGGATTGGCAAACAATTCGCTAATGCCGACGCAAAAGTAAATCAGCGCGAGAAACCCGACCCATTTGTAGGTGTAATGGCGGTCTTGAAATAAGCCTTTCGCTGGCACCAGCAAAGGCAGGCTGAGCAGACAGATCCAGTACAAGTCGACTTCCAGCGAGGGCCAGAGTAAAGAAAGCTGGCTGCCTAGCAAGACTGCCCAGGCAATCAGGCAGATCGGTTTCAGCGGATTCAAAGGTCACCATCCAGTCGTTGGCAAAGCTCGGCAATACGTTTGCCCAGTGCCTTGCAGGCGTTAATTTCGTGTTTGCTCAATGCCTGTCCCTGCGAACGGGACACGTGGCTCGCGCCGTAGGGTGTTGCGCCGCTGGTGGTTTGATGCAGCGCGGGTTCCGAATAAGGGATTCCGGTAATTAGCATACCGTGATGCAGTAATGGCAGCATCATGCTGGTGAGCACGGTTTCCTGGCCGCCATGGAGGCTGGAAGTCGAGGTAAACACTCCGGCGGGTTTGCCGATCATTGCACCCGACAGCCATAGCGGTGTCGTTGCGTCGAGAAAATATTTAAGCGCGGCGGCCATATTGCCAAAATAACCGGGGCTACCGAGGATCAGACCGTCGCAGTGCTCCAGGTCAGATAGCTGGGCATAGGGCGCACCCTGATCCGGAATCGATACGGCATTGCCGTCGATATTGTCACTGACCGCAGGCAGACTTCGGATCACCGCTTCGCCATTGCGCGCGGACTCAACCCCCAGACTGATTTGTTCCGCCATCCTCGCGATACTTCCGTGGCGGCTGAAATAGACGATGAGTATCTTAGACAATGATATCTAACACGTTCACTGGAGGGCGGCCAATAACAGCCTTGTTGCCTGAAACCACGATGGGTCTTTGCAGTAATTTGGGGTATTTGCACAGCGCATCTATAAGCGCATCGTCGCTGAGTGACTCATTGTCGAGTTCGGCGTCTTTGTAGGCCTGCTCTGTGTCACGAATCAGCTCACGTGGGCTGACGCCCAGCATATGGATGATATTTTTCAACGCTTCGCGACTGGGAGGTTCTTTTAAATACTCGATAATTTCCAGGTCCTGATGGTGATCCTCCAGTATTTTCAGTGTTTCGCGTGATTTACTGCAACTCGGGTTGTGGTATATAACCAGTTTTTCACTAGTCATGGTTCGTCTCTGGCGATCAATAAGTGGCGCTGTTTTACAATATCGAATAGTTATAATCAATAAAACAATTTGGCGATCTAAGGCACTGTGCCTTTATAACCAGTTCGGACAGGAATTAAATCCTGAATTTGTGTTGTTTCCAGTGTCTTCGGTGAAAGCTGTGAAAAACGGCATTTTCGAGCTGGAGTCACCCTGGAAAGCGTAATATTTACGTTTATATACTTGCTCTAAAGGATTGATCACTGTAGTCTTCGTGGCAAATTGCACACAACAAACCCCAATACCCTTTTTCTATCAAGTTCTCGGAGAAAAGAATAGATGAAACTTACAGATTTACTCAAGATCGCATCAATTGCGTTCATAACTTCGGCATTTGCAGTCGGCTGTCAGCAGAGCGACAGCACTATGGCTGCCTCTACTGAAACTGAAGCTATGGCTGACGAATGTCAGGGAGCTACTCCGGAAGTTCGCAATGCTATTTATGCGGCCAAGTTGAAAAACGCTCGCGCTAGAAACCTGGGTGCCGAGTGGGAATATAACGCCAATATCATCGCTTCAGCCGAGAAAGCAGCCGAAGAATGTGATTTCGTCCGCGCTAAAATTCTGGCTAGCAAAGCAGAGCAAAATGCAACCGCTGCTATAGTTGGAATGCAAGCTAAGGCAGAAATGGCCGCCGACAGCAGTACTGAAAGCATGTCTACTGAAACTGCAGCAGAAGATGCAGCGGCAGCAGCAGCGGCTGATTCACCTTACCTGGGCGGATACCTGGTAGTTGGTGGCGACAATCTTTGGAACATCGCTGGGCAGGATGGCATTTACGGTAACCCGTACCAATGGCCACTGATCTATAAAGCAAACTCGGGTCAAATTAAAGACGCTGATTTGATTTACCCAGGACAATACTTTTACATTCCTAAGGCACGTGGATCTGCACGAGCTGCGGCTATCGAGCACGCTAGAAATCGTGGTTCATGGTCATTAGGTGAAGCAGAAGCTTCTGACCTGGATTATCTTGCGCAATAAGCGAGTATTCGCAACGAATAAAAAAACCCGCTTATGGCGGGTTTTTTTTTGCCCGGGTTCCAGCGTGGGTCAGATACCGGGCTTTATATTTTGTGTGCGCAAGTCGTGCAAACCCGACAGCTTAAATAGCGACTGTAAAATTAGCAGAGAGATAAACGTTTTAATGAACAGGATTTTATTAGGCTCACTTTTTTTCCTGATCCTGCAAAACCCGGTATTCGCGATCAATTTGCCACTAACCGCGGTAGACGGTAGCAGTGCGAACCTGAATCAGTTTGAGGGAAAATGGGTTGTAGTTAACTACTGGGCCACCTGGTGTCCACCCTGTATTGAAGAAATTCCGGAACTACAGGCCTTCCACGATGAGAATTCAAAAACAGCGATGGTTGTCGGTATTAATTCAGAAGTAATCGACAGGATGAGGCTCGAGTCTTTCCTCTATAGTTTTCTAATTCGTTATCCCATTTTTGTAACCAGTGAAGGGCAGCCCTCCGAGCTTGGTGAGATTACTAATTTACCGACCACTTTTCTGGTTTCACCGGGTGGCAAACTGGTTGCCCGCCAGGTAGGGCCGGTTACTCAGGCGATGATCGAAA
>JBLHOA010000062.1:0-14721 GCA_047622345.1 Gammaproteobacteria bacterium | reverse complement strand
CATTATCAAACGGTCGCCGTCGCCGTCAAATGCGATACCCATGTCGGCCTGATTATCGAGCACCAGCGAACGCATATTCTGTGGATGCAATGCGCCCACCTGATCATTAATATTCAACCCATTCGGGCTGGTACCGACTTCGATGACTTCGGCGCCCATTTCGCGGAACACCGCGGGGGCAATGTGATAGGTTGCACCATTGGCACAATCCACAACCAGCTTCATACCGCGCAGGCTTTTATTGAATGAAATTGAGCTTTTACAGAACTCGATGTACCGCCCCTTGGCGTCTTCCATTCGAGTCGCTTTACCGATTTTTTCAGAGGCAACCATTTTAAGTGGTTGGTCGAGCATTTCTTCTATCGCGAGCTCAGTAGCATCGGGCAACTTAAATCCATTCCCGTTGAAAAACTTTACCCCATCGTCGTGGTAGGGGTTGTGTGAGGCGCTGATAACAATCCCTGCGGATGCTCGTTGCGCTTGAGTGATGTAAGCGATAGCGGGTGTAGGCATAGGCCCCAGTAGCAGTACATCGAGCCCGGCAGCGGCGAGCCCCGCTTCCAGCGCCGATTCAAACATATAACCTGAAATTCGAGTATCTTTACCGATCACTACCCTGCCATGCCCGTTGTCGGCCAATACCTTACCGGCAGCCCAACCAAGCTTCAAGATGAAATCGACGGTCATCGGCTCTACCCCGACGCGCCCACGGATGCCATCGGTACCAAAATATTTTCTACTCATGTTTCAACGCCCCCAAAGCCTTAACCATAGCGATCGCGTCGACCGTTTCAGCCACATCGTGAACTCTTATTATGTCGGCGCCAAGCATCGCCGCCATGACTGCCGCCGACACACTACCATGCAAGCGTTGGTCTACCGGTTTATCGAGTATGTAGCCGATCATTTTTTTGCGCGACATTCCTACCAGAAGCCGAACACCCAATTGTCGAAATCGAGGCAGCGCTTCCAGTAGCAACAAATTATGTTGCAGCGTTTTGCCAAAGCCGAAACCGGGATCGATTATAATTTTATCCCGCGCGATCCCCGCATCGATTGCCGCATCAATGCGTTGAGACAGAAAATCCATCACTTCAACGACTACATCGCTATACACCGGATTCGCTTGCATGGTTTCCGGCGTACCCTGCATGTGCATCATGCAAACCGGAATCTTTAACTCGGCTGCAGCCGCCAGGGAATCCTCCAGTCGCAACGCCCAGATACTATTTATTATGGTGGCACCAGCCTCCACCGCAGCCTGCATCACCGCTATTTTATTGGTGTCGATGGATATCGGTATATCTGAAATTTCACGAATAGCGCTTATCAGCGGTAAAGTTCTGGCGAGCTCCTGCTGCAGATTAACCTGCTGCGAGCCCGGTCGGGTTGATTCGCCCCCGACATCGAGAATATCCACTCCCTGGCTGATGAGCTGCTGCGCATGAATAAAGGCTTTTTCAGTGGTATCGAATTTCCCACCATCCGAAAACGAGTCGGGGGTCGTATTAATGACCCCCATAACTTGCAATTGCCGGGAAATGACAAGCTCAGGCATTCGACTGAAACACTGGTTTAAGTGCCCGTTGAAAAGGTCTATTTAATGCAGCTTGGCGGGATCCAGATCTGGGCCCGGACCTGAATCAGAGGCTGAATCGGCAGAGACGCCTCCGTCCGGGTCACTCGAACCCGACTCATCATCAGACCAGTCATCCGGTGGGCCAGGGTCTTTACCGTCCATGATCTTGTCAATCTGACCCGCATCGATGGTCTCATACTTCATTAAAGCATCGGCCATCGCATGTAACTTCACTTCATTCGCTTTAAGAATTTCGACCGAGCGTTGATAGTTGCGGTCGATAATGGTGCGAATTTCAGAGTCGATCGCCTGTGCAGTGTCATCGGAAACGGTTTTCTGTTTGCCATAGGATTTGCCCAGAAACACTTCACCTTCGTCTTCGCTATAGGACAGCGGCCCCATACGGTCAGACAGACCCCATTGGGTGACCATGCTGCGCGCAATACTGGTGGCCCGCTCAATATCATTCGATGCGCCTGTAGTCACCGCGTCGGCACCAAATATTAGCTCTTCCGCGATGCGACCACCAAACAGGCTCGATAGCTGGCTTTCCAGATGTTTCTTGCTGTAGCTATATCGATCTTCCTCGGGAAGGAACATAGTGACACCCAACGCCCGCCCTCTTGGAATAATACTGACTTTATAGACAGGGTCGTGATCGGGAACGATTCGACCTACGATGGCGTGACCGGCTTCGTGATAGGCGGTCAATTTCTTTTCGTCATCCTTCATGATCATCGATTTGCGCTCGGCGCCCATCATGATCTTATCTTTTGCCCGTTCAAAATGGCCCATTGAGACAACCTTTTTGTTGGCCCGGGCAGCAAACAGCGCCGCTTCGTTGACCAAATTGGCAAGATCGGCGCCGGAAAAACCGGGTGTTCCACGAGCGATAACCATCGGCACGACATTGTCGGCAGCGGGAACCTTGCGCATATGTACTTTTAGAATCTGCGAACGACCACGAACGTCGGGCAGTGGCACCACCACCTGACGATCAAAACGACCGGGGCGTAGCAATGCCGGGTCAAGCACATCGGGGCGATTCGTTGCGGCGATAACGATGACACCATCATTTCCTTCAAAGCCATCCATTTCAACCAGCAGTTGATTCAAAGTTTGCTCGCGTTCATCGTGCCCGCCACCAAGGCCAGCACCACGATGTCGACCTACCGCATCAATTTCATCGATAAAAATAATACAGGGAGCTTGTTTTTTCGCCTGTTCAAACATATCGCGTACCCGTGAGGCACCGACACCGACGAACATCTCAACAAAATCAGAACCCGAGATTGTAAAAAACGGGACCTTGGCTTCACCGGCTATCGCTTTTGCGAGCAGTGTTTTACCAGTACCGGGAGAACCTACCATCAGCACTCCACGAGGAATTTTACCGCCCAGTTTTTGAAATTTGGCCGGTTCACGCAGAAATTCGACCAGCTCGGCAACTTCTTCTTTCGCCTCGTCAACACCAGCGACATCGTTGAAGGTAATATTAATTTGATCTTCGCCAAGCAATTTCGCCTTGCTCTTGCCGAACGACATTGCTCCACGACCGCCTCCACCGCCTTGCATCTGGCGCATAAAGAACACCCACAGACCGATGAGAACGATGAATGGAAACCAGCTGATAAACATCTGGCCAAGCAAAGAAGGCGCTTCGGGAGGCTTCGCCTTGATAGCAACACCCGCTTCTTCAAGCTCGCCGATTAGAGCACTGTAATTGGTTTCAGGGCTATAAGTAGCAAAAGGAGCACCGGTCGACCGTAAAATACCGGTAATATTCGGCCCTTCGATGGTTACTTCCTGCACCTGGCCCTGTTTCACCTGGGTCAGAAAATCAGAATAAATTAATGGTTTGGCGGTGCTGCCACGATCATTAAAACTGTGAAATACCGACAGTAAAACTACCGCGATCACTATCCACAGCACCAAATTTTTCACTACATCATTCACTATTGATTACCTGTAACGGCTACTTTCGCCTGATTTAGTCAGCATTTTACTGCTATTGCTAGTAGATACTAGTCCAATTTCAGTGGTCTGAACTATTTTAGACCACGACAAACCGCATAAATTTCACGCGATCTCGCTCTGGATGCATCGGGCTTACGAAATTTGACCGATTTAAAGCTTTTTCTAAAACTCGCAATCAACATATCAAAGCCCTCACCCTGAAACAGCTTAATTACAAACCATCCGTCTTGTTGCAGAAAATCCCTGGCCACTTCAAATGCAAGTTCGGCAAGATAAATCGACCGGGGCTGATCCACGCTGTCAATGCCACTTAAGTTGGGGGCCATATCGGATAAAACAAGGCCTATCTTACGGTTATCGATCAGACCCAGTAATTCGTCTAAAACGGACTCTTCGGTGAAATCGCCCTGGATAAAACTGACCCCGGCGATCGGCTCCATCGGCAGAATATCCAACGCGATTATGTTTCCGCGCTCACCCATGCACTGCGTCGCATACTCACTCCAGCTTCCCGGAGCCGCGCCAAGGTCAAGCACCAGATCAACAGCATCAAAAATATGATCCTTCTGCTGAATTTCCGCAAGCTTATAGACCGCCCTGGATCGATAGCCATCCTTTCTTGCCTGCAGTACATAAGCATCATCATGATGCTCTTTCAGCCATTGTTGACTACTTTTAGATTTAGATGCCATGGCTCATTTTTTGCTGTGCTACTATGCGCGCTTTTAACCTTCGGGATCCGGCAACATGCCCCTCAATAAAAGCCAGATTAAAAATCTTCGTGCTGAAGCACATCGAAGCAAACTCAAACCAGTAGTGACGGTTGGGCAGAACGGGTTGAGCGAGAATGTGCATACTGAAATTGAAAATGCGGTAAATCATCACGAGTTATTAAAGCTTCGAATACCTGCGCTGGAAAAAGCCGATAAAGCCGAATTAACCCGGTTAATCTGCCAGAAACATCAGGCTGAATTGATTCAGGCGATCGGTAGCGTCATTATCATTTATCGTCGCAATGAAAAAATTGCCGGATTCGATAAACTGACGAACGCTTAAGCGACATAACTGACTCCGGTAATAACATACTCCTTGTCTCCGTTTGGCGCCTGAACAACCGTTTCCTCACCTTCTTCTTTACCAATTAATGCCCGCGCGATCGGCGAACTGATGGCGATTCGATTCTGACTGATATCAGCTTCGACATCACCGACAATCTGGTAACGAACCTGCTCATCACTTTCGACGTCGATCAATTCTACGGTGCTTCCAAAGACAATCCGCCCACCAGGATTTAAACGGGTGACATCGATAATCTGACCATTTGAGAGCACTGATTCGAGTTCGGCGATACGCCCTTCGGCGAAACCCTGCTCTTCGCGGGCCGCGTGGTATTCAGCATTTTCCTTGAGGTCGCCGTGTTCGCGCGCCGTCGCAATCGCTTCAATGATTGCTGGACGCTTTACCGTCTTCAGCTCTTTAAGCTCATTTTTAAGTCTTTCTGCGCCTACCGCAGTTAATGGAACTTGCTTCATTTTGATAACCTAATGTAACGATTGTAGGCAATATACTTCGTCTATATTGCGATGCGACATCGCCTGACAGGTTGCTCTGCCACCTGATAGCGTGGTCGTGTAACATACGCCGTGCATCAATGCCTCACGCCGTATGGTATAAGAGTCGGCAATTGCCGAGCGCCCTTCAGTAGTATTCACGATCAAAGCTATTTCACCGTTTTTGATCATATCTACTACGTGCGGACGGCCCTCCTTAACCTTGTTAACTTGCTTGCAGTCTATTCCGCTTTGCTGGATTACTTTAGCTGTGCCACCTGTTGCTACCAGATTGAATCCTCTCTCGTGCAATTCCTGCGCAAGCACAGCGACCGACTTCTTATCGGTTTCGCGCACGCTCAGGAAAGCAGTACCGGGTTCAGGAATCTTGCCGCCCGATGCAATCATACCTTTTGCAAAGGCCTCGGCAAAGGTTTTGCCTATGCCCATGACTTCCCCGGTAGATTTCATCTCCGGCCCCAGAATGGGATCGACACCCTGGAATTTAGCGAAAGGAAATACCGATTCTTTGACCGAAACAAAATCAGGAATGACGCGATCGATTCTGCCCTGTTGTAATAAGGATTGGCCAACCATGCAACGTGCGGCGACCTTGGCCAGCGGCACACCGGTTGCCTTGGATACAAAGGGGACGGTACGCGATGCTCTCGGATTGACTTCGAGCACAAAAATCTCATCCCCTTTGATGGCAAACTGAGTGTTCATAAAACCGACTACTTTTAACGCCTTCGCCATCGCCGTAACCTGCTGGCAAAGTCGCTCCTGGATCTCTTCCGACAGGGTATAAGGCGGCAGCGAACAGGCCGAATCACCGGAGTGCACCCCGGCCTGTTCGATATGTTCCATCAAACCACCGATAAAGACATTTTCACCGTCACAAATGGCATCGACATCGACTTCAACGGCTTCGTCGAGAAATCGATCGAGTAGCACAGGCGAGTCGCGACTAACCTTAACCGCTTCGGTCATGTAGCGGGCAAGATCTTCCTGATCATAAACAATTTCCATCGCGCGCCCACCGAGTACATAGGAGGGACGAACGACGAGTGGAAACCCAACCTGTGCCGCCAGATCGGCCGAAGACTCGACATCATAGGCGATCCGGTTGGGCGGTTGCAGTAAGCCGAGCCCTTGGATCATTTTCTGAAAGCGTTCGCGATCCTCGGCCAGATCGATGGAGTCCGGCGAAGTTCCAATAATCGGTACCCCCGCAGCTTCCAGCGAGCGCGCCAGATTCAACGGAGTCTGCCCACCGAACTGGACTATGACACCTTTCGGTTTTTCCAGATGAATGATTTCAAGAACATCTTCATAGGTCAACGGTTCGAAATAAAGCCTGTCCGACGTATCGTAATCGGTGGATACGGTTTCCGGGTTGCAATTGATCATAATGGTTTCGTAGCCATCTTCACGCATCGCAAGCGCCGCATGCACGCAGCAATAATCGAATTCAATGCCCTGTCCAATGCGGTTTGGGCCGCCCCCCAGTACGACGATCTTGTCGCGGTCACTGGTATCGGCTTCGCATTCCTGGTCGTAGCTGGAATAAAGATAGGCCGTCGACGATGCGAATTCTGCCGCGCAGGTATCGACTCTTTTGTATATGGGACGAATTCCCATGCCACGGCGTAATTCGGCAAATTCGATTTCGCCCACCGCTAACAATTTGGCCAGCCGAGTATCGGAGAAACCCTTGCGCTTCAGGCTGCGCAATTCGAGTGCGCTTATCGACCCAAGTTCGCGCCCGATCAAACCGTTTTCGAGCTTGACCAGTTCTTCGATCTGCACCAGAAACCAGGGGTCTATCTTGGTGTGGCCGAAAATTTCTTCCATGCTATAGCCCGAGCGAAATGCATCAGCTACATACCAGATCCGGTTGGCACCGGGTAAACGCAATTCCTTACGGTAAAGATCTTCCAGGGCTTCAGCATCCTGGCTTTGATCGACTATTTCATCCAGCCCGCTAACACCGGTTTCAAGACCGCGCAGTGCCTTCTGAAAAGATTCCTGAAAATTACGCCCTATTGCCATTACTTCACCCACCGATTTCATTTGCGTCGACAAACGGTCATCGGCCTGGGGGAATTTTTCAAAGGTAAACCGTGGGATCTTGGTAACGACGTAATCGATAGTCGGCTCGAAAGACGCCGGCGTCGCACCACCGGTAATATCGTTTTTCAACTCATCCAGGGTGTAGCCGATGGCCAGTTTTGCGGCAACTTTGGCGATTGGGAATCCGGTAGCCTTAGACGCCAGCGCGGAAGAGCGCGATACCCGTGGGTTCATTTCAATAATGATCATTTCGCCGTTTTCCGGGTTGATCGCAAACTGCACGTTCGAACCCCCGGTTTCGACGCCGATCTTGCGCAAAACCGCCAACGAGGCATTGCGCATAATTTGATATTCCTTGTCGGTCAAGGTTTGGGCAGGAGCGACGGTTATTGAGTCGCCGGTATGCACCCCCATCGGGTCAAGATTTTCAATCGAGCAGATAATGATACAGTTGTCATTTTTATCTCGAACCACTTCCATTTCGTATTCTTTCCAGCCGAGCACCGACACTTCTATCAATACTTCGCTAGTGGGGGAAAGGTCCAGACCTCGACGGATGATATCGTCGAACTCTTCCCGATTGTAGGCGATACCGCCGCCGCTACCACCCATCGTAAACGAAGGACGGATAATGATAGGGAAACCAATTTGCGACTGCCCTTGCCAGGCTTCTTCAAGGCTATGCGCAATAAAAGATTTGGGCGTCTTCAAGCCGATTTCGGCCATCGCACGCCTGAACTGATCACGGTCCTCCGCCATATCGATGGCTTCCCGGGTTGCCCCGATCATTTCCACATTGTATTTTTTCAGCACACCTTCACGGTCGAGATCGAGCGCGCAGTTCAATGCGGTTTGTCCGCCCATGGTCGGCAGCAGAACATCCGGACGCTCTTTCTCGATGATCTTTTCCACCACTTTCCAGTGGATAGGCTCGATATAAACCGCGTCCGCCGTATCGGGGTCGGTCATAATCGTGGCCGGATTGGAGTTGATCAATATGACACGCAGACCTTCTTCCTGCAGTGCCTTACAAGCCTGCGCGCCCGAATAATCGAATTCACAGGCCTGGCCGATAACAATCGGACCGGCACCAATAATCAATACCGACTTAATATCATCTCTACGCGGCATTGTATGGCTCCTGGTCGGGCCTGGCGGCCTCGATTAAATCAAAGAAATGGTCAAACATCGGAGCTACGTCGTGCGGGCCAGGACTCGCTTCAGGGTGCCCCTGAAAACTGAAGGCTGGTTTGTCGTTACGATGAATCGCCTGTAGGCTGCCGTCAAATAGGGATCGATGCGTTGCCACAAGATTGTCAGGCAAGGTAGATTCATCCACCGCAAAACCATGATTCTGGCTGGTGATCATTACCACACCGCTTTCCAGATCCTGCACCGGATGGTTCGCGCCGTGATGGCCAAACTTCATTTTCATGGTTTTTGCACCGCTGGCCAGCCCGAGCAACTGGTGCCCCAGACAAATGCCAAAAATCGGTATTTCGGTTTGCAACAATTCGCTAATCGCCTGAATCGCATAGTCGCAGGGTTCCGGGTCTCCCGGACCATTCGACAGAAATATTCCGTCGGGTGCCATTGCCAGCACCTCTGCTGCGGTTGTTTTCGCCGGCACCACGGTGACCCGGGCCCCGCGGTCAACCAGCATACAAAGAATGTTTTTCTTGATGCCGAAGTCATATGCCACGATATGGAATTTGCCGTCTAATTTATCCTGATACCCACGACCAAGCTGCCAGGTGGATTGTGTCCATTGATAGGGTTTGCTCGTAGTCACCACCTGAGCCAGATCGGCACCAGCCAACCCGGGAAATTTTGCTGCCGCTTCCAGCGCCTTTTCTTTCGATAGATCATCTCCGGCCATTATCGCTCCGGGCTGCGCACCTTTGTGGCGCAACAAGCGCGTTAACATTCGCGTATCAATGTCGGCAATGGCGACGATGCCGCGGGCTTGCAGGTAGGATTCAAGGCTTGACTCGCTGCGCCAGTTACTTGCAAGCAAAGGCAGGTCGCGGATGATTAAACCACTGGCATGAATGGTAGCGGCCTCTTCATCTTCGCTGTTAACACCGGTATTGCCAATATGGGGATAGGTCAAGGTAACCAGCTGCTGGCAGTAGGACGGGTCGGTCAGAATTTCCTGGTAGCCGGTCATAGCGGTATTAAACACCACCTCTCCAGATGAGATTCCATCGACACCAATGGAAACCCCTTCGAAAATGCTGCCATCTTGAAGGACTAGTAAAGCGGGTTTGGGCACAAAACCTCCAGGTTCAAAAAATGCGTGCGCACGAAAATGGGAGGAACCGTTGGTTCTTCCCACTGAATAATTCGTTAAGAGTAAACACTGCGGAGGCAGCATATTCTTGAACAAACATTCTATTGGCATTGCCCGGAAGTGTCCACGATTCACTGCGAAAAAAATCAATATTTTGACTGAAATACCGATCAAAAGCGCCGAAGTAAACCATATCTTTCCATTTGACCCCCAACGTGCCAAAGTTGCGCGCTGTTTCGAACTCAATTCCCGACGATGCCAGCTTTAACTGGGCAATTTGCCCGAGCCACCTTTTTCGTCTTACTGGCGATTTTACTATTCGATGTCCAGGGGCTGATTATCAAACTACTGGGGGATCGCTACCCAGTTCAACAGCTCGCCAGTTTCCGTAATCTATTCGGCTTAATCCCCAGCCTGGCTGTGCTCTACCTGTCCTCCGAATGGAGAGCTTCGGGTTATCAATTTCGATTAAAGCGATGGCGATTAGGGCTCACCCGCGGCCTTTTCATCGCCCTCGCCCAGTACTGCTTTTACCTGTCTATCACCCGTATGGAATTCGCTATTGCATCCACCCTGACCTATATCAGCCCGGTGTTTATTACCCTGCTATCGATACCGCTGCTTAAGCACAAGGTCGGGGGTTGGCGTTGGGTAGCCGTAATTACCGGGTTTATCGGCGTCATTTTCATCATGCGCCCCGGCACCGAACTTTTTAATTTAAACAGCCTGCTACCCATCGGCGCGGCACTTGGTTACTCCATATCTACCGTGCTCGTGCAACGATTTGACAAACAGACCCCCACCGCCTTAATCAACCTGTACGCATCCTTCGGCTCCCTGGTGGGCGCTTTGATTTTGGTGCTACTCACTAGCGCAGAGCTTAGTGTTGATTCACTAAATGACTGGCTTTGGTTGATCGGCATGGGCCTGGTGGGTGGATTTGCGGTGCTTTCGCTGATTACCGCTTATCGACTGGCCCGACCGGCCAGCCTTTCGCCATTCGAATATTTTGGAATCCCGTTCGCCTTTGTGCTGGGCTGGATCTTCTTTGACGAGTCCCCCTTTGGTCAATTGCTACCGGGAGTCATCTTCATCATACTCGGTGGCCTGGTGATTGCCTGGCGTGAAAATAGCAAAAGTTTTGCCCGCGCTAAACCGGGCATTAAACTGTAAATACACGATGATGTTTCGGGTCAGGTTTTTTTCCAGCCAGTGAGCTGGCGACAGTATTAAACCTTTTCCGCCCTGCCCATTGCTCACTACTCAGGGGCCCTGGACCTAAGCTGAAGATACAGGTAATTAATCCAGCGATAGACCAACGCTCAGGTCAATTATGCTGTTCCATTTTCTCTCGCAAAATTGCTTCACAACACTCGATCGCCGTCAGCATCTGCTGAGCATCGGCAAATCGCATATAGGGTTTTTTCTGCAGGGCCTTTAGGATCACTTCGATAAGAGCTCCCGGCATACTGCTGTGATTCAACACCGGTTGATCGTCTAAAATACTCCGTTTTAGTTCGGGTAAGCTGTTGCCGGCGAAAGGCTGAACACCGTTGACCAAATGGTACAAGGTTACCGCCAGTGAGAATAAATCTGAGCGGCCGTCAATTTTTCCCCGGCCCAACTGCTCGGGCGACATATACGCAGGCGTGCCAACTATTTTATTGCCAGAGTGACGATCATTCTGTTCGGTATAAGCCGCACCAAAATCGGTCAAAATATAACTATCGTTACGCTCGTCATACATGATGTTGGCGGGTTTGATGTCCCCGTGCACGATTCCGTGACTGTGCGCAGCTATCAATGCACGTAACATTGCCTTCGATATGCGCAGACACTCACCGACAGTTAAGTATTCTCTTTTACGTAAACGTAATGACATCGAATATCCAAAGATGTGATCCATGGCAATATAAGCTGAGTCACCGTGCATTCCTGCGTCGTGTATCTTGACGATATTACGATGATCGAGTCGCGCGACAATTTCAGCTTCATCCAGCCATTGTTTTATGCGGTCGCGTTCGTTCTTCTCTCTCGATTTCGACACCATCACTTTCAAGGCCACCGAATTATGTGTGCGCAGGTCGATTGCTTGATAAACAACCGCGGTAGATCCCATCGCAATTTTTTTCTGCAGTCTAAAATGCCCAATCATCGGAGCCTCATCCTCCCTCGGTTGAGGCATTACCTTACCCAGACTGAGCACCCTATCCCTGTTTTTACGAATATCTTCAATTCGAGTAACAAAGTCACTCAAGCCCGGGTCATAGGCGGACAACCAGTGATACAGATTAAGCGCACTGGCCCAGTGCTTGCCTGACTCGAGCAGCATGCCCAGCTCGTAGCCAATTTCGAGCAATTCATCACTGTAGGGGGATTGCTTCAACAAAATCAATGCACTCTGGAGCTCGCCATCGGCAATTTTCTGCTCGATCTCCGACAGCGAAATCGATTCATCGCGAAACAGCGTTTGCGTAGTAAGCTGGCGGTAAAAATCCATTCCCCAGTAGCCGAGCGACAGCAGCATCATTACCGCCGCCGGAAAAATCACCGGCAAATAAAAGTGCAGAAACACCGCCAGAGTCACTTCGAGCATCAATAGCGCAAAAAATAGCAGGAATACCAGCAGCAACGACAAGGCCGTGGTTCGCGACCGCGTGAACCAACGCACATAGGCGGTAGTTATACAGCCATACACCAGCAGCAAGCTCCATTGCGGTGCATAGAGGAACGACTCGGCATCGACGGGGTGCTGGGAAACCGGTTTCAAATTGACGATATAAGTAAACAAATCGAATTCGAAGGCCGACACGAACGAAGTTAAGCCCAGCGTATAGGTCAATACCAGTAAAGCCAGGGTCAAGCCCAGCTGCCAGGCCCTGGACTTAATGCTGAACATATTCTGGCTCGATCTGAATGATAAAATAACGGGTCATAGCGCTGAGGTGGATCTACTTGTATTGTCGAAGCGGCATTTTAACGCTTTATTGCAAACTTGCACCTACTGGACATTAGTTTTGGCTGGACATTGATTTAGGCGCACATTGAATTTGTTTTTTATTGTCGCAACGGTGGATAATGCCAGGCTGCTAACATTGACTTACCCGCGACAGCTTGTTCACGTCAAGTACAAACTATCGCCTTAACAGGACGAATTAAAATGGGAAATCGACTTTCAAAAATTGCGACCCGCACCGGTGACCAGGGTACCACCGGCATGGCCGACGGGAGTCGACTGTCGAAAAATGACATCCGCGTTCGTTGTCTCGGAGAAGTCGACGAACTCAACGCCTGCATTGGATTGATTGTCAGCAGCCTGTCCACAGGTGACATCCACCAGCTTTTATTCGGAATTCAGCACGACCTGTTCGACCTCGGAGCCGAACTCTGCCAGCCCGGCAAAGCCTTGATTCAGACCGACTACGTCACTGCACTGGAAGCACAGATCGAATCCTTTAATCAATCCTTACCCGCGCTAAAAGAATTCATTTTGCCGGGCGGAAGTCAGGCTGTGGCCTTTATTCATTTAGCCAGAACCGTCTGCAGACGGGTGGAACGTGCATTAATTTCACTGAAAGAGGATGAGCAACTGAACCCGGAAACAGGACGATATATCAACCGCCTCTCCGATTTATTATTTGTCCTGGCGCGGGCGCAATCTGTGCAGGACGGTGGCAGTGAAATTTACTGGAACTCCAAATACTCGCGCGTAAACCGATAATCAATTGCGCCGCAATTCGACGGTTACACGGCGACTCGAAACGAACGTATCTTTATGCATTGCCTTAGCGGCGGGAATGCTTTCGCCAAAATAAGCAATGCGTAATTTGGCCGGGTCAGCGCCGCGCGCGAGCAGTAAATCATATACATACCAGGCCCGACGTTCAGATAACTTGTCGTTGTAACAGGTCTCACCGTTTTTATCGGCATGGCCGCTCACGACGATTTCAGAAATGTTCTCATCGACCTCGAGGTAGCCGAACATGTCGCTAAAAGCCGAACTTTCTTCCTGCAATCGGGGAAACTCATCGTCCGACTCGAAATGAATATGGCTCAGGCGAATGTCTTCGAAATTTTTCGGGTTTAGCTGATTAACGCAGGCGGTGAAATCACCATCGATATCGCGAAAACGGACTGTCGATAGCACTGAAACCAGTGGATTAACGCGTTTAAAAACAAAGGTCGGTTGCATCCCTTCACGAAGCTGATGATAAGAGCGTTCGGCATCGAGCGCCGATATCTGGATCAAGTTGGGTTGATCCCCAGCGATTAATTTAACGACCGGAGCGCCAACTTTCATCGTTTTCCAGATCGCAGTTTCAGCGCGCAATTCAACCGGGGTACCTTTTTCTATGGAGTGCATTGTGATCAATTCGAGGCGCAGTTTGCGGCCAGCCTGTTGTGAATAAACGGCAACGCCAAATTGGGGGATCGCGTGTTCAGCCTGGCAAAGCAACGCCGAATTGGCCGTCATTTCCCACTTTGACTCGTCCAGAGATGCCTGATATCGATCTTCGACAGCTTGCACCCCGGCGCAGGTCAGGGTCAGCGACATCAATAAAATTACTTTTCTAAGTACCATCAGATCCAGATAAAAAACCGTTTACGAGATTTTTATCGGCCGAAACCGGCGCTTCTTGAATAGCTTATTCCCACTTCAACTCAGATAGTCGATTACCAGTTTGGAAAATTCGTCTGGTTTTTCAGCATGCAACCAATGGCCGGCCGCGGGAATCGTGGCGAATTCAACCTGACTGAAATGCGCATTGATGATTTCCTTTTCAAGTTTGCCGATGTAGGGAGACTCGCCACCATTGATAAACAGCGTTGGCGCATCGATACGCCACTGCTCAGACGGCAGAGCAAATCCGGTGAGCTCGGGTAGCTGGTTTTTAATAGCCCCCCAATTGACCCGCCAACGCCATTGATTCGCTTCCTGCACCAGGTTTTGCAATAGAAAGGCGCGCAGCAGGTCGTCGCTTATCGCCGGTTTTAGCAACTGGTCGGCCTGCTTGCGGCTGTCAAGGCTGGCCAGCGATAGCGCCAGAATGGGGTCGATCAGGTGATCGTAGTCGTGCTCATAACTGACCGGGGCAATGTCCGCAATGACCAGCCGGTCAACCAGTTCGGCATGATTCAAGGCCAGTTTAAGCGCAACTTTTCCGCCCATGCTGTGCCCGAGAATGTCACAGCTGGACAGGTTTAACCGCGCTAAGGATTGCGCGACATCGGCGGCCATTAAATCGTAG
>JBLHOA010000061.1:0-14782 GCA_047622345.1 Gammaproteobacteria bacterium | reverse complement strand
CGCAGTGCTGCGAGTATGCGGCGATTTAAATCGTTTTAATCTTTGCAAGACGTATTGCGAAACGGCCATCGTTCTTAATTGACGCTTTGACTTCAATTTTCATGCATTCGACGTAGGACTTAACCAGCGACAGCCCTATACCCGCATGTCGGCCACTCTCTCTGGCCGAATCCTTGCGCCAGAATCGCTTAAATAGCATATCCATGTCCGCAGCCGAAAGTGGCTCCAGCATTTCATTGTATATTTCGATACTGCAATAACCGTCCACTAGTTCGGCGGTAATGTTGACCGTCGTATTTTCCGGACTGTTCGAAATTGCGTTAAATATCAGGTTGTTAAGCAACATACTGAGCCAGCGCACGAGCCTTGAATTCCAGGGTTATATCAAATTGATGCCGTAGCCAGTTAGACACGAGGCGATCGATCACCACCGGACTGCCGATTAATATCAGACTGACCCAGAAAATGGTGGTGACGGTGATGGTTTTAAGTATCGAGTGCAATAGAGTGGTGATCTATTCGATGTAGTAGCCGAAACCACGTTGGGTCTTGATCGGTACGGCGAGTCCGGTGGCTCTGATTTTTTTGCGTAATCCGCTGATATGAACTTCATGTTGCTAACACCGTTTACCTGCGTTGCCGAGCAAGCAAGTCGCTATGATTTGACCGCCCGGCTGAATCTGGTCGGAGCCAGTGGTAAGCCGACCAACGACACGCTTGGCATCGGTATTTCGGTGTATCGCAAGCTTGGCGATAAGTGGTTTCTTGGCGTTAATCTGGACCATTCTCCCAGATTTGATTTTGAGCGAACCGCCCGAATCGTCGGCATTACCCAGGTCCAATCGCAGGAGGTTATCGATACGGTCGGTTCGATGCTGATGATTACCGTGGTTGGTGAGCGTCGATACACGATGGATGACAGCAACTGGACTGGATACTGGAATCGTGGCGGCGGTTTCAATCAGATCGACATGGGTGATGTGCAGGGTCCGGTTCAGGGCGGCGGAACCTTCGACATCGTCACCGATGTTGATACCGAACTGGCAGTAGTCGGTGGAATCGGCTTGATGCAGCAACTCGGTAAGCAATGATCTGCCCGCTATGGATTCGGTTTAGAGCATCATAGTGCTGACTGGAGAGTGCGTGATAAAAATTCTGGAAAAACCGGCGGCATCGATGATTACACCATCTATGGATTACGCCTCGGGATGAACTATCAGTTCCAGTGAATACCGGTGCAAAGACTGATTGTTTCAGCGATAGCTTCTCTTTGCACTAACCTTCGATCCGGCAGGTCAGCGTTGCTGGCTGAATGCCAGCAGGATACCAAAGCCAACAAAGCAGCTTCCGATAATCCGGTGTAAAAGTTTTATGCGCCCGCCGTAGTTCAACCAGTGCCGGATTTGATTGGCAAGCAGGGCATAACTGCCGAGAACCAGTAGTTGCATGGCCAGCATTGTGCCGATCAAAATGGCAAACTGCGGTATTAGGGGTTGTTGCGGCTGGATGAACTGCGGTAACAATGCGGTGACAAAAATAATGGCCTTTGGATTGCTAGCCGTTACCATCAGCCCGCGTTGGTAAAGTTGACCATGGGTCAGTGACTTGACACTATCGATTTGGACGGAAACCCCTATGCGGCTTTTATCGGTTCGCCACATCATCACCCCCAGATAAACCAGGTATAAGCCACCCAACCATTTCAACAAGTCGAACAACCAGTCATTGGTGGAGATGACTGCGCCGAGGCCTAAGCTGGATATCGCGGTCAGAATTACCAGGCCGGTCATATTACCAAAAATCGCGAACAGTGCTCCGCGGACGCCATGCAAAATGCCATTGGTAATTGCCAGAACAACAGCTGGGCCCGGAGTCACCATAATAACGATGGCGACGACCAGAAAAATTGAATAGAGCTTAAGGGTCACCTTCGCCACCCTTGCATCGACCAATCAATTTGGTTACTCAATATCCGTCAATTATGAGCAGCGTACATTTCGCGTTGTCACGACGCAGTGGTTTTACCGGAGCATATTCTTCCGAGTCGACAAATCCTCGAGCCGCATCCATCGAGGGAAACTCAATAATAACCATGCGCGTGGGTGTCCATAAATCGGTTTCACGGGCTTCCATTTCACCACCACGGACGCGATATTTCCCGCCGAATTTTTCAGCTATCGGTTGCGCCAGTTTTTTGTACTCTTCGTAGGCTTCGGGGTTTTCGATTTTGGTGTCGACGATTACAAATGCAGCCATAACAGTTACTCTTTATTATTTTGGAATTACTATTCTGATCGAATAGGGTATTAATTTATACTGCATTTTTTAGATAATCGGATAGCCGGTCATGGAAACGTTTAAAACCATCGAATTTGAGCGAGCGGAATCAATTATAAACATCCGCTTAAACCGCCCCGATGCTGCAAATGGGATGAATACGCGAATGGCCGCCGAGTTAAAACAGGCGGCGATGCGATGCGACAATGATGCCCGGGTTAAAGCAGTCGTGCTTAGCGCAAGCGGTCGCTTTTTTTGCGCCGGTGGAGACATCAAGGAATTTGCCGCGCAGGGCGATGACATTGGTTCCGGGGTGAAGGGGCTCGCCGACGACTTACACGCCGCCATATCAACCTTTAGCCGGATGAATGCGGCCTTCATTGTTGCGGTTAACGGTATTGCCGCGGGGGCTGGCTTCAGTCTGGCGATGGCCGCGGATCTGGTGCTGGCGGGCCAGTCGGCGAGCTTCACCATGGCTTATACACGTGCGGGTTTGTGTCCCGATGGCAGTTCCAGTTATTTCCTGCCGCGCTTGATCGGCTTGCGTAAAACCCAGCAATTGATGCTGACCAATAACACCTTATCCGCAGCGCAGGCATTCGACCTGGGTCTGGTCACCCAGGTAGTCGCCGACGATCAATTGCCGCTTGAATGCCAGCAACTGGCTGAACAACTGGCCAAGGGGTCGTTAAATTCGATCGCTGCGGTGAAAAAATTATTACTTTGTAGTTTCAATAACAGTCTGGAAACGCAAATGGAACTTGAGGGTCGATCGGTCGCGCAATGCGCGGCATCGCCCGATGGACGCGAGGGAATCAGCGCCTTTATCGAAAAAAGAACGCCGACGTTTAAATAGGTGAAAATTAAAATGACTGACTATGCCCGCGGTGCCGCCTTTGTTGGCGGAGAATATGTGCCGATTTCCGAAGCGAAGATTTCCCTGCTCGACTGGGGGTTTCTCCATTCCGATGCAACCTACGATGTCGCCCATGTGTGGCGTGGGCGTTTTTTCCGTATCGACGACTATCTTGATAGATTCCATGCCAGCATGGCGGGCCTGCGTATGTCGATTCCCTACGACCGGGAGCAGATTCGAGCGGTGATGATCGAGCTGGTGAAACGCAGCGGTCTGCGCGAAGCCTATGTCGAAATCATTTGCACCCGGGGCATGCCCGAACCGGGGTCACGCGATCCCCGCAGCTGCCAGAACCAGTTTTTTGCTTTTGCCATCCCGTTCATCTGGATAGCCCCGGAACCACAGCGACAAAACGGACTTAATTTGCTGATCAGCTCGCAGCAACGTATTGCAGCCGAATCGATCGACCCGAAGATCAAAAATTACCATTGGCTGGATATGGTGAAAGCCTTATTTGACGCCTACGATAATGGGCTCGATAGCGCGGTGCTGGTCGATGGCGAGGGGAATTTAATTGAAGGACCGGGGTTCAATATATTCGCCCGTCAGGGTAATCGCGTGGTGACTCCGGCGAGCGGTGTGCTCGAAGGGGTAACGCGTAAAACCGTACTCGAATTGCTGGCGCAGGAAGACCTTAAAGTCGAACTGGATATCTTGCCGGCAGCCTGGGTGCGGCAGGCGGACGAAGTATTTATTACCAGTACCGCGGGAGGCGTCATTCCGGTCTGCAAACTTGATGGCGTTGCCCTGGGTGACGGCAAGCCGGGTGAACTGAGCCTGAAACTTGGGCAGGCTTACTGGGATTTACATGAAAACAATGACTACAGTCAGGAGATCGACTATGACCAATAAAGTAGCTCTCGTCACCGGCGCGGGTACCGGTATCGGCCGCGCGGTAAGCCTTGCCCTGCTCGGGCAGGGTTTTTCACTGATTTTAAGCGGGCGCCGCATAGAACCCCTGCAGGAAACGGCTTCGATGAGCGATGCCGACACGTCGCGCATACTTTGTGCGACCTGCGATGTCGGCAAACCCGATCAGGTTAAAGCCCTGTTTAAACAAATAGAAGAACAATTTGGACGCCTGGATCTGTTGTTTAATAACGCGGGCCTGTTTACCCCGGCGGTGCCGATGGAGGAACTGAGCTATGAGCAATGGCAGGCGGTAGTCGATGCCAATCTCACCGGCCCCTTCCTGTGTTCACAACAGGCAATCCGGATGATGAAAGCGCAATCGCCGCAAGGCGGTCGAATCATCAACAATGGGTCGATTTCAGCGCAGGTGCCCCGTCCGTTTTCGGCACCCTATACTTCGACCAAACACGCGATAACCGGTTTAACCCGGTCGATTTCACTCGATGGGCGGGCCTTTAATATCGCCTGCGGGCAGATCGACATCGGTAATGCTGAAACACCGATGACCAAAAGCATGCCGAAAGGTGTGCCCCAGGCAAATGGTGCAATCGCCGCTGAGCCGGTAATGGATGTCGTGCATGTTGCCCGTGCCGTGGTGCAAATGGCCGAGTTGCCGCTTGAAGCCAACGTGCAGTTTATGACTATTATGGCAACCAACATGCCTTACATCGGTCGTGGATGAGCGAGCTTTGATGCACGGTAAATCGCTGGCGCAATGGCAGCAACACTACCCACTTTTAACAAGAATCATCAACGCCGAACCGGCGCTGTGGATCAATGCTGACTATGCCCGCTATGGGCAGGCTAGTCCGACCCTGTCGGTCGGTCGCGATCAAATCGCCGATGCAAAGGACAGGCTTTCGCGATTCGCAGCCTATATCAGTGTAGCCTTCCCTGAAACCTCGCCATCCAGGGGCATTATCGAATCACCGCTGCGCGAAGTTGCGCGGTTAAAGTCGAAGCTGGAATCAACACTCGGCCTGCCTTGCGCCGGCCGCCTGATGCTTAAATGTGATAATTATTTACCAATTTCCGGGTCGATAAAGGCGCGCGGCGGCATCTACGAAGTGTTGAAACACGCAGAAACTCTTGCCCTCGAGCATGGGCTGCTCAAGTTGCAGGATGATTATGCCTGTTTTCAAAGCGAAACCTTCCGACAACTGTTTTCATCACATTCGATTGCGGTCGGTTCGACCGGAAACCTCGGGCTTAGCATCGGTATTATTTCGGCACAGCTTGGCTTTAAGGTGTCGGTGCATATGTCGGCCGATGCGCGCCAGTGGAAAAAAGAGCTGCTGCGCGCGAAAGGGGTCAATGTAATTGAGTACAATTCGGATTACAGCGAGGCGGTTAAGCAGGGCAGGGCCGAAGCTGCTGCCGACCCAGGCATGCATTTTGTTGATGATGAAAGTTCCCGCGACCTGTTCCTTGGCTATGCCGTTGCCGCCAGCCGGCTCAAGGGGCAGCTGGATGAACTCAAAATTGAAGTGAGCGCTACCCGACCATTATTTGTTTATCTTCCCTGTGGGGTGGGTGGCGGTCCGGGTGGCGTCGCCGCCGGATTAAAACAAATCTTCGGCGACCATGTACATTGTTTTTTCGCTGAGCCGGTCGATTCCCCCTGCATGCTGCTTGGCATGATGACGGGTTTGCATGAGCAGTTAAGTGTGCGTGACTTTGGTTTGGGTAATGTTACCGAGGCCGATGGACTTGCGGTGGCGTCACCTTCCGGTTTTGTCGGGCGCGAAATGCAGCAGATCCTCAGCGGTATTTTCACCATTCAGGATCAAATGTTATTCAGACTGTTGGCGATGACCCGCGATAGCGAGGGTATCGCCCTCGAACCGTCGGCTTTGGCCGGCTTGACCGGCCCTGCCATGCTGACACAGTCGCAGGCGGGTCGTCAGTATTTGCGCGCGCAGGGACTGGATGAGCGGATGGACGCCGCGACGCATATCGTCTGGGCTACCGGCGGCGGCATGGTGCCCGATGATGAAATGAATGCTTATTATGAAAAAGGCTTATTCCGCTGCGGCTGAGGGCAGCCAGTTCAGTTTTCCCGCATCGATTTCAAACACGGCTTCTTCGATGTCTATCGCCTGCTGGTTGACCCAGGCTGGATGGCGGGGACCATTATTGCTGATTGCCCCTCGCGACATCAATTGCGGATGCCGGGCCAACTGTTCAGGGAAATACAGTGGCTGATAGCAACAGTCCACCGAGTCAAGCAATGTATTCCAGTGTTCGAGCTTATGTTCGGCAAATAAGACTTCGAGTTCGGCAATCAATGCACCTTGCGGCATTGTTTCAAATTGGCGTGCAATCCATTCGGGGTGTTCAACCGCCGTGCAAAAGTTTTTCCAGAAAGCTGTTTCGATGGCCCCGAGACTGAGGAACAATCCTTCGCTGCTGCGGTAAATGTTATAGCAAGCGGCACCGCCGTTAACGATATCTCCGGCGCGCTCATTTTGACTGGTGAGAATGGGCAGGTACTGCCAGGACAGGCAGGTTTCAAGCATGCTGATATCGATGTAAGTACTGCCGGTTTGATGATGCCTGCCGTGTAACGCGGCCAGCATCATCGTGCTCGCCTGCATCGCCCCGGCGTGATCGGCGAGCAGGGGGTAGCTCATCATCGGTTGCGACTCACTGCCGTTCAAGGCCAGGATCGAGCTGCCCGCGCAGTAGTTAATATCGTGTCCGGCGCGCAGGCGATAGGGACCGTTCTGTCCATAGCCGGAAAGGGCACAATGGATTAAGGTTGGGTTGAGTTCATCGAGTGTGGCGCGATCAAAGCCCAGGCGCTGCAGCACTCCGGGGCGATAGGATTCGAGCAATATGTCGGCACCGGTTAGCAGCTTGCGCAACCGCTCTTTGCCGTCTTCGGACTTGAGATCAGTTCGGCAGATTTTCTTACCGCGATTAAGATGTCGGTAAACAGGGGACATAGTGTCACTGGATTGATGCATGAAGTGGCGCATCGGGTCGCCAGCCGGCGGTTCGATTTTTATGACCTCCGCACCTAAATCTGCGAGTTGACGGCTGGCGAAAGGACCGGGGATGTATTGCGATAGATCGATGACTCGAACCCCCTGAAGAAACCCATGCACCTTCATCGCGGCAGCTTCACCTTTGCACTAGTCGTATTGACGGATGTCGTCAATCACCTTGCCGTCGTTGGCGAGACTTCCCGGGTTCTGCAATTCAATGTCACCACGCAGTTTGCAGACTGATCGAAAGGTTTCAGCAATGGCCGATTCGAGCCCGTCGGATCGATTATTGACTTCACATTTGAGGGTAACCCGATCGGCCTGATTGACCCAGTCGACTACCAGTCGTGCGCGGGATATTTCGTCATGGCGTTTTATTACCTTGTCGATTTGTTGCGGGTGGATAAACATACCGCGCACTTTGGCGGTTTGGTCGGCACGCCCCATCCAGCCCTTGATGCGTTGATTGCTGCGTCCGCAGGGGCTGGCGCCTTGCATAAATGCCGACAGATCGCCGGTAGCAAAACGGATTAACGGATATTGCGCATTGAAACTGGTGACAACGACTTCGCCAACCTCGCCTTCGGCTACTGCCTCGCCGGTGCCGGGGCGGACGATTTCAACGTAGATGCCTTCGTCGATAATCAACCCTTCCAGAGCGCTTGATTCATAGCCGATTAAACCGAGATCGGCGGTCGCGTAGCACTGCTGAACCCGAATTCCCTGTTCTGCAAAGTCTTCGCGTAATGAAGGCGGCAAAGCCTCGCCGCTGACCAGCGCTTTATTCATCGAGCTCAGGTCGGTTTTCAATTCAACGGCCTTATCGAGAATGATCTTCAAGAACGAAGGGGTGCCGACATAGCCCTGCGGCTTTAAATCGGAAATAGTTTGTAGCTGTAACTCGGTCTGTCCTACTCCCGCCGGGGTAACGCTACACCCCAGTGCCAGCGCGCCACTTTCCAGCATCATGCCCGCCGGGGTGAGATGGTAACTGAAACAATTATGAACCAGTTCGCCGCTGCGAAAACCACTGGCGTAGAGCGCTCGAGCCAGGCGCCAGAAATCGGGTGATCGATAGCCCGGTTCGTAAATGGGGCCGGGTGACGCAAACAGGTGACTGTGTTGCTCGCCCTTAGTGGTGTTGTATCCCCCCAAGGGGCGGTTCAGCCATTGTAGAGCGATCAGGTCAGATTTACGCGTTAACGGAACTTCGCTAAAAGCGGCACTGTCGGTAATGGCGTCGCTGTCTATACCCAGCAGAATTTCTGCATAGGCCGTTGAATTGCTCTGGGCGTGCTTGAGTTGCTGCCGGAGTGCTTCGAGTTGCGCCGCCTGGCGCTCATCCGGGGGGCGGGTTTCCAGACTGTCGTAAAATTCGCTCATGGTGGAGTTTCCGTTAGGGGGGCGGATCAGGTCAACCAGCGTTTGCGTCGACGGTAGTGTTTAACATCGCGGAAATTAACCCGCTCACCTTCGCTGATGCCCAGATAGAATTCCTTAACATCGGTATTTTCGCGCAATTCGGCGGCGCTGCCATCGAGCACTACGCGACCGTTTTCGAGGATGTAACCATGTTTGGCGTAACGCAAAGCAATGTTGGTGTTCTGTTCGGCGAGCAGAAAGGTCACCCCTTCCTCGCGGTTCAAGCGTTCCACTATTTCGAATATTTCTTCGACCAACTGAGGAGCGAGCCCCATGGATGGTTCGTCGAGTAAAATCATTTTGGGTCGCGACATCAATGCCCGGCCGATGGCTACCATCTGTTGTTCGCCGCCTGAGGTATAGCCCGCCTGCGATTTGTAGCGCTGCTTCAGGCGAGGAAAATAACTGTAGACCAGTTCGAGGTCGCTTTTGATGCGGGCACTACCGTCTTTGCGGGTATAGGCGCCGGTCATCAAATTTTCTTCGACGGTCAGGTGTTCAAAACAATGGCGACCTTCCATCACCTGGATAATGCCCTGCTGTACCAGCTCGGCACAACTTAAGTTGTCGATGCGTTTACCCATGAATTCAATTGATCCCTTGGAAATATCGCCACGCTCGGCCTTGAGCAAATTTGAAATGGCCTTCAAGGTGGTCGACTTCCCTGCGCCGTTAGCCCCGAGCAGAGCGACAATGCCCTGCTCGGGTACTTCAAGCGATACCCCTTTCAACACCAGAATGACGTGGTCGTAAATCACTTCGATATTATTCACCACTAGCATCGGCTTTTTATCGACTGGATTTGCTGTTTCGTTCACCGTCATTGTGACTCTACTCCGGGTAACTGACTAGTTACACTTTGCTGGCGTAACGTTATTCTCGGCCGCGTATTGCGCCGAGTCTTCGGCGATCAGCGGTCCGGTGATATCACGCAGTGGCTCATAAAAATCGGTCACAAAATTCCAGCGTTTCGCATTAGCGTCCCATTGCTGAATGGCTGCCTGTCCCGGACCTTCGTGGTTTTCACAGGTGATCTTGACCGGGATAGTAAACCCGGGTAGACCCAGTTCCTTCAGCCGTGCCTCGTCAACATCGAGTGACTCGAAGCCATCGCGAACCATTTTGCCGTTCACTTCATTGGTACCATGAATTTTCATCGCGTTACGAATCGCTTCGGAAGTCCACATTGCCGCGACTAATCCACGGTTGTAGAGAACTTCGCCGATGCGATCGCGATCGCCAAATCCCTTGCCGGCATCGTAAACGTATTTCTTGATGTCGTCGTGCGCGGGGAATTTATCACCCGGTGCATGAAAAGCCCCCGAGAGGTAACCATGGGCACCTTTACCTGCCGGAATAACGTCATTTTCAGACCCTGACCACCACACCCCAAGAAAACGGTTCATTGGAAAACGGATCGACGAGGCTTCCTTGATCGCGACCTGATTCATAACACCCCAGCCCCACATCATGACCCAGTCGGGACGTTCCTTTCTCACCTGCAACCAGGTCGACTTTTGCTCCTGGCCCGGATGATCAACCGGCAACAGCATCAATTCGAAACCGAATTTTTTCGCGGCGGCTTCGAGGGTACGAATCGGTTCTTTACCGTAGGCCGAGTTATGATAAACCAGCGCAATTTTCTTGCCCTTGAGCTTATTCATGCCGCCTTCCTGTTCGGCGATGTATTGCACGAAAATGGTGGCCTGACTCCAGTAGGTGGCTGGAAAGTTGAACACCCATGGGAAAATTTTACCGTTGGCCGCCGACGTTCTGCCGTAGCCCATAGAGAAAATGGGAATTTCGTCGACGCTCGACTTGGGGATGAGCTGGTAGGTGATGCCCGTGGACAGGGGTTGATAAACCAGTGCACCGGATTCACCTTCGCCTTTGGTGCTTTCGTAGCATTCGACGCCGCGCTTGGTGTTATACGCGGTTTCGCAGGCTACCAGATTGATTCGGGCATCATTAATGCCACCATCGCGTTCGTTGAGCATGGTCATGTAGTCGCTATAACCATTGGCAAATGGAATCCCGTTCGGCCCGTAAGGTCCGGTCCGATAATCCAGGGTCGGAATAGTCAATTCGTAGGCATTGGCGATTCCCGAGAACAGTGGAATTGCGAGAAGCGCAGCCACCAGGGTTTTAGTTAATCTTTTAATTTTCATTACTTCCTCCGGTTATGTTGTTTTAACAACAAGTTTTAAACGCTTTAAGCCTTCCAAACCGCCTGTCGGCTAGTAAGGGAAAGGCCATAGGCGCATTTTTTCTTTGGCGATTCGCCATAGGCGCGCAAGCCCGTGCGGTTCGACAATGAGAAAAACGATAATGAGTACACCGACCGTCATGATTTCGATATGCGCGGCCAGCGCGATGTCGGTGCCGAGTCCATCGACGAGAATATTTTTCAATAGAATCGGCATCAACACCAGAAATGCCGCGCCCAGAAATGAACCCAGTATCGAGCCAAGTCCGCCGATAATAATCATGAACAGCACCAGAAACGATTGATTAATATCGAACGCTTCGGTCGGTTCTGCCGAGCCCAACCACACCGCAAAATATAAAGCTCCGGCCATGCCGATATAAAATGAAGACACCGCGAATGCGGAAAGTTTGGCAATCAAAGGTCGAACTCCGATTAATTCGGCGGCGATGTCCATGTCGCGGATGGCCATCCAGTTTCGGCCGATCCGGCCTCGCGCCAGATTTTTCGCCACCAGTGCAAACACGGCGACAAAAGAAGCGACCAGCAGATACTTCGCCGTCGATCCACCTTCGGGTCCGGTGATGATCACTCCGAACATGGTCATCGGGGGTGAAGTGATCATCCCCGTTGCATTGTAATTAACAAACCAGCCGACCTTGTTGAAAAGCCAGATAAGAAAAAACTGGGCGGCCAATGTCGCCACCGCCAGATAAAATCCTTTGATGCGTAACGAAGGCAGTCCGAATACTGTGCCCACTGCGGCGGTAATCAACCCGGAGATAATCACCAGCGGGACAAAACCGAGTTCGGGAAAGGTGGTCATCAATTTAAAAACCGAGAACGCGCCCACCGCCATAAAGCCCCCGGTGCCTAACGATAACTGGCCACAATAGCCGGTCAGAATATTGAGGCCAATGGCGGCCAGGGCGTAAATCAGGAAGGGCAGCATGATCGCATTCAGCCAGTACTGATTGATGGTTAATGGAATGACGATAAAAAAGAAGATCAGAATGCCGACAATGGCAATGCGATCCTGTGCAATCGGAAATAGCGCCTGATCGGCGGCGTAGCTTGCTTTGAATTGTCCGGTTTCTCGATAAATCATTATATTTATACGCGCTCGATTATTTTTTCGCCGAAAAGACCCTGCGGTCGAACCAGCAGAAAGGCCAGTGCCAGCATGTAGGCGAACCAGTTTTCAATGGCGCCGCCGACAAAGGGTCCGATATAAACCTCGGCAAGCTTTTCACCGACACCGATAATCATACCGCCGACAATCGCCCCGGGAACCGAGGTAAAGCCGCCCAGAATCAATACCGGCAACGCTTTCAGTGCGATCAACGACAGTGAAAACTGAACCCCGGATTTTGAACCCCACATAATGCCTGCGACCAGCGCTACTATGCCCGAAACCGACCATACTATGACCCAGATCGAATGCAGCGAAATGCCCACCGAAAGCGCCGCCTGATGGTCGTCGGCCACCGCTCGCAGAGCCCGGCCGATACGAGTTTTCTGAAAGAATAATGCGAGGAAGGTAACCATTATCGCCGCGGTTGCCGCGGCAAATATTTCCAGCTTTTCGATGTATATATCGAAGGTGTCGAGCATCCAGTCGGAAGCGCCCTGAGGAATGCCGAGGTCGAGTAATTTGACATCAGAGCCCCACAGGATATCGCCGAAGCCTTCGAGTACATAAGCCAGACCGATAGTAGCCATGAACAGAATAATCGGCTCCTGATTGACCAGATGGCGCAGCATTAGCCTTTCGATAAGCCAGGCCAGCGCTATCATTACCAGCACGGTCGCAATTAGCGCGAGCCAGATCGGCATGCCGAACTTGTCGATAAAGCCGACCAGTGTTAAAGCGGCAAACAGTGCCATCACGCCCTGCGCGAAATTGAATACGCCCGAGGCCTTGAAAATTAGAACAAACCCGAGTGCGACCAGTGAATACATGATTCCGGCCATCAATCCACTCAAGGTAACTTCGATAAAAAATATCATCTTAATAACACCTTACTCATGGGGTACTCCAAGATAGGCGTCGATCACTTCCTGATTGGCACGAACCTCATCGGGTAGTCCATCGGCGAGTTGCTTACCGTAATCAAGTACGACGACGCGGTCGGATAAATCCATAACCACCCCCATATCGTGTTCGATCAGGGCGATAGTGGTGCCGAACTCATCGTTTACGTCGATAATGAAGCGCGACATATCTTCTTTTTCTTCGCTATTCATGCCAGCCATAGGCTCATCGAGCAGCAGTAGTTCGGGTTCGGCGGCCAGCGCCCGGCCGAGTTCAACGCGTTTTTGTAACCCGTAAGGCAGCTTGCCTACCGGCGTTTTGCGAATCGCCTGAATGTCGAGAAAATCGATGATGCGTTCCACCGCCTCGCGATTTTCGAGCTCCTCTTTGCGCGCCGGGCCGAGGTGCAGCGCCTGCCAGAGAATATTGGTTTTCATCTTCAGGTTGCGCCCGGTCATAATGTTGTCGAGCGTACTCATGCCCTTGAACAGGGCGATATTTTGAAAGGTTCGCGCGATGCCCTGGCTGGCTGCCACATGCGGAGCCATATGGCTTCGGCTTTCACCTTTGAAGGTAATGGTGCCTTCCTGCGGATGATAGAAACCGTTGATGACATTCAGCATCGAGCTCTTGCCGGCGCCATTGGGGCCGATAATTGAGCGGATTTCACCGCGCCTGATATCGAAGCTGATATTGTCGAGCACTTTCATAACGCCAAACGACAGGGTGATGTTTTCTACCGCTAAAATAATGTCATCGCCAAGATTTCTCATGCCGCCATGTCCGTGGTGGCATTTTTTACCGGATGGAGTTCAAGGTCGCGAATTTTGATATCGGCGTCGAGCATGCCGCTGCGGCCGTCTTCGAAGATGACTTCGGTGCTGACATGGCATTCCTGCTGTCCGGTATAGAGTGCATCGATCAGCATCTGATAGCGTTCGGCAACAAAGCTGCGACGAACCTTGCGCGTTCGGGTTAATTCACCGTCGTCGGCATCGAGTTCCTTGTGCAGAATCAGGAATCGACGAATCTGCGAATTGCCCAGACGACTGTCGTTGGCTAAATCTCGATTCACCTTGTCGACACAATCCTCGATCAGGCGGTATACGCTTTCCTGCCCGGCCAGATCGATGTAACCCGAATAGGCCAGATTGTTGCGTTCCGCCCAGTTACCGACCGCATCGAGATCAATGTTGATAAAGGCGGTGCTGTAGTCGCGCTCATTGCCGTAGAGTACCGCTTCCTGGATAAAGGAAAAGAATTTCAATTTATTCTCGATATATTTCGGCGCGAATAAAGTCCCATCGTTGAGTTTTCCCACATCTTTGGCGCGATCGATTATTTTCAAATGACCGTTTACTTCATCGATATATCCTGCGTCACCGGTGTGTACCCAGCCGTCTTCGGTCTTGGTGCTCGCGGTCGCTTCCGGGTTTTTATAATAAGAATGAAATACGCCGGGGCTGCGATACATGATTTCGCCGCTGTCAGCGATTTCGATTTCGACTTCGAGCGCCGGGGTGCCGACGGTATCTGCATAAACTTCACCATCGGGTTGTACGCAGATAAATACCATGCACTCAGTTTGCCCGTAGAGCTGCTTGATGTTTATTCCCAGCGAACGATAAAAGTCGAAAATTTCCGGCCCAATGGCTTCACCCGCGGTATAGGCCAGTTTGGTGCGGCTCAAGCCGAGTACGTTTTTAAGCGGAGCATAGACTAAAAAGTTACCGAGTTTGTAGAGCAGGGAATCTTTCAGTGAAACGCTGTCACCATTTAATATGGCAACCCCGACTTTATTGGCGTGTTCCATGAAAAAATGAAACAGTACGCGTTTAATCGCAGCCGCATCTTCCATGCGGATCATCACCTGGGTGATCATGTTTTCGTAAACGCGTGGTGGTGCAAAATAGTAGCTGGGCCCGATTTCACGCAAGTCATTGGCGACTGTCTCCGCACTTTCCGGGCAGGAGACGCAAAAGCCTGCAACATAGGATTGCGCATAGGAAAATAAATTATCACCC
>JBLHOA010000060.1:0-15136 GCA_047622345.1 Gammaproteobacteria bacterium | reverse complement strand
TGCGCGCGAGTTTCTGGAAGCGGGAATTCACTGCTTGATCGAAAAACCGGTCTGCGAAACGGTTGAACAGGCCGATATTCTAAACGAAATTGCTGGTCGCAAGGGTCTCATTTTGCAAGTTGGACACATCGAACGTTTCAACAGCGTGATGATGGGAATAGAGGAACACCTGGATCGCCCGCAATTTATCGAATCGACGCGACTCGCGCCATTTACACCGCGAGCCACCGATGTCAGTGTTATCCTCGATTTAATGATTCACGACATCGACATTATTCTCGATCTGGTCGATAGTCCGATTCGCCGCATCACGGCCAGTGGCATGTCGGTTCTTTCTGAAAATATCGATATCGCCAATGCCAGAATTGAATTTGAAAACCATTGTGTCGCCAATGTTACCGCAAGCCGTATCAGCCGCAAGCAGGAACGCAAACTGCGCATATTTCAAAAAGATGCCTATCTGTCAGCCGATTTCCAAAACCGCATACTGGCGATCAACCGTAAAGGTGATACCAATAACGAAGCCGGGTTTAAAGACATTTCGCACGAACAGCTGGAGTATCAAAATAACGACGCGTTGAATCTTGAAATTATCGATTTCATTCGCGCGATTCAAACTAAGGGCCGACCGAAGGTGGATGGCGAAGCCGGTAAACGCGCACTAGAAACCGCGATTGCAATCACCTCACAAATCAAGGAATCATTATGAGCATCCCAATGGTTGACCTGAAAGGTCAGTATCAAACGCTGAAACAGGAAATCGATTCAGCAATGCAGGCGGCGTTGCTTGAGGCCCGTTTTATTCTCGGGCCGAATGTGCAGGCTTTCGATCAGGAAGCGGCCGACTATCTGGGCGTTAAACATGCGATTAGCTGTGCTTCGGGTACCGATGCGCTGCATCTGGCGCTGCTCGCCGCCGGATTGAAGGCGGGTGACGAAGTCATTACCACATCATTTACCTTTATAGCTACTGCCGAAGCCATCCGTTATATCGGAGCCGTTCCTGTTTTTGTAGATATCAACCCGGACAATCTGAATATTGACGTGAGCAAAATCAAGGCCGCGATAACCGAGCGCACTCGGGCAATTTTACCCGTACATTTGTTTGGCCAGGCCGCCGACATGACTGAAATTCAGGCGATAGCCGACGATGCCAACTTGCTCGTCATCGAAGACTGCGCGCAATCTTTTGGCAGCCGATACCAGGATAAAATGACAGGCTCGATCGGCCAGGCCGGTGCCTTCAGTTTTTTCCCTAGCAAAAATCTTGGCTGCTACGGCGATGGCGGCATGGTAACTACCAACGACGATGACATTGCGCAACAAATCAAAATTTACCGGAACCATGGCAGTAGTCAGCAATACCACCACGACGTCATTGGGTTTAACAGCCGCCTTGACGAATTGCAGGCCGTTATCCTGCGCATCAAACTGAAGCGTATCGACGACTATAATCAAAACCGGTTACGCGTCGCCAAAACTTACAACGAACTCCTCGCCGGTAGCCGCTTCGAAACACCGTCAATTCCCGAAGACCGCGATCACGTATTTCATCAATACACCCTGCTCTGTGATGGCCGTGATACGATCCGCGAAACCGTTCTCGCCGCGGATATCTCATGCGCCGTCTATTATCCTGTGCCCTTGCATCAGCAAAAAGCCTTTGCCGATACGGTTCAACCGCAGCTTGCTGTCACCGAAGAAGTGTCCCGACGCTGCCTTTCATTTCCGATATTCCCGGAAATGACCACCAAACAAATTGAAACAGTTTGCCAGGCCATTTTGAGTGCCTGACCGTAAGGTTATGATTCTCGCTGGAGAAGCCTCCGGCGATGCCCATGCAGCTGAATTTGTAACAGAACTGCGAGCGATCGAACCCGGAATCCGTCTGAGCGGAATGGGTTCCAGTGAAATGGAGAATGCCGGTGTAGAGGTATTTTTCGATTCTTCTATTATTGCTGTGGTCGGTTTAGTCGAAGTGCTACGACATTGGGGTGACATTAAAAAAGCGATGGCCATCGTCAAGCAGCGCCTTGAGCAGGACCGCCCCGACCTGCTGGTTTTGGTCGACTACCCCGAGTTTAATTTAAAGATGGCCCGCCATGCGAGAAGCCTGGGCATCAAAGTATTGTTTTACATCAGCCCGCAAGTCTGGGCCTGGCGTCCGAAACGGATTCATAAAATTGGCCGCTTAATCGATCATATGGCCGTCATTTTCCAGTTCGAGAAACCCTATTACGAACGCGCCAATATTCCGGTCAGCTTTGTCGGCCATCCATTGGTCGACAAGGTGAAAGTTGACCAGGGACCACGACAAACGCGAGAAAATTTAGGGCTTACTCAGGACGACAGGGTGATCGGTCTTTTGCCCGGTAGTCGGCAAAGCGAAATTCTGCGACTCATGCCGTTGATGATTGGAACGGCTCGCACTATGATTAAACGCGATGACCAGTTGAAATTTATTTTACCAGTTGCGCGTTCGCTGGACTTTGATGAGATTTCGAAACAGTGCACTGACAGCGGAGTGGAAATCATTCCCAGCCAGGATAATATCTACGACCTGATCAGTAGCTGCGATGCAATCGTCTCCTGCTCTGGAACGGTAACACTGGAAATTGCCCTGCTACAGGTTCCGCTTTGTATCGTTTATAAAATGTCCTGGCTCTCCTATCAGATTATGAGTCGGCTGATTACAATTCCTCACATCGGCCTGGTCAATATTGTCGCCGACGGTGGAATTGTTACCGAATTGCTGCAGGACGATGCCAACCCGGACCGAGTAAGTAAGGAATTGTTTGATCTGCTGGAAAATCAAGTGACCATTGATAAGGTAAAAAAGGGCTTAACTCAGGCCAGAGAAAACCTCGGCGCGGGTTCTGGTTCTGAAAATGTGGCAAAATTAATTATAAAACTACTGGGGAATTAAAAATGGGATTAATTATGGATAACAAAAAAGGTCATTCTGAAGGCATAACCATGAGTGGTGGTGGGCTCTATTCATTGGCTACAATCGGGGCCAAACATGTTATCGATGCAGCCACTCCGCTGGTTGTCGATGCGATTAATAGCTTGCCATCGGACAGCTTCTCAACTGGCTTTACCTTGTCAGATATGGGTACCGCCGATGCTGGAACATCCTTGTCGATGATCGACCATGCGATTGATGCCGTCGCCGAACGTGACCCTGCTACCGCTATATCCATTGTTTATTCAGACCAACCGCGCAATGATTTCAACGCATTAATAACCAACGTCTATGGGCTCGGGCCTTTCGAAAGCTATCTGGGCAAACGCGATAATGTTTTCCCCTTCGTATCGGGTACCAGCTTTTATAAACAGATTGTTCCCGACAATAGCTTGAACCTGGGGTTTTCAGCGACGGCAATGCATTGGCTTAGCGAAAAAGTGTGCAATATTTCGAACCACGTTCAGGCGGTGGGCGCCGAAGGAAAGGAACTCGAGGCTTTTCGTCAGCAGGCGCATAACGATTGGCGTCAAATACTGTTGCACAGAGCGAAGGAATTAAAATCGGGTGGCAAACTGGTTTTAATTAATTTTGCCCGCGATGAGCAGGGTCGATATCTGGGTAACACCGACGGCATCAATATGTTCGATACCTTCAATCAGATCTGGCAGTCTTTTCTCGAGCAAAATTTAATTTCCGAATTCGAGTACCAGGGGATGACTCTGCCCCAGTATTACAACAGCGTAGAAGAGTTCAGCGCACCCTTGGTGAATAGCGACGAGCGCGTCTATCAAGCAGGTTTACGACTCGACCATATTGATACGCGCATCGTCAAATGTCCTTTTGCCGAGGCCTTTAAAGAGCATCAGGACGCGGCGAAATTCGCCGATGAATATATTCCAACGATTCGCAGCTGGAATGAAAGTATATTTTTCAATGCCCTTTCCACAGATCGCCCACAGCAGGAACGGTCTGAATTAATCGAACAATACTATTCAAGCTATCGAGACATGGTACGAGAGAATCCGCAGGGCCATGCGATGGATTACGTGCACGCCTATACCATCATTTCAAAGGTTTAGTCGGGCAAAAATTGTATGGATCAAGTCTCTACCGGGTAACCCGCTTTTTCCCAATCGGGCATGCCGCTATGGCTGATGCAAACAATCTGATCCAGCCCCTGGAAGCTAAGATTGGTTAAGGTGGTTTGCGCGCGTCGACCCGAGCGACAATACAGGTATATCTTATCGAACTCCTTGAGTGCTTCTACCTGCTCATTTTCGGTCCCCATCGGAATATTCCGACTACCAGGAACATGGCCTCGGTTAAATTCCTCAGCAGTACGATTATCCATAATCAACGTATTTTCCGGAAGCTCCTGCCAGACCTGGTGTAATTGATCCATATTGAAATCCCGTAACAGGAAGCGCCCCGGATCAAAGTTGATACCGACGCTCATATTCGCGGGCACCGCTTCATTGATTCTTTTCGGCATATCCAGATTCAAGTTGTTCATTAAATCGATAAAAGTCTGTCGGTCCTGACCATCACCTAGTCGAGGATTCCATTTTTTCTCCTCCCCGATGGTTGAACTGGTTCGTCCATTGTAATCGTGCGCGGGGAATACGATGGTGTCGCCACTCAGCACAAACAGTTTTTGCGAAATACTATCGTAAAGATGTCCTGGATCACCATCCTGAAAATCGGTTCGCCCGCAACCTCTTATTAATAGCGTATCTCCAGTGAAGACTTTCCCATCAACGAAATAACAGGTGCAGCCACTGGTATGCCCTGGCGTAGTTATTACTTTGATTTGATAATGGCCGAGCGTGAGCAACTGTTCATCCTGGGCATGGATATCGATTGCCTCGATACCGGTATTTTCGCCATACACTATTTTAGCCCCAGTAATTTGGCGCAGTTTGCCGGCCGAGGTTATATGGTCGGCATGCGCGTGGGTTTCGATGCTGTAAAGCAGCTCCACACCGAGTTCATTGATAATTTGCAGGTCGCGTTCGAACTGTTCCAACACCGGGTCAATAATTGCCCCTTCACGGGTATTGGCATCAATTAATAAATAGGTATAGGTGCAACTTTCGCGGTCGAAAAGCTGTTTTATCGTCAGTTCAGGGCTGAGCATGTAATTTCCTCCGTGTTCAGGGTTGCATTGTAACGCGAAATATTCAAATTAAATCAGATAAAGCGGATGATTCTACAGAGTAAATCAGTACACTTTGACTATTATCACTCTTAAGGAATCTCAAGCCCTATTTTGAGCATGTTTAATTCTATTACCTGGCCACTAGGATTGGCTACCGTCCTGGCTATTTTACTTATTATCGCCTGGTTGCAGCGCGAAAATTTAGCAGCCCTCATATCGGAATGGCGGGTCCAGCACCAGCTAAATCAAATTGGCATTGAACAAATACGCAACCTCAACTGCTTCGATGGCATCGACGGCGATTACAGCATCAGCCGGCTAGCCTTGACCGACAACAGCATAGTGCTCATTTCGCGCCGTCGCTACCGCGGTAATATTTATTGCGCGAAGCAGATATCCGAATGGACCCAGGTCATTGGCCAGAAAAGCTATAAGTTTGAAAATCCGTTATTTGAAATGGAAAATCAATTGACCGCTTTACGATTGCTTATCGGAAAAATTGAACTGAACGCTTTTTTATATTTTGATTCGAGCGCCACTTTCCCCAAGGGACGACTCGAGTCAATTTTACAACCTGACAATATACCCGAGCATATTCTGGGACAAAATTGTAATTCTGCAAATCCCGCGGTGCTGGCTGCATGGGAACAGCTGAAGCAGTTCAAAGCCGATCAATCGAACGCCGATACGCTTGAGCTAAAAACTTGAATTGTTAATCTATAAGGCACAGAATGTAGCCGTTTACTGACAAGAGAACCGGACAACAAGGCTCTCCAATCAGTCAATCAAAACAACCTACAATCGATAATAACGGAGAATATTTATAATGAAACGTCGTGACGTACTTAAAGGTGCTGCGGTTGCCGCACTGGCTACCGGAGCCTCCGCTGTCTCAGCCCCGGCGATAGCCGCAAAAAGAATCGAAATTACCATGGTATCTACCTGGCCGCGAGATTTCCCGGGCCTGGGTACGGGTGCACAGCGTTTCGCCAAAAGTTTGACCGAAATGACCGATGGTCGAATTAACGTTAACTATTTTGCTGCCGGAGAGCGCGTCAAAGCGTTTGATTCGTTTGACGAAGTTGCCTCTGGTAACGCGCAAATGTACCACGCAGCCGATTACTACTGGAAAGGTAAGCATCCTGGCTGGGCTTATTTTACAGCGGTACCCTTTGGCATGACCTACACCGAAATCAACTCCTGGATGCAGTTTGGTGGCGGCCAGGAATTATGGGACGAACTCGCAAGCGGATACGGACTTAAGTGCCTGCCCTGTGGCAACACCGGGGTGCAGATGGGTGGTTGGTTCCGTAAGGAAATGCGTACAGCCTCTGACTTCAAAGGCTTAAAAATGCGTATGCCCGGTCTTGGTGGCGACGTAATTGCCAAATTAGGCGCCTCGCCAGTATCGCTTCCCGGTGGTCAGATTTATGAAAATCTGGTTTCTGGCGCTATCGATGCAACCGAATGGGTTGGACCCTGGAACGACAGTTTCATGAAATTCTATGAAGCCGCCAAGTACTACTACTACCCCGGTATGCATGAACCAGCCGCACAGTTATCACTGGGCATGAATAAAAAGTTCTGGGATGGTTTAAGCAATGCTGATCAAGCCATCATCAAAGCAGCCGCTGAAAAAGAAAACTCAGTGATGATGTCCGAATACAATGCTAAAAATGGTGCATCGCTGGCCAAGTTGATTTCGGAACAAGGCGTTAAGTTACGCAGCTTCAGTGATGACATCTACGATAGTTTCGGTGATGCCGCCGCAGAAGTATTTGAAGAAGTGCAGCAACACAGTGCTTTGGCAAAGAAAATTCACCAGAGTTTCAAAGCGTCAAGAGACGAAGTTGGTGCCTGGGCAAAAATCTCTGACCAGGCTTATGTCGCGCAGCGCAATCGCGTACTGGACCTGTAGACGACTTTTGTCAAGCCATAAAAAACGGAGTCTTCGGACTCCGTTTTCTTATGACAACTTAAAACTAATTTCTGCATGAACTCAAAATCCATAGCGTTTCTCGGCCGTGCTTTTGCTTATTTAATGATAAGCGCTATCTTTTTATATCTAATCAATAACTATCTGGTTTACTGGCAGGATTTGCCCGGGGGCTTCAACCTGTTCTCGCACTACGGCTGGTTTGGTCTGGAGCAACCCAGTAACCCGCTAAACGCTGATCAGATTACCCACGCCTGGTTTCAGGTCATCATTTATTCATCGGCACTTGCTGCGAGTGTTGCTTATGTTGGCAGAACCCAACATCGTAGCCTCCATCAGGACAGCCTTCGTTTCGCTAAACTGTCGGCTTACATAATCCGGTTTGCGTTCTGGTCAGTCTGCCTGGTCGGCATCGTCGACATGCTGATTTCGTTTCTTCGCGTCGAAGGATTTCTTGAATTTTTTGCCGGAGAATGGCTGACCCAACAATTGGGCCGACCCATTTTTCGGGGCACCTATGTGCACTATCCCTTAATTGTCGCCTCATTTTTCATTGCTGCTAAATGGCCAACGGTTAGTTTTACCTGGCTCGCGTTAATGTGTGTTTTCTCCGAATTTTTGATCGTCATTACGCGATTTGTTTTTTCTTATGAACAGGCTTACATGGGGGACGTGGTGCGTTTCTGGTACGCCGCTTTATTTTTATTTGCCAGTGCACATACGCTGGTCGAAGAAGGTCATGTTCGCGTCGATGTTATTTACACCATGTTTACCCGGCGTCGCAAGGCCTGGTTTGATTCCTTTGGTTCGACCCTGCTCGGCATGCCGATTTGCTGGATTATTCTGATGCATGGCATGGGTGGGCGCGGTAACAGCATCAATAGTCCTTTTCTAAGCTTTGAAGTATCGCAAAGTGGCTATGGCATGTACGTCAAATATTTAATGGCTGGTTTTCTGATTATATTTTCGCTAACCATGCTCATTCAATTTGTCAGTTTTCTGTTATTTAACATCGGGCTTTTGCTGGATAAAAACAGTGACGAAAACAGCATTACCTATAAACAACTGGTAGCTGGGGAAAAGACTTAGTTATGGAACTATATTTCCTCGTTCTGCTCGTCGCGATTATGGTGTTCGCGCTAAGCTCGGGCTTCCCGGTTGCCTTTTCACTGCCGGGTGCGGCGATTCTCACAATCGCTATTGCGGCCTTTTCCGGCTACATTTTCGAAGGCGATGTTGACGCCTTTTTTGTCCTCGGCGGGCCCAACGAATGGCTAAGCGCCGGGGTTACCAATTACCGCAGCCTGTACTGGGTAGTCGAACGTGATACCTTGATCGCAATCCCCTTGTTTGTGTTTATGGGGATCATGTTGCAGCGCTCAAAAATTGCCGAAGATCTGCTCGTTGCGATGGCGCAATTGTTTGGTCCGATTCCAGGAGGCCTGGGGATTTCGGTAGTATTTGTCGGCGCCCTGCTCGCCGCAACTACGGGCATTGTCGGGGCAACAGTAATCGCGATGGGGTTAATATCGCTGCCGGCGATGCTGCGCAACAATTATTCCAAATCGCTGGCCTGTGGCACCATTTGCGCGTCGGGGACATTGGGCCAGATCATCCCTCCTTCGATTGTTTTAATCATCCTTGCCGACCAGCTTTCCAGTGCCGCCGACCAGGCAGCAACCGTGCGCAAGGCAGAATATAAAGATGCCACCGGTCAGTTTTCGATGCCTGGCGACTTCGATGTAGTAACCGCCAGTGCCGGCGATATGTTTATGGGGGCATTTTTACCCGGAATGATTCTGGTTGGCCTGTATATGCTTTACATACTGGTATCGGCATTGATCAAGCCGGAGAATGCACCACCGGTTCCTTTTCATGGCAAATATGATGGCCGTTTTGTTTTACAAATCCTGCTCGCGCTGGTGCCCCCGTTAACGCTGATCTTTATCGTGCTCGGGTCGATCATTCTGGGAATAGCCACGGTTAATCAGGCCGGTGCCATTGGTGCCATCGGTGCGATGATTATGGGAAGTTACCGCTTAATGGAGGGCAAGGCTCGTGCCTACTATCCCGCCATATTAGCGATCGGTTCGGTAATCGCTATTATCATTCTGCTCAACCTTTTTGATCTCAACATCAAAAACATCCAGTCGAGCCATGATGCCCTGGGCGTAGGGCTCGCTGGCATCGCAGTGGCAATTTTGATCGGCGCCATCGGCTGGGCGACCTGGCGCTCTTTTCGCATTGACGACACCCTGCGCGGCGTGATGATGGAAACCGCGAAAACGACTTCAATGGTCTTCATCATATTACTCGGTGCCGCGATGTTAACCTCCGCGTTCAGGGGTTTCGGCGGTGAAGAATTGGTAAAAGACCATTTGACCAGCCTGCCCGGTGGTTTCTGGACCCAGTTTATCGTGGTCATGGCGGTTATTTTCTTTCTCGGCTTTTTCCTCGACTTCCTTGAAATTGCCGTAGTAGTCGTGCCTATTGTTGCGCCAATTTTACTTTCCGACCCAAGCGCTAACGTCACCGCCGTCTGGTTTGGAGTGATGGTCGGCCTCAATATACAAACATCCTTTTTAACCCCACCTTTTGGATTCGCCCTGTTCTATTTGCGCGGCGTCGCCCCGAAAGAGGTGAAAACCACACATATATATAAAGGTGCAGCGGCGTTTATATTATTACAGCTTGTCGGATTATCGATTGCCGGGGCATTTCCGAGCCTGGTTAATTACCTGCCCAACAAAACCCACTTGACCTCAGATACAGCACCGCCGCCAAGTAATCCAAAACTGCAGGAATGCCTCGAAGACTATCTATTTGTTAAATATGATGAACAGCGCTCCGATATAGAATCCAGCATTGAGCGCATTAAAGCGGTCAATATTGCTTATCTTCCCGATGAATATCAGGACCGTCTGCAACAGAGTTATCGCCTCGCGGGCAAGACTTTTACTCTGGTAGAACAGGTGCGCGATTCGGCGGCAAAACTGGAGGATTACAGTAGCGAATATCGCCCGATTCACATCGAAGTTCGCGGTATTCAAAAGCGAATCAGAAAAATAGAAAGTAACATTGAGTCGCTGGTTCAGGACCAGAAACGAATTGAATATAACGAAAATGTTGATCAACCGGCGATCGATAAAATTCAACAACAGATTTCGCTACTGGATAAAGACGTAACCGACCTGAAGGCAGAAATTCCAGAGCGCTGGGCCGGTGCCAGGAAAAAATTCGAAACCTTTGCCAAAGGAGAAAATCGGGCACGCCGCGAATACCGGCAAAATTCTGACGAAAGTTACGAAGCGCTAAACCTGGTCGCGAAAATGATTGCTGAAACCGAAGCAATTGCAGCGCTTAGCGAGCGTTTTGCTCCGTTACTCGAAATAATCAGTAACCAGTCCGCCGAAGATGCTAGCGACGCGATCAAGTCTCTCGACGCTGAGCTGGCGCTACTCACCGAAATGCACCGGGTACAATCAAAACTCAGCAAGGCTCGACGGGCGTTGCGTGGCAATAACCCGAAACCGGAAAAAGCGCGCGAACAGGTGAACAAAGCGATCGAACAGATGGCAGCAGAACTAGTCTGGCATAAAGAAGCTTCAGAAAAATTGCCCGCAGAACTTAGTCGGTACAAAGACAGCATAGCGCGCACGATCGGAATGCGTATGCAAGATCGACTCGATAGTGAGCAGGCGGAATCCATAGCCAGCTGTCTGTCGGTGCACAAAGATATCTCACTGCATTTTTAAACTGTGCAACAAGCTGATTTAATTTATCGCATCATCGCGATCGTATTTCCGGTTTTCAGCATTGTTGCGCTCGGGTATATTTACGCGCGATATCAACGCGGTACCGACATGTCCTCGGGCAACCGCATCAATATGGATATTTTCACTCCGGCGCTTATTTTCGACATCATGTCGGAAGCAAATTATGCGCTTTCGGAGTATCTCTATATAACCCTGGGTGGTCTGGCTGTCGTACTCGGCTCCGGCATTATCGCCTGGCCGATTTCCCGTCTAATGGGTTACCAGTGGAAAACCTTCGTTCCCCCGATGATGTTTAATAATTCGGGAAACATGGGAGTTCCCCTGGTCGTACTCACTTTTGGCAAAGCCGCGTTACCAGTGGCCATTCTTCTATTCGCTCTGGAAAATTTTCTTCACTTTTTGCTGGGCCAGCAAATGATTACGCAACGCTGGTCAATCGTCACTGTTTTGCGAAATCCGATGATTCTGGCCACTATAGCCGGGATCACATTTTCATTTGCCGAACTCACAATTCCCGAAACAATCCGCTTACCTATTCATATGTTGGGGCAGATAGCGATTCCGTTACTGTTATTTTCCCTTGGCGTTCGCATGCTGGAAATTGATTTCAAGGATTGGCAAATAGGTGCCGTTGGCGCCCTGGTTTGCCCGCTAAGCGGTTTGATTGTGGCCGTCATCTTTCTGCAGTTTGTAAGCCTGAATGCCGAGCAGGCATCAATTCTGCTCCTTTTCAGCGCTTTACCACCAGCCGTGTTGAATTTTTTGGTGGCCGAGCGCTTTAATCAGCAGCCGCAGAAGGTTGCGTCAATTGTTCTCATTGCCAATCTCGGCAGCATTGCCGTCATCCCGGCGATTCTGTGGTGGATTCTTTAATCGGGGCACGACTCACTTTCACGGCTCGATCTATAAAACCGGAATTCCTTCGACAATCGTACCGGCCTTAGCAAAAGGTTCGTTACTATTAATTTCCAGAATGAAACGTGAAGGTCGATCGACACCGAATGACGGACAATAAGTCGACTCACAGGGTTTTAATATTTTTGAACCAATGACTTCGAAGTCCTCATCAATCCAGATAACCTGCAATGGAATCAGCGTATTTTTCATCCAGATGCGGTGCTGACCCGATCGAGGGTAGAGGAACAGCATTCCCGCCCCCTGCGCCAATGATTGACGATGCATCAACCCGGATTGACGTTCTGCGGGTGTAGAAGCCTGCTCGACGCGATAGCTGCTTACGCCTAATGTAATAGTCATCCATTCTTCGGCTTCCACCGATGGCAATGTTATAGTGGCCGACACCAAAGCTAATATCACTAGCAGAATTTTTATAAAGTTTGATTTGCCGAAGCAACCCAGCCGAATTAGTTTCATAAGTTCATTCCTTTTATGAACAATTTTACTTAAAAACTTGATTATATTGGAATTAGTGCTATTTAAGATATGTCAAGATTGTGACGCTGTTAATATAATAATTCGAGGAAAGCGGCATAAACAATTGATTTTACTAATTTTTATAATAATTTTGAATCAATATGGAGTGATAAATTGATTTCAACAACCGATAATACAACCGATATCCGAAAAAAGTCGAATGTCGAGCCATACGAAAATGCGCGGCGGCTCAGTGTGCTGCGCCGACAGCGAAAAGTTTTAATTGTCGATGACGAATCGACCGGTCGAACTATTCTCGCCAAGATTATCCAGCAAACCGAAGACGATGTCAGCGTCGAATCATTTGACAACCCGGTCGACGCCTTGCACTGGCTGGAGAACAACCATCCTGATTTGATCATTACCGATTACCGCATGCCGAACATCAATGGCGTTGATTTTATCCGTAAAATTCGCACTATGCCGTCCTGTCAGGATATCCCGATAATGATGATCACAGTGGTCAGCGAGAAATCAGTGCGGTACGATGCATTGGAAGCCGGAGCCACGGCCTTCCTGACGCGCCCTATCGATCAGATCGAATGCCGTACCAGTTGTCGCAACCTGCTCAAGTTGCACGAGCAGCAATCTATCATTCAGGACCGCGCCGATTGGCTCGCTCGACAGGTTGAAGTGGCAACGCAGCAAATTGCATCACGCGAACGTGAAACACTGTTACGGCTTGCCAAAGCCGGCGAATACCGGGATGAAGAAACTGGTAACCATGTCATTCGGATGGCCAAGTACTCGCGCCAGATAGCCGAAGCACTGGGGCTAAGCGAAAAAGAATGCGACGAAATCGAATATGCGGCACCTATGCACGATATCGGTAAAATTGGAATTCAGGATGCGATTTTGCTTAAACCGGGAAAATTCGATCAGGATGAGTGGGTAACGATGCAGCAGCATACGTTGATCGGACATTCCATATTATCGAATAGCCAATCTCGTTATATCCAGACGGGTTCAATTATCGCGTTAAACCACCATGAAAGATTTGACGGCGCCGGCTATCCAAACGGCATTTCTGGCAAGGATATTCCCCTGGTAGCTAGAATCGTTGCGGTTGCAGACGTCTATGATGCTCTAGTATCCTCGAGGCCCTATAAAAAAGGATGGGATGTGAAGGATGCACAAGATTATCTGCATAAACAAGCAGGCTCTCAGTTCGACCCGATTTGTGTCGAAGCATTCTTCGAGCGTCTGGACAAAATTACCAGCATCCAGACGAATCTGAGCGACACTTGAATACTGCTCGCTGTAAGTAGTTTAATCGAATGGAATCTATTGAATCTAAAACCGGGTTTCTAAACAGGCTGAAAAAACGCCTTAAGGGTACCGGTGACTCCGAACCAGAACAGGCCAAGTTGCGACTGGCCATAGGTTTCGTTGTTATGCTTTATTTGTGCCTCCCTTGGGGTGGCAATCAAACTTTCGGCGAAACCATACTAAGTCCAGCCAGTCTGATCGTTTTATTATTCTATACACTGGCGATGATCATTTTCTCCTCGATCATATTTCATCCGGTCGCCTCCCAGTTCAGGCGTGTTTGTGGCGCCACACTTGACCTGGGTTCGATGTCCATATTGATGTTTTATTCGGGTTCAGAGAGTGTGCCTTTATTTCTAATTTACCTCTGGGTAATTCTCGGCAACGGATTTAGATTCGGTCTCGCTAACCTGTATATCTCCCAGGCGATCAGCATCGTAGGTTTTTCCATCGTAGTAGGCTTGGGTGAATTCTGGGTCGAAAATCGTAGCTTTGGAATCAGCCTGTTATTAATGCTTTGCCTGCTTCCACTGTACGCCGCGTTTTTAATCAAAAAGTTACATGCCGCGGTTGACATGGCAAAGCAGGCCAATTTGGCTAAAAGCCGATTTCTTGCCAATATGTCCCACGAACTGAGAACACCTTTGAATGGTGTTATAGGTATGGGTGACCTGCTGCGCGAGACCAAATTAAATTTAGAACAGCAGGAACTGGTTAGAACCATGCACAGCTCTGCTAACACCCTACTCGAACTTATCGAAAATGTTCTCGATATTGCAAAAATTGAAGCCGGAAAAACTTTGATTGAACATAAGGAGTTCGATCTGCACAAGATGGTTAATTCGGTAATTTTCATGCTGGCACGTCAGGGTGAAAACAAAGGGCTTACCGTGGCCTGCAATTTTGACCCGGCAACCGCCTTCGCCCTGAAAGGCGACCAGCAGCATATTCGTCAGGTGTTGATCAATTTGATCAGTAATGCGATTAAATTTACCAATCAAGGCTCGGTAATACTTTATGTCCGTACGGTCGGTGGAACCGAGCCGAAGCCCGTTATTCGTTTTGAAATTGTAGATACTGGTATCGGCATACCCGCCGAGGCCATCAACAGCATTTTTGACGATTTTATTCAGGCTGACTCGAGTACCAGTCGGTCCTATGGGGGTACCGGACTGGGCACAACCATTTCAAAGGAACTGGTTGAGCTCATGGATGGGGAAATAGGACTGGAAAGCGAATTGGGAAAAGGCTCTACCTTCTGGTTTGAACTACCCTTCAGTGCCGCAGATCCGACAGCATCAGACATATCGGATAACCACTTACTATTGCTGGCATCGGAAGAAACTTCGGTTGCCATTCGCCCAGCGCTAAAAGGCTGGGAGGTTAAGTTTGACTGGGTTCGAACCACCACCCGGGCAATTAGTCAGCTTATTCAAGCCATCGATGATGGTAATCCCTACGAAACTATCATTGTTGATCAATCCTGCCTTATCGATATCAATGCGGTGCATTTTGCTCAAATGGTTAAATCTGAAGGATTACTAGAACATACCTCGCTGGTTCTTATCAATTCTTCGGACACCATGATTGATGCC
>JBLHOA010000059.1:0-15264 GCA_047622345.1 Gammaproteobacteria bacterium | reverse complement strand
GCAATTCCAGCGTTTCGATGATTTCGTCGGCATCATCGCACTGCGAAAACAAATTCCTGGCCTGGTTGTTTTCCAGCCATTCGTCGAGCTCGCGCGGAGACTTTTTCAACTTCTTCCAGAATGCTGACAACTCCTGCTTGCGGTGTACCAGCAGATATTCGTTGTTTAGCTCTTTCATGTAATTGTAGATGCCACGACATTTTTGAAATCGCGTACCGTTGGTATCAAAAAAATCGATCTGCCTCAGGTCCATTTTCTGGTTGTTATAGAGATAATTGATCATTTCCAGCAATTCCTGTTTGAAGCTATCGCGATCGCGCTCGAACACGGCTTTATCAAAATCACTGTAAAGGCGTTCAACGATTAAAAGCAAAGTGACCGGGTTGGTCACCGACCTGTCTACCAGCATTAACTTCAGCACCTTATCGCAAACCGCTACTGCCAGATTATCACTGAGCTGGTAGAACTGCTGGGGATCAAGATAGGTTTCAAACAAATCCCCGTTCACCCACTTATCGAAATCTCCAGCAAAATCCGAGGGTATATAAAAACCATTATTGATCATGCTGAATAAACCTTTCAGCGAAATTTTATCGAGCCGATAGAAAACAATATCGAGTAAGCGCTTCGACTCATCGGTTAGATAAGACTGCTCCTCGCTGGCAAAATATCCAATCGACTTTAGAAAATCATAGCCCATGGTTTTGCCGTGATCCGTACCGAGGAAAGCCTGGCGCAATTCTCTCCCGGTGAAGAATTTGCGCACCAGTACCAGGGCTGATAACAGACTAACCAGATAGGTAAACGCTAGTCCGTTCGAGCCGTTAAACGATTTAATATTTTTCCGATAAATCGTTTCGTACAGATGCAAAGTCTCGATCACGACACGAATATTTGAATTATTGATGCGCAGCATCACCGCTTCCAGCCCGGCTTCATTCTTCGACAACATTCGGCGAATAAAACTGCGCGACGCCTTGCTACCGAAATTCACCTGATCCAGGGCAATCTTAAACACCGACTTGGAATCAATCTCCAGCCGATAGCTATAGCGGATCGTTTTCTCGCGCGCACTGGCAAAGGCCAGACTCTGTTCCGGGTTGAACTCATCGGTATTGCCGATGAGGATACATTTAATGTTTTCGTGTTCGACCAGTCGATTGATAAAGGACAGGCAAATATTTAAGTCGCCAGTCCAGCGTTCCAGATCATCGAAACAAATCGTCAGGGTGCGCCGCTTTTTGATCGACTCCGACCGATGCGCGCTGAGCAGGTATTTGACCATATAACTAAGCCCGCCAATTTTTGCGCTGGCGGCTACATTACTATTCGCATTTTTATCGATTGCCTCGATCTGATTACTATTTTCGGTAAGGATTTTGAGCAGTTCATTCTCGATATCTTCTATCGTTGCCAGACCGTATAAGGACAGATAGAACATTTGCACATCGGTATTAATTGTACTGAAATACTGCTGAATAAAATGCGTCTTACCAACCCCCCAGGCACCATTCACCATTACCGCGTACTGGCAATTGCTTCGGGTCAGATAGGCGTCGATCGCCCTGGAAACGTCACTGCTACATTGCATATTATTTTTAGGGAAGTGCCCTTAGCTTTAAGGTAATTTGACTGCCGGCCAGGCGAGACAAATATTTGTAACCATTGACTATAGCAACAGGGTAGGAATTTGTTGCGAATGAGGTCTCGTTTTGCCTTTTACAGCAAATGTCGGGGGAAATGTTCGGGCAAACGACAGCACATTAAACAATAAAGGGTCGGTATTACCGGGCAACGGGGGGTCCGGCATGGCTTTCACCACACCGGGGGGTCCAGCCTGGGAACTATTCGAAAGCGATTGCCGCGTCCTGCATCCAGAGCAACAGATAATCGGCAAAACTCCGCCGGATAATGACTTCATAACCCGAACCATCGCGCTTCGGTGCGATCATCATGCCAGCCTTTGCCAGGCGGGTTTGCGCGCATTGTCCTGGTTGGAACACCGAAGCATGCAAATCAAGCGGACAGTCGGTGGCAAGCAGTTCAGCGGCATTGACCCCGCTGATTTCCAGCATGGTCAGCCCGCTGGAATTATCGACCACGGCGGAAAACACTTTATCTAAGGCTTTCAGCAGCGCCTGTTGCAGGGCCTGCTGTTTTCCGGCCGGGGTGACAATCAGCCACTCGTCCGGCCCGAGCCAGTAAATCCGGTTTTCACCCGCTTTAACCATGCGGTTGGCGTCAAGCGGTGGCTCACACCCCAGCACTTTTAAGGTTGCCGCCTGAAAACCGGTATTGTCCGATTTGCCGCGTAAATTGATAAATCCAAGAAACGGGATTTCGTTGATTTGAGGTGCCCCACCCTGCGCATCGGCAAGGTCGATTTGCACCAGAGGGCTTTGTTGCTGGAATAAATCAGACATTCGGTTTCTCCCCGGCTTTATCGTAGAAAACCGGTTCGGTGATAGTCGCCTTGATCACCCGGCCATTGGCCAATGGCGCATAGACCGTCTCACCGAGCCGGTGATGTCCGCCTTTGACCAGCGCCATCGCAATCGAGCGGCCGCAACAGACACTGTAATAACTCGAACTGACATGCCCGACCATCGGCATCGGAATCGCAGCAGCCGGGTCGTTAACCAGCTGGGCGCCCTCAGGGATAACCGTTTTCGGGTCTTCCGCGAGCAGGCCGACCAGTTGTTTGCGATCCTTACGCACGGTATCGAGACGGGACAGGGAACGTTTGCCGATAAAATCGTATTTCGTTTTAGAAACCGCCCAGTCCATGCCCAGATCACCGACGGTCACCGATCCATCGGTATCCTGCCCGACGATGACGTAACCTTTCTCGGCGCGCAGTACGTGCATGGTTTCGGTGCCATAAGGCGTAATATTATGCGGCGCACCGGCCTGCATTAACGCTTCCCACATATAACGACCGTAGTTTGCGGGCACATTCACTTCGTAGGCGAGCTCACCGGAAAAACTGATACGGTTAACCCGACACTCGACTTCACCGATGTGACCGACCCTGCTTGCCATAAACGGAAACGCTTCGGCAGAGAAATCAATGCCTTCACAAATCGCTGCGACCACCTTGCGGCTTTTCGGTCCAACCACCGCGGCGGTCGCCCAATGATCGGTCACCGAGGTCAAAAAGACTTCGAGTTGCGGCCATTCGGTTTGCAGCCACCGTTCCATCCAGCCGAGCACGCCGGCGGCACCACCGGTGGTGGTATGCATATAAAAATGATCGTCGGCCAGACGAATGGTGACCCCGTCGTCCATCACCATGCCATCCTCACCGAGCATAAACCCGTATCGGGCACGCCCGACCTCGAGTTTCTTCCAGTTATTGGTGTACATCATTTCAAGAAAATCGGCGGCGTCCTTACCCTTAACTTCGATCTTACCCAGCGTCGATGCGTCGAGGATACCGACACCATCGCGGATCGCCAGACACTCTCGATCCACCGAATCGTCGAGCGACTCACCCACCTGTGGGTAATACCAGGGACGTTTCCACTGTCCAACATTTTCAAACTCGGCGCCGTTTTCTTCGTGCCAGGCATGCATCGCGGTTTTACGCACGGGGTCGAACAAGCGCTCGCCCAGGTGCTGGCCGGCAATAGCGCCAAAGGATATCGGTGTATAGTTTGGCCGATAGGTCGTGGTGCCGGTCTCGGCGATGGTTTTGCCAAGCGCTTCGGCAAGAATCGCCATACCGTTAATATTGCCCAACTTGCCCTGATCGGTGCCAAATCCCATCGCGGTATAACGCTTGACGTGTTCAATCGATTCATAGCCTTCGCGCACAGCAAGCCAGATATCGGCGGAACCAACGTCGTTCTGTAAATCGATAAAGGCTTTCGGGCCGCGTCCGGGAGGATAGGGCGAAGGAACATTCCACAAGGGTAAAATCGCTTCGCTATCGCTCGCCTTCGACGCCGGTGTGCGCATCGCCGACTCGAAACCGCAGGCTTTAGCGGCTGCATTGCCCGCTTTTACCGCTTCTGACAGGCCAGCCTTGAGCTCGAGGCTGCCGTTAGCCGCACCCACCGAGGCTTGCGCCTGGGTCGGCGCGCCGGGTCGAAACATGGCGGCTTCATCATCCCAAACCGGTCTTGCACCCGATTGTGCATTGAGGTGCACCACCGGGCTCCAACCACCGGACATCGCCAGCAGATCACAATTCAAGGTTTTTTCACCACCACTAACCGATTTAGCATCGGCCGACAACCGCATTATTCGCACCGAACTCAGGCGTTTACGCCCGCTGCTATCGACAACAACGCTGCCATTGATGACCTGAATTCCCGCGCTACGCACGGTTTCGGCGATTTCACTGGTTGAATTGGCACGGGCATCGACCACCGCAACCACGTCGACATCGGCCGCTTTCAAATCAAGCGCAGTCTGGTACGCGCTGTCATTGTTGGTAAAGACAACGGCGCGATTGCCCGGTTTTACCGCATAGCGATTGATATAGGTCGACACCGCCGAGGCGAGCATCATTCCAGGCCGGTCATTGTTAGAAAATATCAATGGCCGCTCGGCCGCGCCGGTGGCCAGGATCACCTGATGGGCGCGTACCTGCCAGACTTTTTCGCGGCCACCGCGACGGTCACTAATGGGCAAGTGATCGGTAAGTCGCTGGTTAATGGTAAGAAAGTTTTGATCGTGATAACCGAATACGGTACTGCGCGGAAGCAAGGTCACTTCCTTCATTGCGCCCAGCGCCTTGATCGCCGCGGCAATCCAGTCATCGACATTCTTGTTTCCGACCCGAACTTTACTGCCCAGCGTCAAACCACCGAATTCACCCTGTTCGTCGGCAAGAATAACGCGCGCGCCCGATCGACCGGCGGCCAGCGCCGCGCACAACCCGGCGACCCCGCCGCCCACGACTAAAACATCGCAATGGCGGTGGCTGTGCTCGTAACGATCGGGGTCGTTTTCGGTCGGTGCCTTGCCAAGGCCCGACGCCTTACGGATAAAATGCTCGTATTTCATCCACATCGCTTTCGGCCACATGAAAGTCTTATAGTAAAAACCCGCCGGCATTAAACGGCTGAAAAGGCTGTTCACCGACATTAAGTCGAAGTCCAGGCTCGGCCAGCAATTCACGCTACTGGCGCTAAGCTCGGGATAAATTTCTACCTGGGTGCCACGCGCGTTTGGAATCGTACGATCACCCTTTTCGAGCTGAAACAGCGCGTTGGGCTCTTCCGCGCCGGCGCTGATAATGCCGCGCGGTCGGTGGTACTTCCAGCTGCGCCCGATCATGTGCACGCCGTTGGCCAGCAACGCCGAAGTCAGCGTATCGCCGGCCAGACCCGAATAGCGCTTACCGTTAAATTCGAATTCAACCGGCTGCTCTCGATCAACCCGGCCGCCCTCGGCGATTCGATAACGCTGGCTCATAGCTCACCCCCCGCAGGCGGTTTCTCTTCTATTCTATAGGTTGCGCTGATCCTGTAGCTGACGGTATCGCGCTGCGCATTGAAATAACGGCGGCATCCGGCAGCGTGCAGCCATTGCTCCCTGTGCAAGCCTTTCGGGTTCTTGCGCATGAACAGATAATCGGCCCATGCCTCGTCACTCAGTTTTTCGGTTTCCAATGGCCGCGCAATATGCGCCTCACCCTGATAGGAAAACTCGCTTTCGTCGCGCTCGCCGCACCAGGGGCATTTAATTAATAACATATGATCAGGCTCCTAGTGGGCTACGCCGGCGGCGCCGTGCTCGTCGATTAAAAATCCGCTGACAAAGCGATCCAATGCAAAAGCCTTATTCAGTTCATGCGGTTCTCCGGTGGCGACGTTGTGGGCAAAAACCCACCCCGAACCAGGGGTCGCCTTGAATCCGCCGGTACCCCAACCACAGTTGAAGTAGAGGCCTTTCACCGGTGTATTACCGATGATCGGGCAAGCATCGGGAGTGGTATCGACGATGCCGCCCCATTGCCGGTTCATTCTTACCCGTTTGAAAATCGGGAATAATTCCATGATCGCGGCGACCGTGTGTTCGATCCCGCTGTAGCTACCGCGTTGACCGTATCCGAGATAGCTGTCGATTCCGGCACCAATCACCAGGTCACCTTTATCCGACTGGCTGATATAGCCGTGCACGGCATTCGACATGATTACCGTATTGATCACCGGCTTAATTGGTTCGGATACCAGCGCCTGCAATGGATGACTTTCGATGGGCATGCGAAATCCAGCCATGTTGGCGAGCACCGAGCAATGTCCGGCAACAACGACGCCGACTTTTTTCGCATTGATCGCACCGCGCGTGGTATCGACCCCGACAACGGCTCCGTCTTTTTGGCGAATCGCGGTTACTTCACAGTTTTGAATAATATCGACGCCCCGCATATCGGCGCCACGGGCAAATCCCCAGGCGACCGCATCGTGACGGGCAACGCCGCCACGCGGCTGAAACGATGCGCCGAGGATCGGATAGCGACATCCCTCATCGATATTGATTTCGGGTATTGCCGCCTTTATTTCCTGTGCCGAGACCACGTGCCCGTCGATGCCATTCAATCGGTTGGCGTTCACGCGGCGTTGGATGTCGCGCATATCCTGCAGATTGTGGCCCAGGTTATAAACCCCGCGCTGACTGAACATGACGTTGTAGTTCAGGTCCTGACTCAGCCCTTCCCACAGTTTCATCGACTTTTCATATAGGTGGGCGGATTCGTCCCAAAGGTAATTGGAGCGCACTATGGTGGTGTTTCGCGCAGTATTACCACCCCCGATCCAGCCTTTTTCAAGCACCGCAATATTGGTCATACCATGCTCTTTGGCCAGATAATAAGCGGTTGCCAGGCCGTGCCCGCCGCCACCGATAATTATCGCATCGTATTCTTTTTTCGGCTCGGGGCTACGCCAGGCTGACGCCCAGTTCTCGTGATAACTCATCGCATTACGCGCGAGCGAGAAGATTGAATATTTACCCATGATGACCCCGGATTTAACAGGTGCGTAGGATATCAAGCCTGTTTGTCAGCGGGAACGTAAATTTTCATGCCATTGCCCTTATGGTCGGTAAAAACTAACAAAATGCCGCATTTGGCAAAGATGGTGGGGTCGTAGTGGGTTGCATCCCGCCGTCGCCAGCGCGTAAACTCCAACAACTCCCTGGAAACGAAAGGCCCGACTTGAAAAAGCTGATAAAACAGGAAATTCGGTACCTGCTCACTGCAGTCGTGTTTTTCACTCGAATTCCACTGTCCGGTTTTGCCAATAATGATCGCCTGTCGATGAATCAGGCGCTCAAGTACTTCCCGTTAATCGGCTGGTTGGTCGGGGCTATTTGTGCCTGGCTGTTCTATTTTGCCAACCTTGTTTTCCCACCCTCGCTGGCGGTGATTATTGCCATCAGCGGCGGACTGTTGATAACCGGGGCATTGCACGAAGACGGGCTCGCCGATTGCTGCGATGCCTTTGGCGGCGGCTGGGATAAAGCGCAGATTCTGACCATCATGAAAGACCCGCGCATTGGCAGTTACGGCGCGACAGGCCTGATCATCAGCCTGCTGGCGCGGGTAGTGTTGCTGACCGAACTTGCAAAGCTCGGCCCCGGCCTGGTCATGGTAGCCCTGCTCACCGGTCATGCCAGCAGTCGCTATCTGGTGTTGATTTTGACCAGCCAGCTCGATTATGTGCGCGAAACTGCCGACAGCAAATCGGCTAGCATGGTCGATGGCGGCTTCAGTATTTCAATGTTGCTTTACAGTTCAGTTTTGTGCCTGTTACCAATTTGGTTAATCGACGACTCCATTCTATATACCGCGGTGCCAATGGCAGCCGTCGCCGTAATTGCCCTGGGATTTTATTTTAAACACCGCATCGGCGGGTATACCGGGGACTGCCTGGGTGCAACCCAGCAACTCGGCGAACTGATTTTCTATTTTTCATTGGTGGCCATGTGGACGTCTGTGTAGTTCGCCATACCCGACTCGATATTGAGATCGATCGCTGCTATGGTCAGAGCGAAGTTGCTCTTGCGCCTAGCTTCGGGGTGGAACTTGGAGAACTTCAATCGTCGATACCGCAGGAATATGCGGCCATTTACTCGAGTCCTTTACAACGCTGCCAACAGCTCGCCCGTCAGTTCGGCGGACCGCTACAAATCAGCGACAAACTACTCGAATATAATTTCGGCGATTGGGAATTACAGCGCTGGAATGATATTGATCAAGCAGCACTCGATCGATGGATGCAGAACTTTGTCGAGGTTTGCCCCCCGAATGGCGAAACCTTGCTCGATATGTATGCGCGTGTCAGCGATTTTATCGATGACCTGCGTCAATCCAGTTGCCCGTCAGTGCTGCTAGTCACCCATGCCGGGGTCATTCGTTGTATCTGGGCTTATCTACTGGCGATACCTCTGGCATCAATTTTTAAGCTAAAAATCGGCTATGGCGAACCACTACGGTTTACACTGGCCGAACGGGCCGAAGCCGACGTGATTTATACCGGCCCCGCAAACAAGCCCGGCAGCGGGGAATCCGACACTGGATAAAATACCTGCGAAACCGATAGACAGAGCTGACCTGAAAAACGGGTTTGGTTCTAATTCATCAGATACATAATTTAAGAGGCTATGCGCTAATTTTGCAACAGAGCAATTCCACCTGGCTCATCTACTTCGCTGCGCTTAATGCGCTGCTCGCTGCAGCCATTACCTCGACCATCATCCCCGTCCAGGATTTCGGCGCGTCACTGGAATCGATCCTGTTTATGGTGACGGCTTTGCTGGGCCATTTTCTGTTCTTCTCACTATTGCTGTTATTACCGGTATTGTTATTGAAATGTACAGGCTTGCCCGACCGGCATTTGCTGCTGGCCGCGATCATTATTTTCAGCAGCTTTATGATCATCCTGTTCATCAACGCCCAGGTGTTTTCTATTTACCGGTTTCACCTGAACAGCATGGTGATCAACCTGCTAAGCGGCGACGACGCGCTCGAAATTCTATCCATCCGCACGGAAACCTGGTTGGTGCTGATGTTCGGCCTGTTAGTGGTTATCATCGCTGAGTTATTTCTGGCGCGTCAACTGTTACACCGGCTGGCACATCACCCGCACCGACCACGGATCTTCTGGCTAAGCGCATTGCTGATTATGCTGGGCAGCCAATTTTATTACGCTTACGCCGATGCCACCGGCAATCGAACAGTAGCTCGCCTGTTGCAATATATACCCTGGTCGATACCACTCACGGCAAAACGAAAACTGGCAAAGCTCGGCATTGATGTTGCCCTGCAACCGCCTTCACGCAGTGGTCGTATAAAAAGCTCCGGCCTATCCTATCCGAGAAACCGCCTCGATTGTCAGCCCGACCGATCCAGCACAAAAAACATATTACTGATCGTGGTTGATTCGCTCCGTCAGGACGTAATGAACGCCAGCAACATGCCCAACACGATGCGTCTGGCTCAATCCAGCTGGGAATTCAAAGACCATTACAGTACCGGAAACGCTACCCGCTTTGGATTTTTCGGCCTGATGTACGGTCTGCCTGGAAGCTACTGGTTTCCGATGCTGGCCGAGCAGAAAGGTCCAGTGTTAATCGAAACCCTGCAAGCACAGAATTATCAGTTTATTGTTCGCGGCTCGGCATCCTGGGCTTCTCCCGAATTTGATCGCACCGTTTTCTCGGCAATCAGGGATCAAATTGTCTCGGGGAAGGAATTAAAGGAAATGGCTGATAATGAAACAAGGCATCGCGACAGTGTCACCAGCGAAGACTTTCTGGCCGGCCTGGCAAAGCGTGACCCGCAACGCCCGTTTTTTGGTTTGTTATTCCTCGATGCCCCGCATAACTACACCCGAGAAGCTTCCGCCCCGGCACCCTTTCAACCCGCACTGGATTACATAGATTATCTCGACCTTGACGGCGACTATGACCCCAAGAAATTTTTTAATCTCTATCGGAACTCGGTTTATTACAATGATATGCTCGTCGGAGACGTTCTTAAGACGCTTGAAAAGCAGTCCCTGCTCGACGACACGGTAATAATTTTTACCGCCGACCACGGGCAGGAGTTTAATGACAGCAAACAGAATTACTGGGGACACAATGGCAACTTCTCCAGCTATCAGACCCGGGTGCCGTTATTAATACACTGGCCCGGAACTGCTGCCCGTAGCGTTCATAAACGTACCAGTCACGAAGACATCGTGCCCACCCTGATGCAAAAGAAACTCGGCTGTATCAATCCAGTTGATGACTACAGTACCGGGCAAAATCTTTACAGCGCCGATTACCGAAGCAAACCGCTGCTACTGGAAAGCTGGTCACGCCGAGCGCTGCTGGACAAAAATCGCGTCTACGTATTCGAGGCCTATGGCGAAACCCGGGTACACGACCTAAGCTATCGGGTACTCGAACAGGAAGTACCGAATAGCGCGATTATTTTGAAATCGATGCAGCAAATGTCGATGTTTCTGAAGTGATCGAAATCGGGTAATTCGCGCTAAGCGCTTGGAATCAAGCCTCCGACACCCCGGCCTCTTCAAAGGTCGCCATTTCATTGTGCAGGGCGCAGGCTTGCTTCAACAGGGTTACCGCAACGGCGGCACCGCTGCCCTCGCCAAGGCGCATGCCGAGGTCAAGAATCGGTTCTGCGCCGAGTCCTTCCATGATAATCCTGTGCCCCGGTTCGGCCGAGGCATGCGCGTAAATAAACCACTGTTCACTGCCGACACACATGCGACTGGCACAAAGTGCCGCGCAGGAACTGATAAACCCATCGACCAGCACCGGCATCGATTGTTGGGCGCAGGCAATATAACTTCCCGCCAACGCCGCAATTTCAAATCCTCCAAGCACCTGTAGCACCTGCGCCGGCGAATTCAATTTATCGCTGTGCAGGGCAATCGCCTTTTCGATAACAGTGACCTTGTGCAACACACCATCACTGTCCAGGCCGGTTCCGGGCCCAGCCATCACTGCGGCTTCTACGCCGAGTAAAACCGAACAGATCGCCGCCGCAGAGGTGGTGTTGCCTATCCCCATTTCACCGCCAATAAATAAATCCGCTTTATTCTGTTGCGCCTCCAGCGCGGCGATACGACCGACCTGTAAAGCCGCCTGAAACTGTTCATCGGACATCGCCGGCTTTTCAGCAATATTAGCTGTGCCCGGACCCAGCAGATGATTGACCACACCGGGCAGCTCGCCGGCTTCGACGACGGTACCCAGATTAATCACTTTCAGATTGGCCCCGAGCGCGCGTGCCAGTACATTGATAGCGGCGCCTCCGCTGGCAAAATTCTTCACCATTTCGTAGGTTACCACCTGTGGAAAGGCCGATACGCCTTCTACTACCACGCCGTGATCGGCGGCAAAAACGTTGATATCGATGCGATTAATTTCGGGTTTACTGTGACCCTGCATTCCGGCCAGTTGAATCGCCAGCGCCTCAAGCCTGCCAAGCGCGCCAGGCGGCTTGGTTAAAATGCCCTGTCGCCAGGTTGCCGCGGCAACCGCGTCCTCGTCGATATCGGCGGCGGATGCTGCCCACCAGAAAATAGATTCGTTCAAACTTTGACCTCTTTCAAATAGTGCGGCAGTCCCGCAATGGTTAAAATCACACGATCGCTGAGTTTCGCGATATTTTGATGCAAAAGACCGAGCACGTCGCAATAGTGACGGCTTAGCTCACCCATGGGAATGACTCCCATATTCGACTCGTTACTGACAAAAATAATCTTCCCCGGGCATTGCGGCAGCGTCTCCAGTAGTGCCATGACTTCACTTTCGACCAGAGACTTATCATCGTCGAGTAATAAATTGCTAACCCACAATGACAAACAATCGACCAGTAAACAGCTGCCTTTATCGGCTTTCGCGCGAATCGCAGCGGCCAGGTATAAGGGCTCCTCGTGATTATCCCAGCTGGCCGGTCGGCGTTGCTGGTGGGTGGCAATGCGCTCGCTCATTTCGTCGTCGCCTGCCCTTGCGGTGGCGATATAAATGACCTTCGCAGCGGATTCCTGTGCCATCGATTCGGCCATCTGGCTTTTGCCCGAGCGCACTCCCCCGAGAATTAATGTTTTCATCTGCGTTCCAGTTAGTTAATTATTGAACCTCTGAATTAATCAGAGTTTTCTTAGCTAAAGTCATCGAGTCCATGTGGCCAGAACTTCTACAAGTGCGATCGTCGCTACCCATAGCAGCAACGAAAGATTGACCATCCGGCAGGCGCGCCGCAAACCGTCGGCAGACGCGCGCGTCTGCGGGCTGTCTTCGGGCCCCAGAACCGAACGATATTGTAGTTCACCATGGTAGGTTTCGCTGCCACCGAGCGTCAGGTTCAAAGCTCCCGCTCCAGCCGCCATCACCGGCCCGGCGTTCGGACTCTTCCATTTAAGCCCCTGAGTTTTCCAGCAATGCAAAGCCTGCCGTCGATCACCGAGCAGAGCGTACACAAGCGCGGTGAGCTGGGCGGGGATGAAATTCATAACATCATCAATACGTGCGGCGGCCCAGCCAAATTGACGGTAACGATCATTTTTATAACCCCACATCGCATCGAGGGTATTGCTCAGCCGATAAAGCACCACCCCGGGCACCCCGAACAGGGCAAACCAGAACAAGGCCGCAAAAATGGCATCGGCACCATTTTCCAGTACCGATTCAGTCGCCGCCCGCGCAACCCCGGCGTCATCCAGTGCGGCGCTGTCGCGACTGACGATGTGGGAAACGGCCTTGCGCGCACCGAGCAGATCACCCGCCGTTAATGGCTCGATCACTCGCTCGGCGTGTTGCATCAAACTGCGCCAGCCGAGCGCCACATAAAGCACCGCTGCGGACCAGATCACGTCTAACCAGGGGCTGGTTTTAAATACGAGGTCAATCACTAGAAACAGAGCAGTAATCGGCAATACCGCAACTACCCAGGCAACTATCCCTCTCCCGACCCGGGCGCTACCCAGATTAAACCGGGTCTCGAGCCGGTCGAGTAAAATGCCGAAACCGACCAACGGATGGAAACGACGCGCTTCGCCAAAAATAAAGTCGAGTGCAATGGCGAGCAAAATTGCCGTTGTAATCATCATCGCGTAGTCATCATTTCGCATCGTCCGACGAGAGCAATTCCAGCAGCTTTGCCAACGGCAGACATTGTTCGACCTCGTCCGCCAGCCGCTCGATCTGGGAATGCCGAAATTGCGCATAATCGAAGTTTTCAAACCGCTGGATTCCGGCCCATTGCAGCCAATGGCGCAACATATCGGGTTGATCGAAGAGCCCGTGCAAATAAGTCCCGAGAACATTGTTGTCGGCGTTGATCACGCCGTCCTCAAAACGATCCGAAGAATCTTCATTGCAGACCAGGCTGAAAACCGCCCCGCCCGATTCATCGCCGCTGGTAATCCCGGCATGAATTTCGTAGCCACTGACCAGGCCCCCGTTGGTCATCCGACCCTGCACGTTACGCAGCGTTTTGTTCCGGTTTAACGTCGTTTGTTGGTCGAGCAAACCAAGCCCGGCACTCGAGCCCGCCGCCGATTCGACGCCGTCGGGGTCATGTACCCACTGACCCAGCATTTGATAACCGCCGCAGATACCGATGACCTTGCCGCCGTAGCGCAAATGCCGCTCGATAATACGGTCCCAGCCGTTGTCTTTTAACCAGTCGAGGTCGGCGCGAACGTGCTTGCTGCCGGGTAATACGATCAAATCGGCCGCATCAAATTGACCCACATCGCGCAACAGCGCGCAGTCGACCTGCGGGTGCATGCGCATCACGTCAAAGTCGGTGTGGTTGCTCGCGCGCGGATACATCGGCACGACTACCTTCAGCGCCTGCAATTGCTCACCCCGTTGTAAGGTCTGGCTCTGGCTGATGCTGTCTTCGGCTTCGATATGCAAGTCCTTGATGTAGGGAATCACCGCCAGCACCGGAATCGAAGTCTTTTCCTGCAACCATTCCAGCCCGGGTTCGAGCAAGGCCACATCGCCGCGAAACCGATTTATGACAAACCCCTTAATGCGCTGCTGCTCGCTTGCGCTGAGCAAGGCCCAGGTGCCGTAAAGGTGCGCAAAAACGCCACCCCGATCAATATCGGCAACGATGATCACAGGGCAGTCGACCGCTTCGGCAAAACCCATATTGGCGATATCATGTTCGCGCAGATTGATCTCGGCCGGACTACCGGCCCCTTCGACCAGCACAAATTCAAATTCGTCCTGCAACCGGGTATGCGCCGCGATCACTTCGTGCATGAGTTCGGGTTTGAAGGCGTGATAAGCAACCGCGTCCATATTACCGATGGCTTTGCCGTTGACGATCACCTGCGAACCCTGATCGCTGTTCGGCTTCAACAGAATCGGATTCATATTCACCGATGGTTGCAAAAAGCAGGCTTCGGCCTGCACCGCCTGTGCGCGCCCGATTTCACCGCCGTCGGCGGTTACCGCGCTGTTCAGCGCCATATTCTGCGGTTTAAACGGCACCACGCGGTGTTGATTGCGCGCGAGGATGCGACACAGCGCGGTCACCAGAATGCTCTTGCCGGCATCCGAGGTCGTGCCCTGCACCATCAATGTTTGCGCGGCCTTGAATCGACTCATGCCGACTCCTGCTCGGCGTCAACATCGAGCAATAGCTGCTGCAACCGCCCGGCATAGTCGCCGCTGTCCTGCCATAAACCGCGCTGGGTCGCTTCAAGCAATCGCTCGGCCATTTCCTCAAGCGCTGGCAGATTATTCTGCCGCAGAAATTGCTGATTTTGCGCGTCGAACACGATCGCCTCGCTAACCTGCGCGTACTGATAATCGTCGATCAAATTAGTGGTCGCATCGTAGGCAAACATATAGTCAATGCTCGCCGCCATCTCGAAAGCACCCTTGTAACCGTGCTGCTGCATCGCCCCGATCCATTTCGGGTTGAGTACGCGCGACCGAATAACCCGATTCAATTCCTCTTTCAGGCTGCGTACCTTCGGTTGCGCCGGGTTGGAATGGTCATTGTGGTAAACCGCCGGGGCCACGCCGCTGAGTTCGGTAACCGCATTGGTCATGCCGCCCTGAAACTGATAATAGTCATCCGAATCGAGAATATCGTGTTCGCGATTATCCTGATTGTGCACCACCGCTTCGAGCCGGCTCAGGCGGTCACTGAAGGCTTGTCGGGCTTCGACGCCATCGCTGGCTTCGGCGCTATTGCCGTAGGCATAGCCACCCCAGTTCAAATAGGCCTGCGCGAGATCGTTGCGGCTTTCCCAGCAGCGCTCGTCGATC
>JBLHOA010000058.1:0-15497 GCA_047622345.1 Gammaproteobacteria bacterium | reverse complement strand
CCTGACCGAGGAAATGGACGTCACCGGTATACGTTTTCCACTGACCTCAGGAATAGGGATCAAGCCGGTTTCTCAGGAAGGAACAACCCGACTAGTACGCAAAGCCCTTCAATATGCGGTCGACAATGATCGTGATTCGGTGACCCTCGTGCACAAGGGCAATATCATGAAGTATACCGAAGGCAGTTTTAGAAACTGGGGCTATCAGCTCGCTGCCGACGAATACGGCGCAAAGGAAATTGACGGCGGTCCCTGGTCGCAGTTCACTAACCCCAGAACCGGCAAAAACATTATCGTTAAAGATGTCATTGCTGATAATTTCCTGCAGCAAATAGTGTTACGGCCGACTGAATACGATGTCATTGCGACACTCAATTTAAATGGAGACTATATATCCGATGCCCTCGCCGCCCAGGTTGGCGGAATCGGCATCGCGCCGGGCGCCAATATTGCCGATACTATCGGCGTATTTGAAGCAACCCATGGCACCGCGCCTAAATACACCGGTTTGAATAAAGTGAATCCCGGGTCGATTATTTTATCGGCGGAAATGATGCTTCGCTATATGGGCTGGACAGCGGCCGCGGACATGATAATTAGCGGAATGCAAGCAGCGATCGGTGCAAAAATGGTGACCTATGACCTCGCGCGCAATGAACCCGAAGCGACTGAGCTCAGCACTTCTGCGTTCGGCGATGCGGTAATCGAGCGAATGAGTTAGTCATTTAGCGATTCAATTCAATTCCACCCGGTGCAGCCCGTTATCCCGAATGATGCGGGCTGATATTTCTTCGACCGACATCGCCGTTGTATTGACGAACTTGATGCGGTGGCGGTGGTACATTTCTTCAACGGCGCGTAACTCATAGCGACATTGTTCTAACGACGAATAGCGGCTATCCGGTCGACGCGATTGTCGAATATTCACCAATCGATTCAAGTCAGTCGTCAATCCATAAAGTCGATCCTTAAAGGGACGGATTGGCACCGGTAGCTGGTCAGACTCCATATCCTCTTCGGTTATCGGATAGTTTGCCGCCTTAATACCAAATTGCAGCGCCAGATATAAACAGCTCGGGGTTTTCCCCGAACGCGATACGCCAACAAGGATAATATCCGCCTGGTCATAGTTCTGAATTTTGCCCCCGTCGTCGTGGCTCATGGAAAAATCGATTGCATCGATTCTTGACTCATAAACTGAAGGGTCCACCAGACGGTGTGACTGCCCGGGTTGATGATGCAAAGATGCCAGTATTTTTTCCAGCCGCGGGAGATAGTCGCCGAAAGGGTCGATGACCAGTGCCCGGCTTTGAATAATAATTTTCAACAATTCAGTATCTGTCGTAGTACAGATCACTATCGGTAGCAGATTGCTTTCACTCATCGCCTGGTCTATTTCTATACGTACAGCCTTTGCCTTTTCTTTGGTATCAATAAATGGAACGGTTTTGGTGTCGAAATATTGATCCGGGAACTGCGCCAACAGGCTTAACCCCATAGTCTCGGCAGTAATCGCGGTTCCGTTGGATAAAAAATAAACCTGTCTGCGGGTTTGTTCCATGTTTGCCCTGTTTTAGCCTGGTGATTGTATTGCTATACTATTACAGTTGCGCCGGGTGGCGTAGACGGGATTTTCAAAAAAACCGCATTTACAGCAACAAGTTCTATTTAAATCGGTTCTTCTTTCCAGGCAGCGGCTAGCGACATCGCCGCTGCACTTATTCAAAACAAATTAATGGCCAATTTCGAACCACTGAAGCACGACATCTTTTGTCTTGAAGCGCACTTTTTACGTGATGAATTTGCTTCGCTTTATCTGATGCAGGACCAGGATGAAGTAGCCATCATTGAAACAGGCACCTGCCATTCGATCGAAAATTTGCTGGAGACGTTACAACTACTTAAAATTGACCCTCAGCAAATCAAGTACGTCATCCCTACCCATATACACCTGGACCACGCCGGTGGCGCCGGACAGATGATGGCACTATTTGAGCAGGCAAGACTCATCGTGCATCCACGCGGTGCACGGCATATGATCGACCCCACCAGACTGATACAAGGTTCGATTGAAGTTTACGGCGAGCAACAATTCCAGCAGTTATACGGTGAAATACTGCCAATAGCGGCTGAGCGAATTGACTGTGCTTATGACAACGACCGCTTCCAACTCGGTTCGCGAGAATTACTTTTTATTGACACTCCCGGGCATGCCCGACATCACTTTTGTATATTTGACCAACAAAGCAACGGAATATTTAGCGGCGATACCTTCGGCAGTGGCTACCCTCCTCTGAAAAACCATCCACGTGGCCTGATACCTACGACGACACCCATACATTTTGACCCTGCAGCGTTTGTCACATCGATCGACAGGCTCCTCGAGCTGAAACCGGAGAAAATGTACTTGACTCATTATGGGTTACTCGAAAACCCGAAAATGTATGGTCCGAGCCTAAAACAATGGATAACTGAATTTGCCGATTTGTGCACAAAAATCAGGCCCGATGACGAAAAAGGGGCTAAAGCACTGGAAGGCGCAATGGCGACTTTAATTGTCGATCAGCTCAGCGATCAGTTCAAAAGTGAGGATGTGCATCGGTGGCTGGATACCGACATAAACCTGAATACCCAGGGTCTGGTTCATTGGTGGAGGTCAGGTCAGCATGGATAACCGCCCGTGGGTACCGCATACCACAGTTGCCGCTATTTGCGAACGCGATGGCCGCTATTTACTGGTGAAAGAAACGATTAATGGCAGTATCGTTTACAATCAACCAGCCGGCCATCTCGAGGCCGACGAAAGTCTCGTTGAAGCAGTGGTGCGCGAAACCATGGAAGAAACTCGATACCAGTTTACCCCTAACGCTTTACAGGGAATATATCGATATACTGCAGCGGACCCTGGTGGCAAAACCTATATCCGTTATCTTTTCCGGGGTTTAACCGGAAACTGCATCGAAGGTGCGCTGGACGACGGCATTATCAGTGCCGAAGGGCTGACCTACGACCAGGTTGTAATGTGCCAGAGTCAACATCGAACGCCACTGGTACTGCAGTGTATTGATGACTACTTAAATAACCCGGGCTACCCGCTGGAAATTTTCAATCAAAACTATATTTAAGATGCGAACACTGAACTACTCACTGCTACTGCTCGGGATTTTCACCTTAACCGGCCGACCTGCGCTCGCGGCCGAACCTTACTTTATGCACTGTTATGATTTTGGCTGCAAATCGGCGGTAGAAATCAGGTACGACGAGGCACAATGGAGCCGGATAAAAAAACTATTCAATCAGTCATTGAGCATGGGCGAAGAAAAACAGGCTATCCGACAGGCCATTGCGATGATGGAAAGCTACTCTGGAGCGATTAGCGGAACTTATCGTGACAAGGGTGGCAATTACCCCGGCTATGACATTATCAAACAACTGGATTGCATCGATGAGTCGACCAACACCTATCAATACCTATCGGCCCTCGATGAATTAGAACTGCTCAGTTGGCACCAGGTTGCCCCGAAGCATCGACGCATAGCCTGGTTTATCACGCATTGGACTGCGGCCATTGTCGAGAAGGAATCGGGGCATCAATTTGCGGTCGATTCCTGGTATCGGGATAACGGCGAGATGCCCTATCTCCAGCCTATGGACGACTGGATAAGCAAACGCGACTTCCCGATAGCCTTCAACCCCGAACTAGCAGGTTAGCCCGATGGAGCCCAGCCTGGTGGATTCGAATAAAGAGAAAATAATGGTAGGCATGTCGGGTGGCGTTGATTCGTCGGTTGCGGCCTATCTGCTGATGCAACAGGGCTATCAGGTCGAAGGCCTGTTTATGAAAAACTGGGACGAAGATGATAGCGAAGAGTATTGTTCGGCCAGTGTTGATCTTGCGGACGCACAACAGGTCTGCGATAAGCTCGAAATACCTTTGCATACGGTCAATTTTTCCAGCGAATACTGGGATAACGTCTTCGAATATTTTTTATCCGAATATCGCAGTGGCCGTACTCCGAACCCGGATATCATGTGCAACAAGGAAATCAAGTTCAAGGCCTTCCTGGAACACGCCATCAGATTGGGCGCCAGTCGAATTGCGACCGGTCACTATGTTAGAAATTTGATTGATAATAAATCGGTGAAATTATTGCGCGGCATCGATACCGCTAAAGACCAGTCGTATTTTCTTTATGCGCTCGATCAGAAACAGTTGTCGCAGGCGCTTTTTCCCGTCGGCGAACTAATCAAGTCCAAAGTCAGGAGCATTGCCGAACAACAGGGCTTTGTCGTCCACGATAAAAAAGACAGCACGGGGATTTGCTTCATCGGCGAGCGCAAGTTTAAAGATTTTTTACAACGATTCATCCCGGCACAACCCGGGGACATAGTGACGAGCGTAGGTAAAACTATTGGTAAACATGCCGGGCTGATGTATTACACCATTGGGCAGCGCCAGGGGCTTGGAATTGGCGGGCTCGACGGAAGCAGCGACGAACCCTGGTATGTTATTGAAAAACGCCTGGAACATAATCAGCTTATTGTCGCTCAGGGCCACGATCACCCTGATTTGTTTTTTCACTCCTGTCGAATAACCGATTTACATTGGATCGAACCGCCGATGCCAGCCATACCTTATAAATGTACCGCAAAAATACGTTACCGCCAGGCGGATGCTAGCTGCCATATACTCGAGGTTGCCGAAAACAAGGCAACCGTCCAGTTTGATCAGCCTCAACGCGCGATCACCCCCGGACAAGCACTGGTTTTGTATCAGGGGAATCAATGCCTCGGCGGCGGCAGTATTGAGTCAGCCTTTAACCCGACATGAACCGTATTAAAGATCAAACGCTGGCGATGGCGGGTATGTTACAGGCAATTAACCAGGTCGATCTAATCGCCCACCGTGGTGAATTCAATAGCACCGCATTTAATTGTTGTTTGCAAAGTTTATTCGTTTTCGATGCCGATAGCAGTGACGATATTTACCAGGACAAAAGCACACTTTCGACCGGAATTCATTCGCTGGTTGCTTTTTTCGGCAGCGAAGAAACTTCGATTTCAAAAAACACCTATTACTATCTGTTTAGTTTATTAAAAATCTCCAAAGTACTGTTGCGCGATAAAGCGATGACCGAACAGATATTTCAAGGTTTGCAGCAGATAGAAGCACGCAGGGCTGAATTTCAAATGGAACCGTCCAGTATGGTTCCGAAAATCGATGAGCTTTATCAGAACAGCATTAGCAAACTATCCCCACGAATTATCGTACGCGGGGAACAGGCTTATTTGCGTAATTCTGGAAATGCGGCCCGAATCAGAGTTTTGTTATTGGCTAGCATTCGAGCGGCGGTACTCTGGCAGCAGTCCGGAGGAACAAAATGGGGGTTGTTGTTGCACCGAAAACGCTATATCGCCTGCGCTCGAGGATTATTATAACGGGCTAAATTCCGTGCTTTTTCCGAATGGCGGCTAAAAGCCCCTTTGAAGAGCTATCGATCATATCGAAAACCAGATCGAAGCCATCCTCACCAAAATAAGGGTCAGGCACTTCGTCCTGATTATAGTCACTTGAATAGGCCAGCATTAAATTAACTTCCGTTTCACTTTGTTCGGGTTTCATTGCGATCAGGTTTTTCAAATTGGAGTGATCCATACCGATGATGTAATCGAATTCGTCAAAATCTGTGCTGGAAATACGCCTGGCTTCCAGATTTGAAAGATCGACTCCTTTCGCTTTTGCAGCAAGCTGGGATCGCCCATCGGGTGAGCTGCCGTCGTGGTAACTATGTGTACCGGCTGAATCTACTTCGATTTGCGCTCCAAGTTCGTTTTTATCGACCAGCGCCTGGAACACACCATGGGCAGTGGGTGACCGACAGATATTGCCCATACAGACGAACAGGACTTTTATTGGAGTTTCTCTATCCATTTCAGTTTATGGCCTATTGATATGAAGCGGTAATTTTTACGAATCTGCTAGTTAAGATAAGGCCGGATCAACTATTGGGGTCAACACATTTATAAACCACAAAGGTTTGCTTTCCCTCATCGATTACGGTCAGCGCAACAATGGTGTCGCCTTCCAATTTTACGGCGCTATTCCGCGCTACCATCTGCAATTCTTTGCTAATGGTTTCGATAGGCCGGTCAATGCCGAAGATTAACGGGGTCACCGAGGCTCTGGTTTGTCCTAATTCCCGACAGCTATTGACTTCAGCCGGGTTCAGAACGCGAATCCGCTCCCCTTCGCCGGTTAGTCGTAAAGTGGCACAGCTGCTTAAACCGACCACTACAGCTAGTAAAAAACTGGCTCTTAAAAACAATCTGTTATTGATCATTTCAGGAATTTCAAGTTATCGAAGCACGATAGATGCTTTCAATTGAGCTATCGATCATCGCGTTAAACTCTTCGTCACTTTGCTGTGCACTCAATCCTTCGCTCAGGGCGCGCGAAAAGCTCGCCACCATGCCGTTGTTATTGCTCAACCGGTTATTGGCTTCGTCACGACTATAGCCACCCGAAAGGGCAACGACTTTGAGTACGCCCGGGTGTTTGATACAGGGCTGATAGAAATTATTGCTTTCAGGCAAAGTTAATTTGAGCATTACCTGCTGTCCATCGTCGAGTTTATCGAGGTTTTCAAGCAATGACTTTAGCAGCAAACCTTCGATTTCAGCTTTATCGCTACTGTGAATATCAACCTCGGGTTCGATAATCGGGATAAGACCTGCAGCCAGAATTTGCCGTCCAATTTCAAATTGCTGTTCGACTACCGCATTAACCCCTTTAGCATTGGCCGATTTAATAACCGACCGCATCTTGGTACCAAATACACCTTTGTTTCGAGCTTTTTGTAACAGCGCGTCGAGTTCGGGCATTGGCTTCATGATCTGAGCACCATTTTCTTCGTCGTCCAATCCTTTATCGACTTTCAAAAATGGAACCACTTTTTTCACATTCCACAGATAATTGGCAGTGCCCTGGCCTTCGACTTCGGCATCCATTGTTTTTTCAAATAAAATAGCTCCCATAATCCGGTCGCCATTGAAACCAGGACTGGTCATGATGCGACTACGCATCTGGTGGACCACTTCGTACATTTGATCTTCGTTATCGTAGGCGCCTGCATCTACACCATAATTGGCCAAAGCCTTAGGTGTGCTTCCCCCACTTTGATCGAGAGCGGCAATAAACCCTGGTTCGGTTTTAATTTTTTCGAGTTGTTGATTAAAGTCAGTCACAGTCATACCGTCTTGAAGTAGTTTAAAGGAAAGGGTCAGTCTATTTGTGTAGCAATTATAAACAGTGTGCTTTTTTAATACAAACTAAGAAACTGATCTCATGATCAGGAAAACCCTTAGCCATCAGGCGGCCATCGGAATATATCCAGGCAATGCAGCTATTCGCAGCAACCACGCCTGAATAGCCGGGTACCTTGATAAGTCGAAGCCGCCATCTGCCGCTACATGCGTGTAAGCATATAGTGAAATATCGGCGATAGTGAATTGGCTACCGGTGATGAAAAGTTGTTGTGCTAACTGCCGTTCCAACAGATCCAGTGCACGATAACCGTCCTTTAATTTTGATTGATATTCTTCGATGCGATTTTCCGGCATTTTTAAATAGCGCATGATAAAGCGAGCTACTGCAATGCTTGGCTCGTGGCTGTACTGTTCGTAAAACTGCCATTTCAGCACCCGCGCTTGCGCTAGTTTATCGGCGGGCCAGAATTGGCTATCGGCGGCCAGATAGTAAAGAATCGCATTGGATTCGGTCAACACTTCGCCATTGTCGAGTATACAAACCGGTATTTGACCGGCCGGGTTTATCGCCAGGAAGGCATCTGTTCTGCATTCACCCTTAAGAATATCAATATCGACCCATTCATAATCGAGTGACAGTAATGAACACAGTAATTTGAGTTTGTAGCAATTCCCTGAATACGAATCACCGTAGATTTTCATTGTTGGAGTACCTTGCCTGGATTCGCTATCCGTTAATAGGTAGGTTTTACATCACGCATTCTGCTCGACATTAGCGTTTTATTGCCGAACTTTTTGTCGAACACGGTTGAGTAGGCTAAAACGGCCTGCACATAATTTCGTGTTTCGGTAAAAGGCACGGTTTCCACCCACAGATCGGCAGCCATTACGCCTTTGCGCGGCAACCAACGTTTGACGTTACTAGGACCTGCGTTATAAGCAGCAGCAGCCAATGCAACGTTACCATCAAATCGGTTCATCACTGATTTAAGGTAATAACTACCCATATTGATATTATTTGAGACCTGCAATATGTCTGCCCGTTGGGGTTTCTTCAGGCCCATGGAGTTAGCGACGCCACGGGCCGTACGGGGCATCAGTTGCATCAACCCTAAGGCGCCTACGCTTGACCTGGCTTTGGGATCGAAAAGGCTTTCACGCCGCATGACACCGTAAATCAAGGAAGCATCCAGTTGATTCTTCTGCGCCTGCATTAGCACCTGATCTTTGTAGGGGGTCGGAAAACGAAGGCTGTAATCACGCCGATGGGGGGTTTTAGCCACCGTTCGAATAGCGCTGTCATGCCACTTCCATTTCGAAGCCAGGGTAGCGGCCTGTTTAATCTGGGTTTGATCGAGTTGCCGTAGCGCCTGGAACCACTCACGTTTTGCATCCACCAGGCGGTTCAGGAAATAAAGTTCCCGAGCGCGCAGCATGTTGGGGTTGCTCGCCAGAAACTGATCTTCATCGACTAGTAGCGCACTCACATTTTCCTGCTCTATCTGATAACCCAGTTTTAGTTTATCGGATGCCAGGAAACCGTAATAGCTACTCTTACCGGCCAGCGATTCCAATAACGACATTGAGTCCACCAACTGCCCCTGCTCTTCCATCCCCCGGGAGAGCCAATATTGCCACTGATTTTCCTGATGTAAATGACCAGGCATTCGTTTGATAGTAGTAACCAGACCTTGCCAGTCCTGGTTGCGCAATTGAATTCTGGCCAACCAGAGATAAGCTTTATCATTCATGATTTCAGGATTAATCCCGGACAATAATTCTCCAGCAATGGGTTCCAGCTGGTAGGCGGCCGAAAGTGCAATCCTCAGTTTAATTTGTTCGATCTGTTTTGCGTCAAACGCAAAATCAGGCTCAATTATTTCCCAGGCTTTCAACGCCTTGATGCTATTTTTGCGCGCCAACCGATCGATAGCGTGCACGACAATAGCTCTATTCCTTGGCAAATCCTTCGCTTTCGCTAATTGAACCAGAGATTTTTCTGGTCTTTGATGGGCACGGTACCAGCGCTCGACAATTCTCTGATCGTCGACACTCAGCTTTTTACCCAGATAGCGCGCAAGCTGGGGTCTACGAGCCTTGAAAGCTTTTTCGATTCGCTTCCAGATAGCATCGTCAGGATTGCTGGTTGTTTGTAGAAAATGCGCGAAAGCCGAGTCGCATTCAGAAGGCTGTGAGTATCCCCTGTCCCACATTCGCGAAATGTCTTCGTTGATGTTTTCAGTTCGATTCAATTTTAGCCTGGCGTTGAAAGAGAGGCATTTAAGCTCGGTATTTTCTCGCGCATCAAAAAAACGGAGATAGTTTTCCCAATCCTGTTTTTTCGCCAGCACTACAAGCCATTTTCCGCGGGCATGGTACTCAAACGGATACTCGGCATAACGCTCTAAAAACTTTTCAACCCGCTGTGGGGATTCTGAGTTGATCCGTTTTCTGAAATGATCATATTGAAGATAAGCTTTTGCGGGATAATCACCCAGCTCGGAGTAGATGCGGTTGAATTTTTTGATCTGCCCCCTTTCTAACGCCAAGGAAGCGTCGTGAAACATTACGCGCTGTCGCTCGAAATTTGCCGAAGCGGTGTTTGCGATTAATCCGGATAGTAGCAGTAGCCAGCTGTACAAAACCAGAAGGCTTGTATTGAATTGAGCGGATTTTGACATTAGTGGAGCGATAAATCCTTAAATTTCAAATTCTTAGACCGAATACTAAAAGTAAAATGTACTTTAGGCAAGCGTTTCAGCGCTTTCCTTCAGGCTCCCGTTGAGTCAATAAAAACGGGTCCATGATTTTGCGCAAAGTATGCTCATCGATATCGGTCATTTCAAGCGCCACGTCAACGATATTTCGACCCTGTGCGATCGACATTTTAGCAATTTCGGCCGCTTTTTCATAACCGATGATCGGGTTTAACGCCGTTACCAAAATCGGGTTAAGTGCCAGGTTTTGCTCGAGCCTACTGGTGTTGACCTGGAAGGTATCTATGGCAAGGGTTGCCAGGCTACGGCAGGCATTGGCGAGGATTTCAATGCTTTGTAGCAGATTGTAAGCAATTATCGGCAGCATGACATTTAACTGAAAGTTTCCGGACTGCCCGGCCAGGGCGATGGTTGCGTCATTGCCATTAACCTGTGCACAGACCATTAGCACGGCTTCTGGAATGACCGGGTTGACCTTAGCCGGCATTATTGAGCTCCCGGGTTGCAACGCTTTTAGTTCGATTTCAGCCAACCCGGTCAAGGGACCGGAATTCATCCAACGCAGGTCGTTGCTGATTTTTGTCAGCGATGTTGCGAGCACTCGAAGCTGACCACTGATTTCAACTGCGGTGTTTTGCGTACTTATCGCCTCGAAACTGTTTTCCATCGGAATAAACCTGACTCCGGTATATGATTTCAACACGGAACAGACACGGGTTCCAAAATCGTCGCTGGTATTCACCCCTGTACCCACCGCGGTGCCGCCGATGGCCAGTTGTTGTAACCGGGTTAAGGTCGATTGAATTCGATAGCGATCATTTTTCACCTGCGACGCCCAGGCCGAAATTTCCTGACCGAGGGTGATCGGTAAAGCATCCATCAAATGGGTGCGGCCGGTTTTAACCTGATTTTGATATTCCGTCTTTCTGGCCAGAAGAGACTGCTCAAGGAGTGTTATCGAAGGTAGCAGGTCGTCATGGATGGCAAGCCCTGCACTGACATGAATCGCCGAGGGGAACACATCGTTAGAGCTTTGCCCCATATTGACATGATCGTTTGCATGAACCGGAGACGCTGCGGTTGACGCAAGGCTTGCTATCACTTCATTCACATTCATGTTGCTGCTGGTTCCCGATCCGGTCTGGAAAATGTCGACTGGAAACTGATCTCCATGCTGGCCCGAGATAATGGCATCCGCAGAGTCAATAATCTTTCCTGCAATATCAGCATCTAACAGTCCGATGTCGGCATTAACTTCGGCGCAGCAGCGTTTAATCAAACACAGCGCACGAATCATCTCGACCGGCAGCTTCAACGAACTGAACTTGAAATTATCGACCGCTCTTTGCGTTTGCGCCCGGTATAAAGCGCCCGCCGGAATTTCTACCGCGCCGAGGCTATCGTGCATAATGGTTGGTTTTTTAGTCATCTATAAGGTGGTGTATTCAGACTGGAAAAGTGTAACACCCGGAAGAAGGAGAAACCGTCGGGAATATGAATATATCCCCGAATTATTCGCCAAATTGAAAAGAACTTGAAGTTGAAGGCGATTTGAGGGATGCTGATTTCTGAAAATTTAATTGATAAAAAATCGATAAAAACGGCTTCAGAGGAGCGAGGTGGCAACAATGGAAAGTGAAGATACGGTGATTTTGACACCCGAAGAAAAAGACAAAATTCTGAAAGATTTAACGGAAGAAGACGAAGAAGCGTCGGAAGAAGACTAGTCGTTCAACCATCAAATACTGAGGCATCGTATCGCTTTAGCGGTTCCTGAGTAATCCTTCAATTCTGATTGTGCTGTGTGAAGCACATATAAACCCCCTGCCCCGATTTCGGCTGCCTGTTCCCGCATTTCGTTAATCATCGAACCTGGTGAGAAATAGCCCCCTTCAATCTGGATCCACGCGATCGTCTGAAAATTACAGTCCGGGCGTGTTACAAAATATACAGTTATATCTTCCGACCTCTGCGCTTTCCCAATCGCCCCAACTATCAATGGGTCCGAGGCACAACTGGCCACGAGTAGCGATGCCAGGGTAATAAATATAGCGCGTCGAATGTTTAACATCATATCAACCATCTATATCGCCCTGAACCCATATTCCTTTAGCGACCCGAATGATTCGTCACCACATCGATGACGGCACGACATAAGTTAGTTAGTTCTTCCTCGCTAATAACATAGGCAGGCATCAGGTAAACCAGCCGCCCAAAAGGCCGCACCCAAACCCCGGCATCAATAAATTGTTCGGTGATCAGTGCCATATCGACAGGGTTTTTCATTTCTATCACGCCGATGGCACCAAGGCAGCGCACTTCTTTGACATGATCTAATTCCACACAGGGGGCCAACAGGGTCGACAGCGTCTTTTCAATAGCTGCAATTCGATTTTGCCAGTCTGAGGCTAGTAACAATTCAATACTTGCCAGTGATACCGCACAAGCCAGTGGGTTACCCATGAAGGTCGGCCCATGCATAAAAACTCCGGGATTACCCTGGTCAATAGCCTGACTGACCGTATCGGTAGCAATTGTCGCGGCCATGCTCATGTAGCCTCCGGTGAGCGATTTCCCGAGGCAGAGAATATCAGCTGAAATAGCGGCATGTTCGCAGGCAAACAGTCGTCCAGTTCGACCGAAACCGGTGGCAATTTCATCGACTACTAAAAGCACATCATATTGATCGCATAAAGCCCGCGCATTACTCAGGTATTCCGCCGAATAAAAGTACATGCCACCGGCGCCTTGAACAATCGGCTCAAGTATTAGCGCGGCAATACTGTCATTACTGTGCTCCAAAACGGCGCGCAGAGAAGCCATGTCCTGTAAATCGCAGGCTTCGCCAAAACGACTTTTCGGGCGATCGACAAAATATTGTTTTGTCAGGACTGAACTAAATAAGCCATGCATGCCGGTAACCGGATCACAAACCGACATTGCACCGAAGGTATCACCATGATATCCGCCACGAATCGTGACAAATCGTTGTTTATCGGGTAACCCGAGTGAATTCCAGTACTGAATGGCCATTTTCATTGCGACTTCGACCGCGACCGACCCCGAATCGGCCAGAAAAACGGATTGCAAAGAGTCGGGGGTTATGGCGACCAGCTTCTCCACCAGCGCAATAGCCGGCTCGTGGGTCAGACCGCCAAACATCACATGCGACATACGATCAACCTGACTGTGGATAGCCTCATTTAAAACCGGATGGTTGTAGCCATGAATACAACACCACCAGGAAGACATGCCGTCAATCAGTTCCCTGCCATCGGTCAATTTGAGGATTACGTGATCGGCAGAAGCCACGTGAATAGAATCGGATTTTCGCTGCATTGAACTATAGGGATGCCAGATATGGTCCCGGTCTATAGCGAGTTGCTCGGCGAGAGAAAGTTTAGTCATCGATAAAAAGCCAGGTAAATTGCTAAAATGAACGATACTTACAGCTTGAATTTAAATACTATTGCCTATTCAAGTATATTATGCATAATTGCTCTATATCATTGAAACTAATAATAAAATAATTTATTCAGCTATACATTGAAGAATTGAAGCCAGAAATGGCAGCGACGTTAATTCCGTTCAATATTGAATATATTAACGAGAAGATTACCATGTTATTGAAAAAATCCATTATGGCATTGATTTTATCAATCGCCTTCCTCAGTACGTCTGTGCACAGTCGAAATGTTTCCATGGTTACCGTTAACTGGGCGCCACATTATGGATCCGATTTACCCGAAAATGGCTTAACCACTGCATTGGTTAAAGCGGCATTCATGGCTGGCGGGCACAATGCAAATGTCGAATTCATCCCCTGGCCGCGTGCGCTGAAAGAAGTCGACGAAGGTAAATACGACATTGTTATGGGTGCCTATGACAATCAGGAACGGCGCGACACCTATCATATGAGCGATAGAATTTATTCACTGGAACTAGGTTTGATTGCCCGCCCGGGCCTCGGTGTTACCAAGTACGATAATCTTCGTGAGTTAAGTGGATACAAAATCGGGGTTTCACGTGGCTATGCCAATAGTGAAGAATTTGACGGGGCTGATTATCTCGATAAGCAGGTTGCTAAAGGACCACAGTTAAATATACGCAAATTGTTTCGTGGCCGTCTCGATATGGCGGTTATGAATCTGGATTTATTTCGCTACAACGCCAAAAAGGAAGGTTTTTGCATTAGCGATGTGGAATTTGTGAGGCCGGTTCTAGCCCAGACCGGCTTGCATATCATGGCTTCAAGAAACGTAGATGATGGAGAAGACATTATTAAGGATTTCAATCGAGGATTGAAAGCTATTAAGGACAGTGGCGAATTTTTAAGTATTGTCAGTCGATTTCGAAAATAGCATTTCAACCATTTTGAGATTTTGTGAGGTTATCAAATGAGTAAGGGTCAAATTTCCTGGTATAGCACCATTAGAATGAAAGTAATTGGTGTCGTTATTATTTCCTGCACGCTGGTGCTCGGCGGATTAAGCGCATTTAATACGCGTATCGAACAAAACAGGTTGAGTGCCGATTTGCAAGATCTGGCCGATGTAACATCCCAGCGCCTGTCAAAACACTTAATAGGCCCGATGTGGGATCTGGACAACGAACAGGTTGACTCGACCCTTGAGGCAGAAATGCTGGAACATAATATTGAGGCCATCGTGGTTTGGGATGAAGGCGGAAAATTTGTCTTTTCCGCTCGCCAACGTGGCAATGGTGGTCAGATAGTTGCGTCGACTGGAGCAGTATCGGGTGATTTGATCCAGGCAAGCAATAATGTTAACAACGGCTCCAGTAACATAGGCGTAGTTTCGGTTTTTGTTTCTAAAAAGCAACTCAACGCCCAGCTAACCGCCTCAACCATCGCAAACGTCATTACGCTACTAATATTAGTTATTGTGATGTCAACGGTTATGACTGTAGTAATGAATCAGGTTATCATTGGCCCTATTACCCGGCTGGCAAAACATGCGGAAGATATTAGTCACGGTGATTTAAAACAGGCGATTGTTGCAGAATCAAACGATGAAATAGGTCAACTAGCCAATGCCTTTCATCGAATGCAAACTAGCTTACGCGTCGCTTTTAAACGGATTTACGCTAAAGCAAAGGCCGCGTAAATAGAAATCACAGCCTTTTCCGAGTTTTAGCCGAGGTTTAGTTGAGCAACTGGATTTTATACGATGAGTTTGTTGACAGGGTGCGCGAATTGCATCATGCCAAATTTAGCGGATTAATCACCGGTGTGAGTGATAAACAGCATTCGTTTCAGATCGGTTTCGATCAGGGCAAAATAATATTGCTAACCTATCGAATCCGAAAAGGTCTGGCTGCGCTCGAATTGATGACCGGCATCGAACACGCCAAAATATCTGAACATATCAATTCAGATATTGCCGAAACGGATGGAACTGTCCCCGATACCAGCCTTATATTGTCACATTTAACATCCTCTGCACACGATGACACTATTGTCATGGGTAACCCGATGCGCATCGAAGATGTCGC
>JBLHOA010000057.1:0-15688 GCA_047622345.1 Gammaproteobacteria bacterium | reverse complement strand
ATTCTTCGCGGGCTTCTGATAATTCCATACCTGGATAAGTGCCTAGTTTGATCTGTTTGAGTTTGTCGCCAACTCTATAGCGATACATCCAGGTTTTGGTTCCGTTTTTGTTGGCCCTGACTCGAAGACCTTTATAGGGATGGGCTTCAGACAAAAAACCTGATTTATGGTTTTTTACTTTAAGCGATGTTAGCGGTTTGATATTAGCCGGATTGCGCCTTCTCTTGGGTAGCTCTACAATATCAGCAGTCACAAAAACCTCCGTATAAGGTTATTGAGGCCAGCAGGCCCGGTGTTACCGCACCAGGCTTTACATTACTGGATAATTAAAAGGAAATACTACACTAGCCAGAATCAAGTGTAACATGCTACACCATATGCTACACTAAAAACTGAAATTCAATGATACCCGCTGAGATGACATGAAATCTTCTGCAACTCCCGTTCAAATTGTAAATTTCCTTTAAAGCCTTATGAAATATAGTGTTTCAGAATCATCAGGTAATGAAAATAAGGCTTTAAAGGAAAGTACGTCTTCTCAACATACACCAATGATGCAGCAGTATCTGCGCATCAAGGCCGAGCATAGTGAAACGCTGTTGTTCTACCGCATGGGTGACTTCTACGAACTCTTTTTCGAAGACGCGCGCAAGGCCGCGAAGTTACTCGATATTACCCTGACCAAACGCGGGCAATCCGCTGGAGAGCCCATCCCGATGTGCGGCGTTCCCTACCACGCGCTGGATAACTACCTGGGAAAGCTGGTCAAACTGGGTGAGTCGGTCGCGCTTTGCGAACAAATCGGTGACCCGGCAACCAGTAAAGGGCCGGTAGAACGCCAGGTCGTTCGAGTCGTCACCCCGGGCACGCTCACCGACGAAGCCCTGTTACAGGATCGACGCGAAAACCTGCTGTGTTGTATTTTCCAACAGCAATCGAAATGGGGGGTGGCCGCGCTGGAAATCAGCTCGGGTCGGTTTTCGGTCAGCCAGCTCGACAACGATGACTTGCTGAACAGCGAAATTGCTCGACTGAACCCGGCCGAAATCATTTATTGCGAGGACCAGTCGCTGCCATTGGAGCCACGATTTACCCGCCAGGCGCACAGCATGCCGCCCTGGTATTTTGAAGCGGAAAGCTGCACGCGGCTGCTTTGCGAGCAATATCAAACGCGCGACCTGCAGGGTTTTGGCATCGACGACAAGGTTCTCGCGATCTGCGCCGCGGGCTGTCTGTTGCAGTATGTCAACGATACCCTGAAAACGCGGGTTTCACATTTGCAACCAATCCACTGCGAACAAATCGGCGATGTCTTGTTAATCGATGCGAATAGCCGACGAAACCTCGAGTTAATTCAATCGATCAACCAGCAAAGCTCCGATAACAGCCTGTACGGGATTATCAACCATTGCAGCACGGCCATGGGGCATCGCGAGCTGGTGCGCTGGATCCAGAAACCATTGCGCCAGCAGACGCAGGTTCGCCAACGACATCATGCGGTTTCCTGCCTGCTCGATAATCGACACTACGAATCGATTAGCGCCTTTCTCACTACCGTCGGCGACATCGAACGGATAATCACCCGAATTGCCCTGCTTTCGGCGCGACCACGCGACCTTTCCACCCTGCTCAACAGTTTGCGCCAGTTACCCGATTTACAACAGTTACTCGCGAGATTCGACAGCGAACTCATCGATCAACTAAGGGGGCAGATTTCAACGCACCCCGATGTGGTTGCCTTGCTTGATGCGGCCATCATCGACGAACCGCCCATGCTGATTCGCGATGGCGGGGTGATCAAACTAGGGTTTGACCCCGAGCTCGATGAACTGCGCGGGCTCAGTACCAACGCGGATCAATTTCTAATCGATCTCGAAATCCAGGAACAGCAGAAAACCGGTATCAATTCGCTCAAAGTTGCCTACAACCGCGTGCACGGTTTTTATATCGAGGTGAGTAAATTGCACAGTGAAACCGTGCCGGTCGAATACGTCCGTCGACAGACACTGAAAGCTGTGGAACGCTATATCACCCCCGAATTAAAAGCCTTCGAAGACAAGGTGCTCAGTGCCCGCGAAAGATCGCTGACCCGGGAAAAATATTTATACGAAGAATTACTCAAACAGCTGGCCGATGATCTTTCTGCTTTGCAAATTTGTGCGCAGGGACTCGCCCAGCTCGACGTCATCGGCTGTTTTGCCGAATGCGCCAGCCTTAACAACTGGACAGCACCCGAGTTATGCGAGCAACGTCTGGTCAATATTAAAGGTGGTCGGCATCCGGTTGTCGAGCGGGTACTCGAGCAGGCGTTCATCGCGAATGATGTCGACCTCGATGGCGACACATCGATGTTAATCATCACCGGGCCGAATATGGGTGGTAAATCGACCTATATGCGGCAAACCGCGCTGATTGTTATCCTCGCCTATATGGGCAGTTATGTTCCGGCAGATAGCGCGCAGCTCGGCCCGATTGACCAGGTGTTTACTCGCATCGGCGCCAGCGACGACCTTTCCAGCGGGCGGTCCACCTTTATGGTCGAAATGACCGAGGCAGCCAATATTCTTAACAATGCCAGCGCCAATAGTCTTGTGCTGATGGATGAAATCGGCCGTGGCACCAGTACCTTCGACGGTCTTGCGCTGGCCTGGGCCTGTGCCGATCATCTCGCGCAGAAGTCAGGTGCCTTCACGCTGTTCGCGACCCACTATTTTGAGCTGACTCAGTTACCCGAGCAATACAGCAACATCGAAAACGTCCATCTCGATGCGGTCGAACACGGCGACGACATTATTTTCATGCATCGCGTGAAAACGGGGCCTGCTAACCAGAGCTATGGCCTGCAGGTTGCACGGCTGGCGGGCATCCCGGCGGCCGCCATTCAACTGGCGAAACAGAAATTGCGGCTGCTCGAAACACAGTCGACCAACCCGCAAACCGATTTATTCGCCCACGTTGAAATCAATTCTAGCGAACCGCACCCGCTGCTCGCCGAAATGGAGGCGGTCGAACCCGATGAGCTCAGCCCGAAACAGGCGCTGGAATTACTCTATCATTTAAAGCAGCTTGCCAAATCGTAATGCGGTATTACCACATTCTGCTTGATTTTTAGCCTCGCCGATTTAGACTGCGCCCAGACTTTCGACGCGTACCCGAGGTACCGATGACTTTTGTTGTTCTTGAAAATTGCATTAAGTGTAAGTACATGGACTGTGTTGACGTGTGTCCGGTTGATTGTTTTCATGAAGGGCCGAACTTTCTGGTCATCGATCCCGACGAGTGCATCGACTGCACGCTCTGCGAGCCCGAGTGCCCCGTTGAGGCGATCGTTTCCGAAGACGACATTCCCGATGGTCAGGAACATTTCCTGCAGCTTAATGAAGAACTTTCACAGGGCTGGCCGGTGCTCACCGTGAGTAAACCACCGCCCGATGATGCCGCCGACTGGGATGGCGTGCCTGATAAGTTGCAATACCTGGAACGATAAGGTGGACAATAACCGAATCTCATTCGTCGAACCTCCAGAAAATTGCCGGATAAATCGAGTTTTTCAGGTAATTCAAGGCCTTTAGCTCCAATTCATTTCGTCATCATTTTGACATTAGTTCCTTCCATCCTTAGAATCGAATCGATCTAACGAAAGGCCTAAAGTTTGAAATTATTACCGAACTGCATCGATCGAGTTGAAGTGCTTCATGGCTGAATGCAAATACTATTCGTTTTATGCTTTAGCCAAAATCAATGACCCTGAATTATTGTACGAAGCTTTCCAGCAACAGATCGCTCCCGGGCACGCAGACAAGATTGAGGTTGAAGTTTTTGAACACCTTGACTCCCGCTGGAATCGACTTACCCCCGGCGGCAACCTCGACCAGAACATTGCCTCTGAAATTCTGCAAACGCTGAAAGCAAAGTATGAAGGCGAAGAATCCATAAACTGGTTTTACGAAGCGAGCCAGAGCGCATGGTATTGCAGTTATCGCCCACTCACTACGAAACATTTTGTACTGGTAGTTAAATCAAGCTCGAAGGATTTCCTCATTGAAGAGGATTATCTGCAATTTTTGTTTCACTTTTACTGTCACCAGTTGCAAATGCTGCAAGGCACCTACCGCGATGCCTTGACCGGGCTATACAACCGTCGTGCGTTTAATGAAAAGGTTCTGCAACTACTCGAAAGCTCAAGTTCGCATAAGCGACGGGCGATCAACTTTTTGCCCAGCATTTTTGTCATGCTCGACATCGATCATTTCAAACAGATTAATGACAGTAAGGGGCATCTTTACGGCGACGAGGTTTTATTATTACTGTCGCAGGCGATGATGGAATCCTTTCGTGAAAACGATTTGCTGTTTCGTTATGGGGGTGAAGAGTTTGCCATGGTGCTGATGGATATTACCGATGAACAGGCGACACAATCACTGCAGCGGTTTCGCGAAAAAATTGCCAACTACTCGTTTCCACAATCGGATCGAGTCACTGTTAGTATCGGCTTTACCACTTTCGACAAACGGCTATCGATGGATGAAATCATCAGCCAGGCCGACAGCGCCCTGTATTACTGCAAGTCTACTTCGCGCAATGCGGTGCATTGCTACCACCATCTAGTTGACGAAGGCTTGATACCCGAAATTAAACCCCTGGCAGACTGCACTGTGGACATATCCTAAGGCATTGATTCGTCAAGAAACTGCTTTACCACCGGTGAAAAATGACTGTCATCAATAAGAAATGCATCATGGCCATTCACCGAGTCTATTTCGACAAGCTCAACATCGGTGCCGGTTTTACACATAAGATCCGCCACTTCCCGCTGCTGCCTCAATGGAAATAAAATATCGGTAGTTACACCAATAACGAGTGCTCTGGTGACCTTAAGACGGGCCATGCCGTCGCTTAGCGAATTGCCATGCTCTGAGACATCAAACCAGTCCATGGCGCGCGAAAGAAATTGATAACTATTGGCGTCGAAGCTATGGATAAACTTCTGTGCGTTGTATTCAAGGTAGTTTTCTATATCAAATTCGAGGCCGAATGGCCCGGTTCCTCGATCCTTTTCGGGCACTCGGCGCCGATCAAATTTAGAATTCCATTCATCGGCGGCACGATAGGATACCAGCCCAAGTTTTCGGGCCAGCGCCATTCCCAGGACCGGTTCAGCCCCTTCCTTGTAGCGCCCCTGATCCCATGCCGGGTCGCTACGGATCATTTCTCGCTGCAACGAACGTAATGCGATGGTTAAGGGTAGCGCCTGGGTTGCTGCGGAAATCGAAATGAGATACTTCATTTCCCCTGGGTAGCGCAGACCATAAGTCATCGACGCCATGCCACCCATCGAGGAGCCAACCGCTGCGTGCAGACATTTGATACCCAGTTCTGTCACCAGCCCGTGTCCGGCAGCGGCAATATCTTCAATACTCAACCCGGGAAATTCAGCACCGTATTTTTCGCCACTGACCGGATCAATTGAACAGGGCCCGGTAGTGCCGTGGCAACCACCCAGCGAATTCATGCAGATGACAAAAAAACGATCTGTATCTATGGCCTTGCCGGGACCCACCATGTATTCCCACCAACCGGGGGTCGGGTCCTGTTCCGACATCGCTGCGTGAGCGCTGGGTGATAACCCGGTGAAAATCAGAATGGCATTGTCGGCGTTGCTGGACAGTTCACCCCAGGTTTCGAAGGCGATTTCCACCTCGGCCAGATGCCCCCCACGCCACATAGCGAAACCTTCGTTACCGAGATTTGATAACTTTACTTTACGCGTTGCTGCGGTCGTAAAACTGTAGGCGTTTTCTTCGTCGGCCATTTTTATTATTTCGGTACGAGGTTAAGGTTCAGGGGATATCTGATTAAATCTCAATAAATGAGGGCATCCTTAGATTTCTAGCATCCGGTGCAAGGCGACGCGTGAATTATTAGCGACGTCTTCGGCAACCGAAATCTGATTGACGACATTGCCTTCCACCAGATTTTCCAGTACCCAGGCCAGATGCTGAGGATCGATGCGAAACATCGTCGAGCACATGCATAACATGGGTGACATGAATTGCACGGTCTTGTTTTCGCTGGCCAGCGTCTGGTGCAGACGGTTGACCAGATTCAACTCGGTGCCTACCAACCACTGACTACCGGCGGGAGCATCGACAATGGTGTTTATGATGTATTCGGTTGAACCGACGTAATCTGACATCTGGCACACTTCGAAGCTGGCCTCCGGATGCGAAATTACTTTTCCTTCGGGACATTCTTTACGGAAATTTTCAATTTGCTCGGGCTTGAACATTTGATGCACCGAGCAAAAGCCCTTCCACAAAATCATTTTGGCACCCTGGATCTGCTCCTTGCTCAAACCACCCATGGGCAGGTCATAGTCCCAAATGACCATATCTTTCAACGGAATACCCATCTTGTAGCCGGTATTGCGTCCGAGATGCTGATCGGGAAAGAATAGTACTTTTTCCCTTCTTTCAAAGGACCATTCCAGAATCTTCTGTGCATTCGTCGAGGTGCAGACAATGCCCCCGTGGCTGCCGCAAAATGACTTTAAATTAGCGGCCGAATTGATATAGGTCACCGGGGTGATTACTTCATCGGCTGCGAGAACCGAATTCAGCTCGCACCAGGCACGCTCAACCTGATCCAGATCGGCCATATCGGCCATCGCGCAACCCGCCGACAAATCGGGCAGAATCGAAACTTGATCGGGACGGGAAACGATATCCGCCACTTCGGCCATGAAGTGAACTCCGCAAAAGACAATGAACTCGGCCTTCGATTTCGCTGCCTCGCGCGACAGTTTTAGCGAATCACCGGAAAAATCCGCGTGCTTGAAAATTTCGTCGCGCTGATAGTGATGCCCAAGGATAACAACCCGGTCACCAAGTGCCTTTTTAGCGGCAATTATGCGCTTATCGCAGTCTTCGTCGTTGAGCGAAGCGTAGGGTTGCAGGTCGATCGCTGTGGCAGCCATAGTATTTGTCTTACAATTAGATGAAATCAAATATTAGCACTAGCCAGCAGCGCTTGACAATCAACTCTCAGTTTGCGGTTTGCGCAATCTGATCGATAATTCTTTCAATTGACGCTCGCTAACCGGTGACGGAGCCTGCGTGAGCAGGCAGGAAGCGGTCTGCGTTTTCGGGAAGGCCATCACGTCGCGTATCGAACTGGCACCCGCCATCAGCATCACCAGCCTGTCCAGGCCAAATGCAATGCCACCGTGCGGTGGACAGCCGTATTTCAAGGCATTGAGCAGAAAACCGAATTTATCTTCGGCTTCCTGATCATCGATACCAAGCAATTTCAGTACCCGTTGTTGCATTTCCATGCGGTGGATACGAATCGAGCCTCCACCGAGTTCGGTACCATTCAATACCATGTCGTAGGCGCGCGATAAAGCCGCCCCGGGATTGGCTTCGAGTTCGTCGACATCGTCAACCGACGGCGCGGTGAAGGGGTGGTGCAAAGCACTCCACCGATTTTCACGGGCATCATGTTCAAACATTGGAAAGTCAATTACCCAGAGGAAACGCCATCCCGCTTCAACCAGTCCAAGGTCTTCAGCAACTTTTACGCGCAGGGCGCCCAGCGATTCATTCACTACCTTTTCTTTATCCGCACCGAAGAAAATCAAGTCGCCACTTTTGGCAGCGGTTCGCTCCAATATGCCGTCGATGGCGGAATCGGGTAAAAATTTCAGAATTGGTGACTGCAGACCATCGCGCCCCAGGCTGACATCATTGCATTTAATATAGGCAAGTCCGCGCGCGCCGTATCGCCCGACAAATTCAGTGTAGCCATCAATATCTTTACGGCTGAGCTCGTTACCGCCGGGGATACAAAGGGCAGCAACGCGACCGTCGGGATCGGTAGCCGGGCCGGAAAATACCTTGAATTCGACGTCTGCCAGCAAGTCAGAAACTGTTTTTAATTCGAGGGCAATGCGCAGATCCGGCTTGTCCGAACCATAGCGCTCCATCGCTTCGGCGTAAGTCATACGCTGGAACGGCCCATCCACATCGACCGCCATTTCAGCCTTGAATAAGCCACGCATCAATTCTTCCATCATCCCCATAATCGCGTCTTCATCCATAAAAGACGTTTCGATATCGAGCTGGGTAAATTCGGGCTGGCGGTCAGAACGCAAATCTTCGTCTCGGAAACAACGCACGATCTGATAATAGCGATCCATTCCCGACATCATCAACAGCTGTTTGAATAGCTGCGGGGATTGCGGCAATGCGAAAAAAGAACCTGGGTGGGTGCGGCTGGGCACCAGGTAATCACGCGCACCTTCGGGCGTAGCCTTGGTCAACATCGGTGTTTCGATGTCCATGAATTCATGGTTTTCCAGCCAGCTGCGCAAGAAGTGGGTCACCCGGGCACGCAACTGCATGCGAAATTGCATTTCAGGTTTGCGCAAATCGATATAACGATACTTCAGCCGATTATCGTCGTGCACATCGTCATCATCGAGCTGAAAGGGAGGAGTTTCCGACTCATTCAGAATTTCCAGCTGCAGCGCGAGTAGCTCGACTTCACCGGTACCCATGTCGGTATTTGTCGTACCTTCGGGTCTGATGCGTAGCTTGCCGGTTACTTGCAACACAAATTCGTTGCGCAGGGATTCGGCCAGCGAGAACATGGCGGCATCATCGGGGTCAAAAACAACCTGCAGCGTGCCTTTCTTGTCACGTAAATCGACAAAAATGACACCGCCGTGATCGCGGCGACGATTAACCCAGCCACAGACAGTTATCTGTTCGTCAATATTCTGCTGGGTGAGTTCACCACAGTAATGCGTGCGCATAATGTATAATCCGGTTGTTTAATGTACGGCTTCTAAGCGCCGCAGAATGGGCTGATAGCAATCAACGTTTTCAATCGGCCCGGGGCCACCTATCAGGCGGCGACCCCTTTACTGGGTTTTTCCGGCTTCTTGTCAGAACTTTTAACCTTGGCAGCGCTGTCCGACTTATCCGACTTATCCGACTTATCCGACTTGGTCAGATTCTTTTGATTCGCCGATTTGAAATCTGTCTCATACCAGCCCGAACCACTGAGACGAAACCCAGGGGCTGAAATCATTTTTTTCAATGCTGGCTTTTCGCAGGCAGGACAATCAAGCAATGGTGTGTCGCTCAACTTCTGCAATGCTTCAAGCTGGTGTTCACACGCGGTGCAAACATACTCGTAAATTGGCATATCGTTCTCCGTATAACGCGTAGCTAAAAATCTCTAACCGACGCGCCACACACTAAAATAAAAGGCACGGGATTCTATAATAATATGGGCATTTTTCCAATGCTTTCAAGCCTCGCAGGCGATTAGTATGCCTGTAATGGTGATCTTTTGTGACGATTCCAATGTTGGCACCCGAAAAACAGCGTTCAGATCGTTCGCATTGCAGAGAACGGACATTTAATGAAAGTCCCTTTAATCTCGAATGAAAGCCAATTATAAGCGCACAAACCAGGTTTCTTGTATCGACAAAGGGCTTTTTAGCGCGGGCCTGTAATGCCATACTGCCCCTTAGAAAAAGCCGCCTATCCAGTTATGTCAGACAGTCCAGATAATTTTAAAATCGAAACCCGCTACAACTCCATACGCGCCGAGTATCGCAATGGGAGTCTGGCTTTACGCAGCCACGATAATGCCTTACAAAGCGTTATCGACCAGAATCAGCCCGCCCGACTGGCGCTGAAGAACCTGGAGTTTCTGGTAGCAATCACACTCTTCCTGCCGCGCCCGCAAAATATTCTACTACTGGGAACGGCCGCCGGATCGCTGTTACATTTTCTGCGCAAATCGCAGCCCGATGCCAACATTACCGCGATCGACATCGATTTAGAAATGGTCGAATTGTTATTGGCAAAGGAGATACTGCCTACAGCCGATCAACGCCTAAACTATGTTTTTGATGATGCCAGTCACTATATCGAACACTGCCAGCAATCCTTCGATTTAATTCTGGTCGACATTTTTAACGGATGTCAGTCGCCGCAGTGGCTATTACAAAAAGCCACCAGCGACCGTCTGTATTCATTGCTCAGCAATCAAGGTGCGGTAGCTTTCAACCTGCTGATTGACAGTGACCACGGATTTAATCAGTTTTATCGTGACCTGCGATTAAGTTTTAAGCAACAGACGCTGTGCCTGCCGGTTGAAGGGTTTGAAAATACCATCGTCTATGCTTTTCGCTATGCGGTGCCCGAATGTGAAATGTCCATTTATATGCAATCCGCACTGGAATTATCTGAAGGCGATCAGGTTGATTATCTCGCGGCCCTAGCTGCCATATATACGACTAATCCAGCGGGTAGTGGCGTTATTTAAACCCCAGGCAGGCTATTGATTCTTTCCGCCACCATGACAGTCGGGTGATTGCGCAACAACCCCTCCCCGCTTTTCCCATTCCGCAGGTGTCAGTGTATGTAAGGCTAAAGCATGAATCTGGCCAAGCTCCAACTGCAGCGTTTTATTAATCATACGGTGCCGCTTAACCAGCATTAACTGGTCGAATCCGGAGCTCACAATAGTCACTTTGAAATGCGACTCAGATCCAGGTGCAACGTTATGCATATCGCTTTCGTTCTCGACATTCAGGTAAGCTGGCTCATATTCCAGTTCGAGTTTGCTTTCAATTATTTTTTGCATCGACACGTTTTTCCCCTACCAGCCCATCTTGCTGAGTAATTTAGTAATAGCCTCGGAGACCTCATCCATACTCTGGAATCTATCTTCGGCATCGACAGCCATCATCTTCTGGATAAATTTACTGACTTTAATGCCAATTTCCCGCCGAACTTCTATCGCCGGCTTAGCATTACCTTCCAGATGCTGGAATAGCAGGGACATTGGTTCACCTCGATAAGGCAACTGACCGGTAAACAGGCAATAGGCAATTATGCCGAGCGCATAGACATCACATCGATTATGGGCTTCATATCCTTTCGCCCTTTCCGGGGACAGGTAGGCAGGTGTGCCGATTATTGACCCGGTTTTAGTCAGCGTAGAATCCGAACTTGTAGATGCTGAAGCGATTCCAAAATCGACCACCTTTACCAATCCAGCCGCATTCATCAGGATATTACTCGGCTTCAGGTCGCGATGAATAACATTCTGAAGATGCGCAGCAGCCATGCCATCACTGACCTGGCGCAACACTTCAAGCCCCTCCCGAGGTTTAAAATATTTTTTCTCCCGGAGAAATTCATCGATGCCTCGACTTTCAAAATACTCCATTGATATTGCGCACAAATTGTCCTTGAACAGCATGTCGTGAATGCGAATAACGTTGTTGTGGCTGACCTTACGCGAGTATTTTACCTCCCGTAAAAAACGCTCTCGCGCACCACCGTCGGCGGTAAGCTCCGGGTGCATAAATTTTAGTATTAAAGGCTCACCAACCATTTCATCGGCGGCGAGCATGACCCGCCCCATCGCCCCGCGACCAATTTCGCGATCAATACGAAAACGATCCATCCACAGATCGCCTTTCTTGAGTTCTTCGATGTTCTGAAAGCGGACAATTTCTGTAGGAGCTGTGGCTTGAGCCGTCTGCCCCGACGATTTGTTTTCGGCCGAGGTCTCCTCGATCCTGGTCAATCGGGTTTCGAAATATTTTTCACTATCGACCTGAAGCGGGCTCATATCGAACCGTTCGGTCAAAGCCACAATGACTTCGCCGGCAGTGTCGCGCACCGTTGACTGTAATTTAGGGACATACTGCATCAGTTTATCTCGAATAGCCTCGCCGTACTTTTTCGTTGCCAGGCTGCCAATAGTAAGCAAAGCTTCTCGCTGCACCAGCGCCTCAGACATTTTCAAACAGCTAAATCCAATTTCCCCACCCTTTGCAAATCCGAGCATGGACACTGCTTTCAATATAGCCACCGCCGACTCGGGATACTGCCCCAGAACGAGTTTCAACTGATTTATTGACTCACGCTTGCCAGACTGTCCTATTGACCTGATCGCCGATTCACGAATCTGCCAGTCCTGATGCAGACTATTGTCCCAGACCTTTATTAAATCTGCGGGGTCAATACTGCGCGCAGCCAGTTGTTCAACATTCGATTTGACAAAATCGCTCAATTCGGCAGATTCATCACCGGCTAGTTCACTAGCAGCGACAAAAAGTTGCTCACTACCATTTTGTTGCAAGCATTTAATCGCCTGGTCCCTGCCCCACCATTCCCGCTTTTCTAGACTCGATAAAAATTCACCCAGGTTTTGTGCCGTCGCATTCTCGATAAACAATTTAATGAAATTTTTGCGGATCAATTCAGATTTTCCAGCTGTCCAGGGTGCCAGTAGAGGCACCATGTCGGCATTGGCCTGCTTTCGAATAATCTCAAAGGCAAGTTCACGCTCGAGCTCTGCCATGGTATCGATAAAGGGCAAAATTACCGACGCATCGAAATCAACCTTCAGGTTTTTTAAGGTTTTCAACGCTTCCAGTACTATCGTCTTATTGCTATCACTGAGGAATTGAGCCACTACCGGAGCGATATCGGGGTCATTCACTTTACTGAAATAGCGCAGCAACATGATTTTTACAGACTGACTTTGGATCGACCGGGGCTCAACCCGAAGCGCGTCAATATTCAGTTTCTGGGTCGAGTTTTCGGCTAATTTGAGCAGTTTTTCGGCATGCGTTTTATCGAGTTTTAGCGCATTCAAAATCACCTGCTCGGGTTTGAGCTGCGCGCTCTGAAAACTCAACACCTCGATTATTTCGGTCTTTGAAATTTTGGGCTCGTGCAAGATTTGAAATAATCGGGAGGGACTAATTTGCGTTGATTTCGACAAAACCGCCGCCGTGGCTGAACGGATCTCGGTTTCATCGCTGTGCAGATTTTTTAAGAATAGTTCCCCGGTGTCACCCTCGACATTCTCCAGACAAATTTGCTGAAGTACTTCACGATGGGCGCCGTTGGTTTGCGGGATAATTTGCAATATTCTGTCCAGCGAATTACGCGCTGAATCTCGAAGCTTTTTAACCAACGCAATACCATTCTCGCTGTCAAGGTCTTCGCAAGCGAGAAACTGCTTTATCGTTCGGTTAAAAAATAGAGAACCTAAAACTGCCATATTGAAATAGAATTGCCCAGATTATGAGTGTTTATCGACTTCGATTCCTGATAGTCGTCGATTATAACGATAATTCAGTGCAAGGATACTAAAGCGGGTCACAAGTTCTCTGTCCGGACAATTTAGACCAACAACCGGGTAAGTTAAGGCCCCTCTGTACCATTCATTCCGAATTATCAGAGTTTCTTTAAAGACGATATTGGACCTGTAACCGTAATTTGCTACAGGCCCGGTGCCAATCCCGAGGTCAACCCCGAGGTCAATCGAAAAAAAACTCAGTGCAAGACTTGCTTACTAAAGTTGAATTCACCGTCGCCACCGACTTCAACTAATATTTTATCGCCGGCGCCATACTCACCGGAAAGTAGTAGCCGGGCAATGGGGTTCTCGATCGATTGCTGAATTTCACGACGTAAGGGCCGAGCACCATAGACGGGATCAAATCCAACTTCACCCAGAACATTGATTGCCGATTCGCTAATATCAATCGCGATATCCTTTTCTTTCAAACGAGCGGTGAGGCCCCCCAACTGAATTCGTGCAATCGCCTTGATCTCCTCTTTGGTAAGCGGGTGGAAAACCACGGTATCGTCGATACGATTAATAAATTCGGGCCTGAAGTGCTGGCTGACCTGTTGCATTACCGCGGCTTTAATCTGATCGTAATTCTGATCGCCCGCCATCGCCTGTATTTCAGATGAACCGAGATTTGAGGTCATTACAATAACGGTATTTTTAAAATCTACGGTTCTCCCCTGGCCATCGGTCAGACGCCCATCATCTAGAACCTGCAGCAACACGTTAAACACATCGGGGTGAGCTTTCTCGATTTCGTCGAGCAAGATTACCGAGTAAGGTCGACGTCGCACGGCCTCGGTTAGGTACCCACCCTGTTCGTAACCCACATAGCCCGGGGGAGCTCCGATCATCCGTGCAACGCTATGCTTTTCCATAAACTCGGACATATCGATACGAATCATGGCATCTTCGGTATCAAACAGAAAACTGGTGAGTGCTTTGGTTAATTCGGTTTTACCAACACCGGTTGGACCCAGGAAAAGGAAAGAACCATTGGGTCGATTCGGGTCAGAAAGTCCGGCCCGCGATCGGCGGATCGCATCCGAAACAGCCTTTACGGCTTCGAACTGTCCGACCACCGTTTTGGCCAGACTGGATTCCATGTCGAGTAATTTTTCACGCTCTGAACCGAGCATTTTTGACACTGGAATTCCAGTCCATTTCGATACCACGTCGGCGATTTCTTCTTCACCAACCTTGTTTACAATCAACTGCATATCCTGCATTTCGACATTCGCAGCAAGATCGAGCTGCTTTACCAGCTCCGGAATTCTCCCGTACTGGAGTTCCGACATGCGAGTTAAATCACCGGCGCGCTGGGCCGTTTCAAGATCGAGCCGGGCACGCTCCAGTTCTTCTTTAATGTGCGTGGACCCCAGTAAAGCAGCCTTTTCAGCCTTCCAGATTTCGTCCAGATCGGAGTATTCACGCTCCAGCTTCGAAATTTCATCTTCGAGTATAGTGCGCCGCTTTTTGCTGGCATTGTCGCTTTCTTTTTTCAGCGCTTCGCGTTCAATTTTGAGCTGAATAAGTCGTCGATCCAGGCGGTCCATGACTTCGGGCTTGGAATCAATCTGCATGCGAATCCGACTCGCCGCTTCGTCGATTAAATCGATCGCCTTGTCGGGCAGTTGCCGATCCGAAATATAACGATGAGATAAGGTCGCCGCGGCAACAATCGCAGGGTCGGTAATATCGACACCGTGATGGACTTCGTAACGCTCTTTCAATCCGCGCAAAATGGCAATGGTGTCTTCGACGCTCGGCTCCTGAACCAGCACCTTCTGGAAGCGTCGCTCAAGCGCTGCATCTTTTTCGATATATTGCCGGTATTCATCCAGCGTCGTCGCACCGATACAATGTAACTCGCCGCGGGCGAGCGCAGGCTTCAGCATGTTACCCGCATCCATCGAACCTTCGGCCTTTCCAGCGCCGACCATAGTATGTAGCTCGTCGATAAAAAGTATTATCTGGCCTTCCTGCTTGCCCAGGTCGTTGAGCACCGCTTTCATACGCTCTTCAAACTCACCGCGGAACTTGGCACCCGCGATCAACGAACCCATGTCGAGAGATAAAAGACGCTTGCCTTTTAAGCCTTCGGGCACTTCGCCATTAACGATACGCTGGGCCAGGCCTTCGGCGATTGCCGTCTTTCCGACTCCAGGTTCACCGATGAGTACCGGGTTATTCTTGGTGCGTCGCTGCAATACTTGAATTGCCCGCCGGATCTCTTCGTCACGACCGATAACCGGATCAAGTTTTCCCTGTTCCGCGCGTTCGGTCAGATCGATGGTATATTTTTCTAACGCCAGTCGTTGATCTTCAGCGTTCTCACTGTCGACGGACTGGCCGCCACGAATACTGTCAATTGCCTTTTCAAGCGATGCTTTGTTAGCGCCGGCGGACTTTAAAATATCCGATAGCGAGCCTTTTTCCTGTAATGCGGCAAGAATGAAAAGCTCACTGGAAATAAACTGGTCTTTGCGGTCCTGGGCTAACTTATCGGTAA
>JBLHOA010000056.1:0-15723 GCA_047622345.1 Gammaproteobacteria bacterium | reverse complement strand
GGATTGATCGCTAAAGCCTGCGCCGCCGATAAATCGAATCGCGCCAAACCTGCGCTGTAATTCTCCAGTAACACATCTGCCGATTCAATCAGCTTGCGCGCAATCGAGCGTCCTTCTTCACTTTCGAGATTCAAACAAATCGCCTTTTTGCCCTGATTGTTAAATAGGTAGGAACTACCCAGACCACGTTGATTTGCTTCGCTATCAACCCCCTCGAAACGCATCATATCGGGTGAATTGGGCGCTTCAATCTTGATTACTTCGGCGCCCATTGCCGCCAGTTGAAAGCTGGCAAAAGGCCCTGCATATACATGGGTAAAATCGAGCACCCGGATATCGGTAAATGGCTGCATGTAACCTCAGAAAAACTTTCCGAACAAACTAGGTGAATGAGATGATTTTTATGGACTTTAAAATTGATATTGCCAAGCAAACCATGTTAAAACAGGGCTACGACGATGTTATATAACAATACTAATCAATAACGCTTTAACAAAAGTCATAATGAGTCCCGATCCGGGACAACCATACTTTAAAAACTGAGGAAAAAACAAATGGTGGATATTAAAAATCTCGAAAAAGACGCCCGAGATGGCAAGCTCGATCGACGTGAGTTTATGAAACGAGCTGCGGCAATAGGACTGGCGGCTCCATTCGCAACCACACTGCTATCACAATCGGTACACGCTGGCATGGCCAAAAAAGGTGGCCGCTTTGTGCAGGGAACTGGACACGGTTCAACTACCGATACGCTCGACCCCGGTGCCCACGAAAATGGATTTATGCAGAATGTTGTCTTTACCTACGGTAATCACCTGTTTGAAGTCGACAACAATGGTCAATTGATTCCTGAACTGGCGGAAAGCTTCGATGCCAGTAAAGACGCTAAAACCTGGGTTATCAAACTTCGCCAGGGCGTCGAATTCCATAATGGCAAAACAATGACCGCGGATGATGTTATCTCCTCGATCAACCATCATCGTGGCGAAGATTCGAAGTCAGCGGGCAAATCATTGTTGAGCGCCGTCGAAACGATGAAAAAGACCGGTAAATTTGAAGTCACTTTTAACCTGAGTGCTGGTAATGCCGATTTTCCATTCATCCTGAGCGACTACCACTTTGCCATCTTCCCTGATTTTAAAGGTGAAATGGATTGGCAGGCGGGCTTTGGTACTGGCGGATATATCATCGAAAGATTTGAGCCAGGCGTTCGTGCAACCTTTAAGCGTAACCCGAACTACTTCAAGGCCGATCGTGCGCATTTTGACGAAGTTGAAACGATTGCATTGATCGATACTACGGCACGCCAGAACGCAGTAATGAATGGCGAAGTTCATGCCATCAATCGTGTCGACCCCAAAACCGTTCATCTGCTCGGTCGTGTCGGTAGCCTGAAAATTCTGGAAACCACAGGAACGCTGCACTACACCTTCCCGATGCGGGTAGATCAGGCACCATTTGATAACTATGACCTTCGTATGGCGGTCAAACTCGCCACCGACCGTGAGCAATTGGTGCAGAAGATCCTGCTTGGGCATGGTGCTGTTGGTAATGACCATCCGATATCTACCTCAAATCCGTATCACAACGGTGAAATGGCTCAACGCACCTATGACCCGGATAAGGCTCGATTCCATCTGAAGAAAGCCAAGATGGAGGGTGTTACCCTCGACCTGGGTACTTCGGAAGCAGCCTTCTCAGGCGCGGTTGACGCTGCGTTACTGTTGAAAGATTCTGCCGCCAAGGCAGGTCTCGACATCAACGTCGTTCGTGAACCTAAAGATGGTTACTGGTCTAACGTGTGGAACAAGAAAGCCTGGAGTGCTTGCTACTGGGGCGGACGTCCTACCGAAGACTGGATGTTCAGCGCCGCTTATGTCAATGACAGCAAGTGGAACGATACGGCCTGGACTAAAGGCGCTGCAGCCGACCGCTTCAATAAACTGGTAATCGCTGCCCGTTCAGAGCTCGATACCACTAAGCGTCGCGAAATGTACTACGAATGCCAGACTCTGGTCAGCGATGATGGTGGATCATTGATTCCAATGTTTGCCAATAACATCCACGCCGTAAGCAAAAAAATCGGCCACGATGAAAAAGTTGCCGGCAACTGGGAATTCGACGGAAACAAGAGTGCCGAACGCTGGTGGTTTGTTTAACTGGCAATTCGTTTTAAAGATAATGGGCTTCGGCCCATTATCTTTTTCGACCTTTGCATTTTATTTAAATTCACCAGGTAAGTTGTTCTGCTAATCGAGGTCTAAATTTGTGCATCCTGTAGTACTAACTATTTTTCAACGGCTCGGCCTCGGCCTGGTCACCTTATTCATCGTCTCACTGATCATATTCAGTTCAATCGAGTTTTTACCGGGCGATTTCGGCCAGGCGATTCTCGGCCAGGCGGCATTACCTGAAACGGTTGAAGCCTTCCGCAGAGAACTCGGCTTGAATTTGCCGATGCACGAACGCTATTTCGACTGGTTGGGAGGTATCTTGACGGGTGACTTCGGTAATTCTTTTTCTGGGCGTGGTTCATCGGGTGGTGCAGACCGCTCACGACCAGTGATGGATCTGATCGCCCCCAGACTTGCCAACACACTGTTTTTAGCGTCGATGGCCGCGATCATCGCCGTACCTTTATCGTTATTCCTGGGGGTAACCGCGGCGCTATATCGTGGGTCAATTTATGACCGCGTGGTCAATGCCCTCACCTTGACGACTATTTCGTTTCCCGAGTTTTTCGTCGCCTATATTTTAATACTGATTTTTTCGTCCTTCCTGAAAATGTTTCCATCGCTGGCCAATATCGGTGCCGATGCTGCCTTCTGGGATCGAGTTTATCTGTCCGCATTGCCAGCCCTGACTTTGACGCTGGTAATCGTTGCGCACATGATGCGCATGACCCGGGCGGCAATCATCAATTTAATGGCCAGCCCCTATATAGAAATGGCCGGATTAAAAGGGATATCCAAATCCGAAATTATCATAAAGCACGCGCTGCCTAATGCCTGGGCTCCTATCGTTAATGTTATCGCCTTTAACCTCGCCTATCTGGTGGTTGGCGTAGTCGTTGTCGAAGTGGTGTTTGTCTATCCCGGGGTGGGCCAGCTCATGGTCGACGCGGTAACTTCCCGCGACGTTCCGGTCGTGCAGGGCTGCGCGATGATTTTTGCGGCAACCTATATTCTGCTTAACCTGTTCGCCGATATTATTTCGATAATCACCAACCCACGGTTGTTGCATCCACGATGAGATTGAATTATGAGTGTAGATGAAGGCTATTCGGCCGCCGCTGAGGTTGGTTCGCTCAAGGCACGCCGAACGTTTCGCGAGAATTTATGGCGCGGGTTAAAAACGGCCCCGCCTACCGCGATTTTCGGCATGGTCGTGATTGCTATTTATACGTTCTTTGCCATTTTCGCTCCCTGGCTGGCACCGCATGGGGAAGCCGAAATATTCGAACTGTCCTATGCCCCCTGGGGCGAAGAATTCCTTTTTGGTACCGATCAGCTCGGGCGTGATGTCCTGTCACGATTAATTTACGGCGCCCAGAACACGATCGGCATTGCCTTCGCCACGACTATCCTGGCATTTTTAATCGGTGGCAGTCTCGGCATCACCGCGGCGATCAGTCGCGGCTGGGTCGATAACCTGTTGAGTCGGTCAGTCGATGTGTTAATGGCGATACCAAGCCTGATTTTCGCGTTGATTTTATTGTCGATGTTCGGTGCCAATGCAATCAATTTAATTTTCATTATCGCCGTGCTGGATGCCACCCGGGTGTTTCGTATTTCGCGGGCTGTATCATTGAACGTGGTGGTCATGGACTACGTCGAAGCCGCCAAACTGCGCGGTGAAGGTCTTAGCTGGATCATGCGCCGGGAAATTTTACCCAATATCATGCCGCCGCTGGTGGCCGAATTCGGTCTGCGCTTCTGCTTTGTTTTTCTTACCATAGCAGCACTTTCTTTCCTCGGTGTCGGTATCCAGCCCCCCACCGCCGACTGGGGTTCGATGGTGCGTGAAACTGCGGGCTTGATTCAATTTGCCGAATACGACATTACCGCCGCATTAACGCCGATGTTACCGGCGGCCGCCATAGCCTTACTGACCGTAGCGGTTAATTTTGTTGTCGACTGGTTTTTGCATAAATCCAGTGGCTTAAAGGATGGACAATAAACCTATGAGCGCAAACAAAGGCGAAAAGGGCGACATCCTGCTGGAAATGAAGGGCGTTGTTATCGATGGGTTTAGCGATGACCGCTGGCACGAAATTATCAAAGGCGTCGATCTGACGCTGCGCCGCGGCGAAATCATGGGGCTCATCGGTGAATCGGGTGCCGGTAAATCGACCCTGGGGCTTGCCTCGATGGGGTTTGCCAAACCGGGTTGCGAAATCCACGGTGGCAGCATCGTATTCGATGGCATCGATTTAATGAAGGCCAGCGAGAGCGAAAAACGCAAACTGCGCGGTCACCGCATTGCCTATGTCGCACAATCCGCCGCAGCGTCATTTAACCCCTCGCATCGATTGATCGAACAAACCGTGGAATCGGCAGTTCGCCACGGGGTTAAATCGGAAGCCGAGGCGAAGGCCGATGCGCGAGAACTATACAGTGACCTGCAACTGCCTGAACCCGATACCATTGGTGAGCGTTATCCGCACCAGGTTTCCGGTGGGCAACTACAACGGGTGATGACCGCGATGGCGATGTCGCCACGACCCGATCTGATTATCTTTGATGAACCTACCACAGCACTCGACGTTACTACTCAGGTGGAAGTACTGGCCGCGATGCGATACATCGTCGAGCAATATCATACGGCCGCCATTTACATCACCCATGACCTCGCCGTTGTCGCGCAAATGGCCGATGTCATCAAGGTTCTACGCTATGGCGAAACCGTCGAAGATGCCGAAACCCGCCGCATGCTGACCCACCCTGAAAAGGAATATACCAAATCACTATGGTCGGTGCGTTCAATAGAAAAGAAAGAACAAGTTTCCGACGACATCATCCTCAAGGTCGATCAAATCGACGCCAATTATGCGGGTGGTGTGAAGGTACTGGACAATGTCAGTATCGAGGTTCCTCGTGGCAATACCGTCGCCATCGTCGGCGAATCAGGGTCGGGTAAATCGACTACCGCTCGATGCATTACCGGGCTGCTACCTCCGAGTAAAGGGCAGATTATTTTTAATGGCGAAGCTCTACCACCGAAGCTTAAAGATCGTAGTATTGGACAGTTGCAGAAAATTCAGATGATTTATCAGATGGCCGATACCGCGATGAACCCGCGTCACACTGTGCGCGATATCATCGGTCGTCCGCTGGAGTTTTACCTGGGGTTGAGCGGTAAGAAACGCGATGAACGTTTGATGGAATTACTCGATATGATCGAGCTCGACGAGTCTTTCATCGATCGCCTGCCCGCCGAATTATCCGGCGGACAAAAACAACGCATTTGCATCGCCCGCGCACTGGCCGCCGAACCCGATTTGATCATCTGCGACGAAGTAACATCGGCGCTCGATCAAATTGTGCAAAAAGGTATTTTAGAACTCCTGCTCAGACTGCAAAGAGAACTCGGCTTAACCTATATCTTTATTACCCACGACATCGCCACGGTAAAAGCGATTTCTGATCAAATTGTGGTAATGCTTGAGGGCCAGGTAGTTGAGCAGGGCATGAAAAGCGAAATACTTTCCCCACCCTTCCCCGAATACACCAAGCTATTGCTGTCGTCAGTACCAGAGATGGATCCCGATTGGTTGACCGGGTTATTGGAAGATCGAGCCCGTGAAGCACAGGGTGGCAGCCAGGACTAAAAAGCTAACGCCCGGCGAATGTTCAGCTTCAGCTATCTCATTGATGCCCCATTAATCGATGTTAAAAATTACCCCGAACTGAACGGCAATATCAACGGCCCATCGCTGATCGAGACTCCGGCCTGGCTAGACAGGTCACCCGGCAGATACCTGCTTTATTTCGCCCACCACGAAGGTAAGGCGATCAAACTTGCGTTTAGCGATGACCTCGCCGGTCCCTGGGCTATTCACCAGTGCGACCCGCTAAGCCTGGCCGACAGCCTGTTCGCCACCGATTCCCCAAAGCTATCCGACCTGCATACCGACGCGCAGGCATACATCGAGGCCGGGGCCGACGGCAATTATGCCCATATTGCCTCCCCCGATATTTATATCGACCACGCCAGGCGCGAAATCCGGCTGTACTATCATGGTCGTATGGACAATGGCTTACAACGCAGTCGCGTTGCGATATCAAAAAACGGAGTCAACTTTATCGCGCAACCGGAAGTGCTCGGTGAACCCTATCTACGCGTATTCGAACAGGATGGCTGGTTTTACGGAATCGCGATGCCGGGGCAACTGTATCGATCGAGGAACGGGCTTAGCCAATTTGAACCGGGACCACGACTGACCGAAGAACCTATTCGACACCATGCCTTACTCAACCTTGGAGCAGACTGCTATTTTTTCTGGACCCGCATTGGCGATGCCCCCGAACGAATTCTGGTATCACGCCTTGATATCAATGATCACTGGCTGGACTGGCGTCTCGGCGAATGCAGTGAAGTCCATCGCCCTGAAAAAGCCTGGGAGGGTAATGCCCAAAAAGTCGAGCCTTCGCAATACGGGGGTATCATGCAAGCGGTCAATCAGTTACGCGACCCGGCTATTTTCAGGCAAGGCGACAAGCTCTACCTGCTTTATTCGATTGCCGGTGAGCAGGGCCTCGGCATCGGTGAATTGCAACTCGAAATCTAATCGGCCCGCTCGAGCGGGGTGTGATTAAAACTCTGCATCGCGCGGATTTGCTCCAGCCCGCCCAGTTTTTCGACCATTCCCGCCTGATCGGCAAAGGCCTGTCGGTTGACCCCTTCCGGATCAAGTATTTCAAAAAGCTGTGCCTTTAAGTGGGCAACTGCCGATGCCGCCAGCGGGTCGTCGATGCGGTTTTGCAACTCCTGTGGATCGTCATCCAGATTAAAAAGTAAAGCGGGATGCCCCTCGGCAAAATAGATATATTTCCAGCAGCCCTGCCGCAGCATATAAACGCCCGTGGGGCTGCCGCCGTCATGGTATTCGCTGAGCACCGGCCGATCGGGTTCCGGCGTATCGGCAAAAGATTGTAGCGCCCTACCCTGCCACGGCAATCGATTCGTGTCGATAGAACGACAGACTGAGTATTCGATAGTTGCGGCAATATCAATCAGCGATACCGGGGTCGAAATGACGCCGGGTTTTATCCCGGGGCCGCTAAGCGTCATCGGAATTCCGACGGAGTCTTCATACATGAACGACTTACACCAGATACCGTGATTGCCGATCATGTCACCGTGATCACTGGTATAGATGATTTGAGTGTTTTCGGCCTGACCGCTGCCCTCCAGTGTCTTCAGTACCTGCCCGATATTGTCGTCGACAAAGCTGCACAGGGCGTAATAGTTTTTCAACCCTTCGCGCTGGGCGTCGTCATCGAAGTAATCATTATAATTCCAGAATTCACGCATGCGATCGAGTACCGGATGCTTCAATTGATTTAATGCATTGCTGTCAAAGGCTGCGGGTAACTGAATGTCTCGATAAATATCATAGAACTCCTGCGGCGCCGACAGCGGAAAATGCGGGCAGATAAATGAGACAAAGAGCACCCAGGGTTTTTCTAGTTTATCTGGCTCCTCCTTGCTTATTTGATCTAACCAGTCGATCGAGGCAGCCGTGATGTCACGATCGTATTGCGTATAACTGGTTTCACCGGGCCCGATCCCGGCGGCAAGCTCAGCGGCCTCAGGAAAATCATACATTGGTCGGCGCTGTAAGCCCTGTGGCCACCCGAGACCATTGTTGGCCAGATACATCGGCAGTATCTGTTCGCTGAATCCGACATCATCGGCGGCCGATCGATAATGTAATTTTCCAATTGAAGTGACCCTGTGACCCTGACCACGTAATCGATGCATCCAGCTTTGCTGTTGCCCGAAGTAAGGTTCCGCGGAAGACCAGCAACGATGTTCGAAAGTGTAACTACCGGTAGCAAAGCTGGCACGCGCGGGAATGCATATCGGCGAGGGGGTGTAGGCATTGTCGAAGCGAAGCCCTGAGTCAGCTAGTCGATCCAGCACCGGTGTTTGCACCAACGCATTACCGTAAGCCCCCATCACCGATCGCGTATGTTCGTCGGACATGAATACAATGATGTTTTTTCCAGCCATGTCAGTTGTCTGTAAATGTGGTGGCGGCGAGTTGCTCAGCCTCTGCGAGGTAGCCGGTAAAGAGGCTTCGTGGGGAATCACTGTTGACCCGATAAAATACACGGGTTGTCACATCACGAAAACCGCAATAATCCCAGGTGCCTATATTCAACTGAGTGTGAAAAGATTCGTCGTATTTACGCTTTGCCAGTTGCTTCTGGCTGGCACCGGCAGTAACCATCACCAGAATTTTACGCTCCCCCAGCGAACCGCTGGTCGGATCCATCGGATCAAACCAGGCCCAGCTATACGACATGACCCGGTCGATCCAGCCCTTAAGCATGCCGGGTACCGACCACCACCACAGTGGGAAAATGAACACAAGAGCATCCGACCATTCAATACGAGCTTGTTCGGCGAGCACATCGGCTGGCATCGGTTTCAATTCAAACTGAGAAAAGTCGTCTACAGTCATCGCCGGTTGAAAGTTCTCAGCGTAAAGGTCGGCCACTTTTATTTGATGACCGGCCTGTTCCAACCCGCGTATGGTTGCCTCCAGCAAGGAGTGGTTTAAACTATCGGCACGCGGATGCGTGTATATCACTAAAATATTCATAATCACGGCTTGAGAATTTATATTTCCCTATGCTAGCTTAATAACTCTAACAATCAATCTTCTAATTGCTATGACCGAATCGATCCCTAATTCTGACTTCGAAGTTCTGGACAATAATTTTACCCGCTGGAATCAAAATGATGTACGTAGACAGAGTTTTCGAAACCTGCATCGGATCAATCGATACGGAATGACCTTGCGTTCCGATCGAGTGTTGCCATTACGAGAAAACTTCAATCCCTGCATCGCTGATATCGACGAACTTCAACTTTTGTGCAGCAGGAAAATATTTTGCGGTTTGGCGGTGGTTAAAGGTTCGGAAATATTATTCGAAAAATATGCGCCCGACTTCGCACCCGATCAACCGCATACAATAATGTCGATAAGCAAAACCACGGTAAATCTGATCATCGGTAAAATGGTCGCAAGCGGGCAACTCGATCTTGGTAAAAAGGTGGGCGACTATCTACCGACGATCGGCAGTGGCTACCGCGAGGCACGTCTACAGCAGGTTATGGATATGGATGTGGTCAATAACTATAAAGAAGAATATGCCGATCCCAACTCGACTTCATACGCGAATGAAGTCTCGATCGGCTGGCGCATCGAAGGCGAAGATATCAACCTTAGTCAACGCGACTATCTGCCTACAATCTGCAGCGACGACATTCAAAATCGTTCCGCAGAGCCCATCTACAAGTCGGCCAATACCGACGTTCTCGCGTGGATAGCCGAGGAAGTCAGCGGCAAGCCTTTACGCCAATGGCTACTCGAAATCGGTGAGGCGGCTGGTTTTGAAGATACCCTCTATGTCAGCACCGACCGAAGCGGCATGCCGATCCTCGATGGTGGCATCAGCCTGACTCTGCGTGACCTTGCCCGTTTCGGTTTATTGTTCGCCCGTCTTGGCCGGGGTGTCGCCGATCGCCAGGTTGGCGATAGTAAATTCATCGAACACTCGCGAAAACGTGCCAGTCTGGAATTTCCGGCGCCACGACAAGGAATGTATTACAGCAATCAGTTTTACACCGATAAAACGTGGATCGGCCACGGCGGCTGGGGCGGACAGTTCATGCTGGCCAATCCGGACACCGGTACCGTGTGCGTGATCTTTTCGGTACTCGAAAATGACGGCGCCTACGACCTCAGCTACACCGCTCCAATGGTCAAGCTGTTAGCCGAAATTGCCGCGAAATACTAACCCGCATCAAATAAGTTAAAACAGCAATTATGTTCAAAAATATCCGCTTGCTTCCGGCTAAGGAGCAAACCAATAGTTAATCGACAACGATTAACAGCCAAAAAAAAGGCTCCCGCAGGAGCCTTTTCGTTTTAGCTTTAAGATGAAACCTATGGAATCCACTTCATCCAGACATCCTTGTTCGCTACCATCCATTCTTCGACCACTTCATCCATATCGCGTTTTTTCACGTCGATCTGATAAATCATTTTAGCCTGTTCATTATTAGTCAGGTTTTGATTTCTGATCAACTGAGCGATTTCCGGATGATTCTTAACCAGATCGGGCGAACCACGATTGAAGGTATGATCTTCAGCCCAGTTAGTTGCCGGCCACTTGTCGGCGTCATAAGGGGGTAGTCCGATTTCGACCAGGTCTAAAGCCGCGTGAATCCAGTGCGGGGCCCAGGTGTAGGCAACGAAAGGTTCGCCACGCTTGTACTTGGCCTGCATTTCAGCCCAGTGCGCGGTTTCTGAACCGAGTGCCTGTGCATAGAAATCGACACCGAGCGTATCGAGGCGTTTCTGGTCGTCGCATTCCCAGGCAGCAACCGGACAACCGATCAGATTTCCCCGGTCACCCGACTCGAGGCTTCTGAACATGTGCTTGTACTGATTCAGGTCCTTGTAAGTCTTCAGATTCGGCGCCGATGCAGGGATACCACGAGCCGAGTCACCTTCGATCACATAACGCGGTACGAAGTAACCACTAAGGCCGACAACACCGGTCGGTCCCAGGTTGATAACGCTGCCATCACCGCCGTATTCTTTGACGTATTTTTCTTTGGTTGCATTATAGGTTGGCCAGGTTTCACAGGCAAAATCGAGATCACCATTACGAATGCCTTCGGCAACACCAGCACCAGATGGCATGGTGATTGTCTTGATTTTGTAGCCCATCTCATTTTCCATGATGTACTGGAGTACGCGGCAGGTTACAACACCGCCGGTCCAGTCAGGATCTGGGGCGGTTAAACGCTTTGCGGCGTTCGCTGATGGAATCGAGCCCAGGCTCAACGCCAGCACGGCCGAGGCCAGTGCGGCTTTCAATTTTAATGACATTTATCTAACTCCTCTCTCTTCGGATTTAATTATTTTATCCGCCATAGCGTGACGGCATAGCAAGATACTACTGTTTGGGCCAGTCGTTGTCGAGTCAGTATTTAACCCGGCAGTAATTAGTTGAGACCCATCGCTTCGCGTTGCGTTTTGGTCCAGGCCTGTGACATTCGGTCCAGAATTATGGCGAGCAATACCACACCCAGTCCTGCCTGTAACGAAATCCCGATATCGGCACGATTCATCCCGTCGAACACCATAAAGCCAAGCCCTTTCCCGCCAATTAACGGAGTTACCACTTCCATCGCCAGCGCCATCATAATGCCCTGGTTGACACCGAGCATCAGCGCCGGAACCGCCATCGGGATTTTGACCTTGACCAGGGTCTGGATCATAGAGGCACCAAAGGAATTCGATACCTCGTTGATTTCTGCAGGTAATTCACGTATTCCCAGCGTGGTGCAGCGCACAATCGGTGGCAAGGCATAGATGACAGTAGCAATTACCGCCGACACCTGACCCGCCCCGAAGAGCATAATAACCGGCACCAGATAAACAAACACCGGCAGGGTTTGCATCGTATCGAGTATCGGTTTTATTAACGTATCTGCGGTTCGATTGTAGGCCGACAGAATGCCCAACGGTACACCGGCAATACAGCAAATGAAAACCGATACGATTACCGTGGACAAGGTAATCATGCCGAAACTCCAAAGATCGGCGGCACCGATAAAAACCATTCCTACGAAGGTTACGATAGCGAATTTACGCCCGGTCAGAAAATAAGCCCCGGCGGTGAAAAGCATTGTCGTATACCACCACGGCAGTCCTTTGAAAAATACATTGAGCGGATTAATCGCTCCGTACCAGAGGCTCTCTTTAATCCCAAGGGTGACACTGTAAAAAGCTTCATTAGACGTTAATACATCGAGGTATTGATTAACCGGTGTGCGGAACCGAAATTTCCATTCGCGCGGATAATCACCATAAAACTCGGTATAGGCTTCGAGCAACAAAAGCACCGTTATCAAAACGACACTGGCAATGAAAAAACTGTGCGCCCGCATATATCCAGCGACCTTGCCGGCTAACTCGGCGTTGATTATTCCTAATGCTTTGTCGACAACCGAGGCGATTGCAGCAGCTACGAAATTGCCAATGGCTGCCACCATACGCCACAGGCGGTCAATACCATATTCGATGAAAACTATCGCTTTTATCGTATCCAGCGATTGCGGGAATAATCGAAAAACATGGTCGTGCTGGCTGGCCGTGGTGTGGTCATTGTGCCCCATCGCGTAGGTCACTCGATCGAGTACGATCGCCATCAACACAATCGCCAACCCGCCTTCCAATGCTTTACCGACGTTTAATCGAGTCAAACCCTTGTAAACGATATCGCCCAGTCCGGGTGAGCCGATGAAGGTAGCCAGCACCACCAGCGCCAGAGCCATCATCACGGTTTGATTTATACCGAGTTTAATCGACGGCATCGCCAATGGAATTTTCACTTTAATCAGGGACTGCACCCGGGTGGCACCGAAGGAAGTCGCCGCTTCGTCGATACCGGCAGGCACCTGCCGGATACCGAGATTAGTCAGGCGGACCACAGGGGGTAACGCATAGATGACAGTCGCCAGAATGGCGCCGGGTGGCCCGATACCGAATAAATAAAACGCCGGTATCAGATAAACAAAGGCCGGCAGAGTTTGCATGGTATCCAGAATCGGCTTCAGAATGGCTTCAACCCGATCGTTTTGCGAACTGGCAATTCCGGCAAGCACACCCAACACCACCGAAATAAAAATGGAAATACTCATCAGGCTGAGCGTTTCCATCGCTTCATCCCAGAACCCGAGCATCAACCAGGTGCTCGCGGCGATCATCGCCAGAATTCCAAGGCGTAATCCACCGTAGGCAAAAGCGGGAAGCACCAGAATGACAAACACGACCTGCCATTGGGTAAATATGAGGAAGTCGCTCATCGTTTCGTAAAGCCAGACCACCCCTTCAGCCAGGTAGCGGGTAAACGGCTGGATATAGGGCCTGGCCCACTGATCAAACTGATTGATTTTTTCGATAAAGTTGAAGGAATCGATCCAGCTTTGCGGAAAAATCGTTTCGCTGCCGGCAATTTTCCACACGATTAACGACACCAGTAAGAGTCCGGCACTGATCATCAAACCACGATGTTCTTGCCAGGCACTGACTAGCCAGCCCGGATTATTTTGATCGTCGATAACTGCGCTCATTAGTTTCCTGGCGGAAGAATTCGAATCGGCCTAGCTTATCGTTCAATTCAAATAGCTGCAATAGTAGCAGCGGTTTACAGCATGTTCGGGTTCAGGCTAATATGACCCACTAAATTTAGCTGTGTGAGCCCCGAATGTCCGATTCTCCAAAAATCGTGTGCAAAAACATCTGGAAGATATTTGGCACCTATCCCGAGCGAACCCTGCAAACCATTGACCGAACACTGTCTCGCGCCGAAGTACAGGAACAAACTGGCCATGTTATTGCGGTTAAAGATGTCTCCTTTGAAATCAAAAAAGGCGAAACCTTCGTCGTCATGGGCTTGTCCGGCAGCGGCAAATCAACGCTGGTGCGCTGTATTTCGCGCCTGATCAAACCAACCGCCGGCGAAATGATTATCGATGGCGAAGACATCATGAACTATGACGACGCCAGGCTCACCGAGTTGCGTCGATACCGCATGAGCATGGTTTTTCAGCACTTCGGATTATTTCCTCACCGCAAGGTAATCGACAATATTTCCTTCGGCCTCGAAATTCGAGGAATGGATAAAAAAGCCCGTAAGGCGAAGGCTACGGAAGTCCTCGAAATGGTCGGTCTGCACGGCTGGGCAGAACATTACCCGCGCGAATTATCCGGTGGCATGCAGCAGCGTGTTGGACTCGCCCGGGCAATGGCGGTAGACCCCGAAATATTAATTTTTGACGAACCCTTCAGTGCCCTCGATCCATTGATTCGGCGTGAAATGCAGGACGAGCTCATCAAAATCCAGAACGAAGTACACAAAACAATGATCTTCATCACCCACGATTTTCTCGAAGCGATCAAAATGGGAGATCACATCGCGATCATGAAAGATGGAGAAATTTCGCAAATCGGAACGCCCGAAGAAATTGTGGCCAACCCGGCGGATGATTATGTACGCGAATTTACTGAAGACGTTCCCCGTTACAAGGTGCTCAGCGTTGGCAAAGTGATGCGCGAAGCTTCTTCGGCGGTCAAAGCAGCAGGCATTCCGCAAGTCAGTGAATCAGCCAAGCTGGACAGTTTGATCGATATTGCCATTGAAGCTCAGGGTCCATTGGCCGTGGTAAACGAACAACAGCAGATCGTCGGTGAAATAGATCAGTCGATGATTTTGAAGGCGATGGACAGTCGCTCTTAATTTTAACCTTAAAGTGTCTGCCTTGCCGCCATTACAGAAACCACTAACCGAAAAGGCTGAAACCTCGTTCACTCTTCCCTCGAAGTATTATCTCGATGCGGAAATTTTCGAACTCGAAAAACAGCAGATATTCTACAAAAACTGGCAATACGTTGCGCATCAGTCGATGCTCGCCGATGCAGGCGACTATGTCACCATTAAAATTTGCGATGAGAATATTTTTGTTATCCGATCGGCTGATGGACAGCTGCGCGCTTTTTACAATATTTGCCGCCATCGCGCACACGAACTATTAACCGGCAGTGGCAATGTCCGCAAACTGATCGTCTGTCCCTATCACGCCTGGTCATACGATACCGCGGGAAGCTTGAAAGTTGCGCGTATGGGCGAGCACCGACCCGGGTTTGATAAGGCCGAGTTTGGGCTGCGTGAAATCAAACTGGAAATTCTCTGCGGCTGTATTTTTGTTAATCTCGACGACAACTGCCAGAGTCTATCCGAGCTTGCCGTCGGGCTGGAACAGGACATCCGCCAGAATTTACCCTATCTCGATGAAGTCTCACTTGCCGGCACTGACCTGCTCGGTGAGACAAAAATGGATGCCGGCTGGAAGGTTGTCGTCGACAATTACGTGGAGTGTTACCACTGCCGTCCCGCGCACAAAGATTTCGCTTCAATAGTCGATATGGATCACTACCAGGTCGATATACATCCATACTGGTCAGCGCAGCGAGGGCCGGAAATCCGTTTGCAGAACAGCGCCTACGAGATCAACAAGGATAGCGCGATGCAGCAAACGATTTTCTGGTATCTCTGGCCGAACACTACTTTCAACGTAATGCCCGGGAGCGAGGAGTTAGCGGTTTTTGCGGTGCGCCCCATCGATGCCGGGTCTTCGACTTTTGGCGGCCATTCGTTAGTGGTCGGGGGTGAGGTATACCAACCACGCGCCGATTACGTCAGTAACATACTCGCGCCCGAAGATATCCACCTCTGCGAATCGGTACAACGGGGCTTAAATTCGAAAAGTTACGATCAGGGTACCTTCATGGTCGACCCTGAAAATTGTGGTGAGAGTGAATACGCCCTGCACCACTTTCATCGGTTGGTACAGCAAGCCCTAAGCATTGACCCAGCTATCGACCCAGCTATCGACCCAGCTATCGACCCAGCA
>JBLHOA010000055.1:0-15822 GCA_047622345.1 Gammaproteobacteria bacterium | reverse complement strand
TCAGGATGAATCGGCTGTCAGCGACGGCCTCGCTCAAGCTGGCGAGTGGGTGGATATTCGGTTCGAATTTGATCCCAGGTAGATAATCGCTGTTCTCGCGCAGCTCTTTTAATCGTTCGACGTGGTCTGGGTCGTGGCCCCACAGATTGACGGTCAGACCATTGCGCGCCAGATGGATCGCAAGCGCAGTGCCCCAGGATCCCGCACCCAATACTGTAATGCGCTCGCTCATATCGCTTTAGTGCTTAACAGCCTCATCAGCCTGTTGCGCTTTTTGCTGCTGTAAGTGCTGCTGATACAGGCCTTCAAAATTGACCGGCGATAGAATTAAAGGCGGGAATCCCCCCCGGGCAGTCATGTCGGACACCACTTCACGGGCGTAAGGGAATAAAATATTCATGCATTGGCTAGCGAGCAGGTGCTTTTTTTCTTCCTCAGAAAAACCGACGATACCAAATAATCCTGCCTGTTCGGCTTCGATCAGAAAGGCGGTTTTATCTTGATGGCTGACGGTTACCGTAATACGCAGCACCGCTTCGTACAGGTCACCTTCGACATGCACATGGCTATTATTCAAATTCAGATCAATTTTGGGGTCCCATTGCTTGAAGCTAAACGACTGGGGTGCTCCTGGAGATTCAAATGAAATATCTTTGACATAGAGTTTCTGAATAGAAAACTGCTTTTGTGGTGCCTGTTCTTCGCTCATTATTCTGACTTTTTTCGTGCAAGGCCGAATCGCGCTTGCTGGTTGTGGGAATTATAGTCCTGTTTACTTTTTGCTTAACGGCATATGGGCGTCCTGCCAGGCCATGATGCCACCGTTCAGACTATACACTTTTTCAAAACCCTGCTTACTCAATTCCTTGCAGGCGATACCCGATCTCGATCCGGTTTTGCAGTATACCAGTATCGTTTTGGCTTTATGTTTTTCCAGCTCGGATATGCGCTTACCAATTGCACCCACCGGAATTTGAATCGCCTTCGCAATCTTACCCGCTGCTGTTTCGGAGGCCTCGCGCACGTCGAGCAAAACGACATCCTCGCTATTCATCATCTGAACGGCCGCCGCGGGGCTTAAGCTCGAAAACCGATTGGTGGCAATTTTCAACTCATTGAAAAAAATCAGCACCAACAGCGCTGCGAATGCGAGAACCAGATAAGGGTGGTTCGCAGAAAATTCTGTAATTTGAGATAACATAAAATCAGGATTAACAATAAAGGCTTAGCGGGCCGAACAGAATACTTCCTGCATCATTCCTATCAGGCGTAATGTGCGTTCGTCACCGACACGGTAAAATACTTTGTTCGCATCCTTGCGCGAGGACAGTATACCTTTATCGCGCAAAATCGCGAGATGTTGCGATATATTACTTTGCGATGTGCCCACGTATTCAACAATACTTTGCACGCAGACTTCTTTTTCGCCCAGCACGCAAAGTATCTTCAACCGCAACGGGTGCGCCATGGCCTTAAGCGATCGTGAGGCCATCTCTATCTCGACCGCAGTCGCCAGTAATTCGGCACCATTAATTGCTTTAACCATTGCGCTTTGCGCTATCCGTATAATCATTTGTTAATATTAGCGAATGATTATGGTTGAATCACGATTCGATGTCTAGACGACAGTTTCATCGCCACCACACCCGTTTTCCAGTATTATTTTACGGTCCGATACAATCACGAGCTACTCTCCCTTGCGACCATTTTCAATCCTGCCGCTATTGCTATTTGTCCTGCTCGGGGTCAATTCAGCTGCAATCGCCGATGAAAAGGAGCAGAAAGCCGCCGAATTAAAAGCATTGCAGGAAAAAATCGAGAAGCTAAAGCAAACCATCGAGGTTAAGGAGGACAGCAGGTCTCGCTACGGCAGCCAGTTAAAATCGATAGAATCGAAAATCAGCGCTGTCAGCAATAACGTTCGCCTTAGTAACAACGCGATTGACGATAAAAAGTCTGAACTTAGCGCACTGGGCAAACAACGCCGCGAAAATCAACAGCAATTAAGCCGCGAATCGGAGGGCCTCGCCGAGCAGATCTACAGTGCATTTACGCTAGGAAAACAGGAAAAAGTAAAACTGCTTTTTTCGCAACAGGATGCACAGGTTTTTCAAAGAAACCTGGTGTATTACCAATACTTTTCCGAGGCCCGTGTCGACATTATCAAAGGCGTTCAAAATAATATCGATTTGATTATCGAAAGCGAAAACAAGATAGCGCGCGTTAAGCTTGAGCTTGAAGCAGACCGACAACGGTTAAAATCGCAACAGAGCGAGCTGAGTAAGGACCGCCAGAAACGCAAATCGATCATCAGTTTGCTGGACAAACAGCTCAAAAAACAGGGCGGCCAACTGGTTCAATTGAAAAACGAAGCCGGCCAGCTGGAAAAGCTGATTAACTCGATAGAAGACATTTTTACCGACATCTCCGAACCGGAATTGGATCGAAAACCTTTTGCCCAATTGCGCGGCAAACTGCCCTGGCCGGTCGCGGGCAAGGTAGAGAAATTATTTGGTAGAACCAAGCTGGTTAGCGACCTTCGATGGCAGGGCATAATAATAACAGCGCCGAACGGCCGATATGTCAAAGCGGTGTCTCACGGTAGAGTAGCCTTCGCCGACTGGCTTCGTGGCTTCGGTAACCTGGTCATTATTGATCATGGAAATTCTTATTTGTCACTCTATGGACACAACGAATCGATCTTTAAGGCCGCAGGCGAGTGGGTCGAATCCGGGGAGATTATCAGCAGCGTCGGCGATAGCGGAGGACAGGCGGCATCAGGACTTTATTTCGAAATCCGCAAAAAAGGGAAGCCCCAGAATCCGACTCGCTGGTGCAAAACAGGAAACCAGTTTACATCTTGACCGGGCTGGAAAATCGCAAATTAAAGTGGATTTAAGTAAAACTGAATTAAAATGTCAAAAATATTGTGATCTGCTTCATTTCTTTACTACAGTTTACAACTTATGCGCAGTTATCTAGTCTACAATAGTCGGTCATGGTCGCAAAAACCATGTGTGTTTATGGAGAATTGAATGTTACAAAAATTACGAATTTCGACCTGGTTTCTAACCGGAATTATCTTCGGGCTTTCACTGGCTGTTGCGCATAGCGTTTACGCGCTTAAAGAAGATCCAGAAATCCCCTTTGAAGACCTGCAGGCTTTCACCGAAGTATTCTCCAGAATTAAAGCCGATTACGTCGAATCAGTCGACGACAAAACATTAATTGAAGATGCTATTCGCGGCATGCTCAACGGGCTCGATCCCCACTCTTCATACCTCAACCTGAGTGAGTTCAATGACCTGAAAGTTGGCACTACGGGCCAATTTGGCGGCCTCGGTATTGAAGTCGGCATGGAGAATGGTTTTGTAAAAGTCATATCACCGATCGACGATACGCCCGCCTCGCGCGCCGGCGTGCAGGCCAGCGATCTGATTATTAAACTCGATGACAAATCAGTGAAAGGGATGACACTGAATGACGCGGTTAAAATTATGCGCGGCAAGCCTAATACCGACATCGTGCTTACTATTGCGCGTGACGGCGAAACGAAGCCACTGGTCATTACCATTACACGAGAAATCATTCGCGTTAAGAGCGTCAAGAACCGCATGCTCGAACCGGGTTATGGCTATGTCAGGATTACCAATTTTCAATCCCGCACAACTACCGACCTACTCAAGGCTATCTCTGATTTGCAAAAACAAGAGCAGTTACAGGGGCTGGTGCTAGACCTGCGAAATAACCCGGGTGGCGTTTTAAATGGCGCGGTAGGGGTATCGGATGCCTTTATCGACAAGGGTCTTATCGTTTATACCGAGGGGCGGATTAATGATTCCAGCCATCGCTATACCGCCACCCCCGGTGACAGCCTGAACGGTGCGCCGCTGGTCGTATTAATCAATGGCGGTTCCGCATCGGCATCTGAAATTGTTGCCGGCGCGATTCAGGACCACAAGCGCGGCATTATTATGGGAACCAAGTCCTTTGGTAAAGGATCGGTGCAAACTATTCAGGAATTGCGTAACGGTACCGCGGTTAAACTAACAACCGCGCGTTACTTCACCCCCAAGGGGCGGTCAATACAGGCAACGGGAATTTCCCCTGACATCATCCTGAATACGTTAAAACTATCGGCAACCGATGAAAAGGCGAGGTCAACTTTCTCTGAAAATGATCTCAGCGGTCGTCTCAATAACCCTAATGGCGAAAACGATGAAGACGGTAAAGAGGCAAAACCGGAAAATCTGGCGGAAACAGATTTTCAACTGTTTGAAGCCTTAAACCTGCTCAAAGGATTACAAATACTCAGCCAGATGAATAATGGTTAGACTGTTAATCGCGTTTACCCTGCTGATTGTCACGAGTCAGGTAAGCGCCGACCAACACCCCATATTATCGCTCGTCATTGACGATCTCGGTTATTCGCTGTCACAGGGCAAGGCGGCTATCGAACTGAGAGGCCAACACACCTATGCGATTCTTCCAACTGCAAGCTATAGCTTGAAACTGGCCGAAATCGCACGTCAGCAAAACAAGGAAGTGATTCTTCACCTGCCAATGCAGTCTATCAATATGGCCGTCAATGCAGAGCCGAGTGCATTGCATGCGGCGATGGATGAAAATCAGTTATCTGAAAAAGTACACAACTTGCTAGCCCGGATTCCGGGAATCAAAGGCGTCAATAATCACATGGGCAGCTATTTAACCCGACTCGATTTTTTCATGCGCCCGGTAATGGACATTATCCACAGCTTTAACCAGGACCTCTATTTTCTGGATAGCCGAACTACGCCGGGCAGTGTTGCCTATACGCAGGCCATTGAAGCCGGGCTGCAATCAACAACGCGAGATATATTTCTGGATAACGAGCACGAAAATCCAGCGTCGATTCGGCTGCAACTGCAACTCTGGCTAACGCGTGCACGCGAACATGGTTCGGCAATTGCCATCGGTCACCCACACGCAAATACCCTTTCCGTACTTAACGAGTACCTGGAAGAACTGCACGACGAGTTCAGATTCATGCCGGTTTCAAGGCTTATCGAATTACGCGACGAATCCACTAGCATCGCGCAGCGTTAAATTTGCCCGGCAAGCCGCCACTGCTTTACAACTGTTACAACGGCGGCTTCTGATAACCACCCATTAGCGATTCAACTCTGGCGGCTAAGGCCAACGCAATATCTTCACGCCAGGGCGCTGCAACCAATTGCACCCCTACCGGTAGATTTCCCTGGCTACTAGTCCCCGCACGCACCGAGACCCCGGGCCAGCCGAGTAAATTGTGCATGGTGATGTAGCTCCAGTCTTTGAAGCTATCACCTTGCGACGCTTTGTGCGGCCGCGCCAGTTCTTTTGACGCCGGGCAAAGGATGACATCGTAGTTTTTAAAAAATCCAAGTGCATCGCTTTTTGCCTGATCAATTTGTTCAACTATGGCTGGATTCAAAAGGTTAGCGTTAGCTATACCGGCCTCGGTAAGATAGCCATCCAGATCGGGGCCTGGCTCAGTAGTGCCGTAGCGATCGAGCAGACGCATGATTAATCCAGCGTTTATCGATTCACGCAGTTGCGTCGACAGGTCGACCAGACGTTCCATCCCAGGCATCAACTGCTCTTCAATATTCAATCCATCCGACTTCAATGCCGCAGCAACATCCTCGATAACCCGTCTGATATTGTCATCCAGGGGCGAAATTTCATTGTCGCTATACCAGGCGATTCGCAACTCTGGCAGGTTTATTTTTGCAGCATCGCCGATGGCAACTGGCACGACTGACGGGTCACAACCATCGGGTCCACAAATCAGCGGCAAGGCCAGACATAAATCCTCTACATACCTGGCCATGGGCCCGATCTGGGTGAGCGAGTCCAGAACGCCACCGGTAAAGGAAATGATATGACCTGTACGAGGTGTTCTTCCTGATGTCGGCTTTATGCCGGTAATGCCGTTCAGATGAGCGGGTTCGCGTATACTGCCCCCCGTGTCCGACCCTAGTTCCAGCGCCGATCCGGCACAGGCTATAATCGCGGCTGAACCTCCGCTGCTACCGCCCGGGCTACGATCGAGATCATAAGGGTTGTTCGTTCGGCCATAAATTAAATTATTGGTTTCACCACTTAACGTCAGCTCGGGGGTATTAGTCTTGCCCAGCAAAATCGCGCCGGCAGCGCGCAGTCTCGCAACCACCGGGGCGTCAGTTTCGGGAATATAATGTTCGCGCCCTTTGGTACCTCCAGTAGTAACGATTCCAGCCGTATCCAGCGAATCCTTGATCGTAATCGGCACCCCATGCAACGGACCGATAAACTCACCTTTCGCCGCCTTGCGATCCAGCGCTGCGGCCTCAGCCAGAGCTCGCTCAATAGTCAGTTGAACCACCGCATTGATTTTCGGATTAACTTCTTTGATTCGATCAATACAGGCATTGGTCACTTCAACCGCACTCAAACTTCGTTGCCGAATCTCTCTCGCGAGCCGGGTTGCCGACCAGTATATAAATTCATTCATTGCCTTCATTACCCTTCCGTTATCATTCGTCGTCGCTATTTATAAAAATTCATTGGAAGCGGTAACCCTCAACTGATAGGGTAGGATCCAATCAAAATTCCTGTCGACCGACTTTTAAATTACGGTCTAGTTTGTCGACCTTCGCGGAGATGTAAAGTGAAATTATTTTTGGCCCGGTCAAATGTGCTTCTAGCCATGCTAAGCCTGCTATCAACCTCATTATCGGCAGACGTCAAAGTCCCGTTCGAGCACGGGCTGGGGCAATCATTGTTTGAGGATAACTGTGGCAGCTGTCATGGCGTCCAGGGAATGGGCAGCGACGAAGGGCCCCCTTTAATGCACAAACTTTATGTGCCGTCGCACCATGGCGACAAGTCGTTTTATCAGGCGGCTATGCGCGGAGCGCGCGCCCATCACTGGCCATTTGGCGATATGCCCCCGATCGAGGGAATCAGCAAACGCGCACTGGATAGCATTGTCCCTTATATCCGATGGTTGCAGCAGGAAAACAAGCTATTTTAAGCAACCCCTGATTCATTCAGGGGTTTGATGGAAAATACCGGGACAGAGTTTACTGCCCCGGATTGATCAGTTAAAGCGCTGCTACCTTTTCGCCTTTAGCTTTCTTAATCGCCAGCGAATGATTCATTCCCGCCTCGAAATGTCCGGGCAGGTTACAGGAAAATACAACCGTATCTTTACCCATGAACTTCCATGACAGGGTAGCCGAGTCACCCGGGAGCAGGGATACCGTATTGGGATCCTTATGATCCATATCAGGCATCATTGCCATCATTTTGGCATGCTTGCGCTGATCTTCGGCATTACCAATGGAAAACTCGTGTTGTACATTTCCATCGTTACGAACCTTGAATTCGATAGTTTCACCGTGAATTAACTCACCCAGATCCGGGGCAAAATTGAAACGCATGCTATCGCTCATTGACACAGCTATGCTTCGATCGGCCTTTTCTGTTCCAGGTTCACCGACGCTGAATTTCATCTGAGCATGACCGCTATCATGCGTGCCACCAGCACTGACACTGGCACTAAAAAAAGCGAGAAAAATAAATTTTGACGCATTCTTCATTTTGTATTTCCTATGTATTTAATATAAATTTTGTTTTCCTACAAAAATCTACCCAAAGCCTGTTTATAAAGCTAAGTATTACTTTTCGGGATTAATGCGGGATTAATGCGAGCTTAATATTTCCTTTAAAACCAGAAGGCTACACCGCCAACAACCTGAGTTGCATCGGTTTCCGCGTTGGCCGATTTTGCCAGGTCTTTAGTATCACCCAGTAAACGCTCGTGGTTGATGCCGATATAAGGCGCCAGTTGCCGATTGATTTCGTAGCGGAGTCGCAGCCCGGCTTCGAGATTGGCAAAGCCCTTACCAATGCCGACTACTTCATCGGCCTCACTGAACCAGTTCATTTCGATTTCCGGTGAAAGTACCCATTTTTGGGTCAGCATCAACTCGTACTCGGCCTGAAACCTGAGGTTAGCCTGGCCGTTTTCGCCGATAAATAACGAACTATCGACTTCAAAAAAGTAAGGGGCAACGCCACTGAAACCGATTGCAAACCAGTCCCGACTGGGCTCTGGATAAGCATCGTGCTTCAAACCGACCACCAAGTCCCAGTTCGGATCAACCGCGCGTCCATATAACAACTGAATTTCAGCCGTCTCTGTACCCTCGCTTGTTCGTTCACCTTCGGTTTTAATCCAGAACTTGTCGTAATCTTTCCCCATCCAAAGTGACCCTTCCCAGGCAGTGACGTTACCTTCGTCGCTGTCACGGATTTCTAACTGATCGATTTTGGTCATCACCAGTAACGGGTCATCTTCTACCGCGGCCCTGGATTGGGCGGATGCAATGACTAGCAACCCGGCGAGGGATGCTTTAAGCGTTAAATGCCTCATGCGATCACTACCTTGCGGAACATTCCCGGCATGTGGTAGATCAAATGGCAATGGTAAGCCCAGCCGCCGAGGGCATCGGCGGTAACCCGATAACTGATCTTCGAGCCCGGCTGAACAATAACGGTATGTTTACGCGGAATGACCTTGTCGTCCCCGGTTTCAAGATCACTCCAGACGCCATGCAGGTGCATCGGGTGATTCATCATCGTGTCGTTAACCAGCGTAATACGCAAACGTTCGCCGTATTTCATCTGCAAAGGTTCCGAATCGGAAAAATTTATACCATTTATCGACCACATATAACGACGCATATTGCCGGTTAAATGTAATTCGATTTCGCGCTCTGGATCCCGCGGATCGGGGGTAGGGTTGAGATTATAAAGATCAGAATAAGTCAGCACCCTGCGACCGTTATTACGTAAGCCAACCCCGGGGTCATCGAGTCGGTATTGCGGGTTTTCCGCGCGCATATCGACGTGCAAGCCATTCTCACTTTCCGGGTGCTTGATTCCGCCCATCATCGCGCTGTGGTCCATTTTGCTGTGGTCCATACCTTCCATATCGGCCATATTCATCATACCGCTCATGCCCATATCGCCATGGGTAAGAACCGGTGCGTAGTCCATCGCTGGAACCTCTGCTTGCAAAGACATGTCTGAAGTTAAGCGCCCTATGGCATAACCCGAACGATCGATCGCCTGTGCAAATATCGAATAGGCCATATCGTTATCGGGTTCGACCAGAATGTCATAGGTTTCCGCGACACCAATTCGAAATTCATCCACCGTCACCGGCGCAACGTATTGACCATCGGCCGCGACTACGGTCATTTTCAGTCCCGGTATGCGCACATCAAATAGCGTCATTGCCGAGCTGTTGATTATTCGAAGCAGCACCCGTTCGCCTTTTTTGTAGCCGCCGGTCCAGTTGGCCGCCGGGGTTTGCCCATTCATTAAAAAGGTATAGGTAGCACCGGTAACGTCCGAAATATCGCGATCGCTCATGCGCATCTGGTTCCACATTTCACGACTATTCCAGGTCTGGCTCAAGCCATTTTGCTTAATTTCTGACCACAGATCGCCAGCGGTACGTTCACGTCGATTATAGATGTGGCTCATTTTTTTGAGCTTGGCGTAAATATCCTGCGGGTCTTCGTCTGACCAGTCGGAAAGGACAACAACATGCTCACGATCATAGCTATACGGCGTCGGCTCAATCGGATCGATAATAATCGCACCGTAGGCGCCGGTTTGTTCCTGAAAACCCGAATGGCTGTGATACCAGTAGGTACCGCTTTGCGCGACGTCAAACTCATATTTGAAAGTTTCACCGGGTTTGATGCCGGCAAAATTGTCACTGATATTGGGTACACCATCCATACCGCTCGGCAGGATCAACCCGTGCCAATGGATCGAACTGTCTTCGGCCATATTATTGGTGACATTAAGGGTTACCTTTTGACCTTCCTTCCAGCGCAAAACCGGCGCCGGAACACTACCGTTTATTGCGGTTGCGAAGCGATCTTCGCCGGTGAAATTAACCTTTTTATAATTAAAGGCGAGGTTAAATTGATTACCATTCAATACCTGCGGGTATTGGGCCTCGCCAGCAAAGCTCCGAGCGAAAGGTATGCCGGACATTGCCAGTGCACCGCCAGCAGCTACGCCCTGTACAAAGCGTCGGCGTGATGGATTGACTAGCGGTGGTGATGCGGGATTAATCCGCATGGGTTTGTTGAACATTTGTTGTATCTCCAGAAAATTAGAAACTAGCGCCGATAACCGGGCCGATTGAAATTAATTCAGGAGATCCGGGGTGGCCTGAGCAAAACATCTGAGAGAAAAGAGTGATAGGTAGCGCTAGTCTGAATTATTGGAATAGACTCCGCCCGCCGGTTGAATAAACTAAGAACAGACTGGCCCAGTTGAGTTTTCAAATCACAGCTAATATGACCCTGCACACCGCAGGCCTCAAAGTTGACGCATTCAGAACGATCCATCAACTCACAGTTGGCCATATGCATCGACTGGATATCGGCATCCGACGAAACCGGTGACATAAAATCCGTACTGGCGAAGGCAATACCCACGGGCTGCCAGGCCAGTACCAGGATTAAATTGATCAGGATAAATTTTCTTAACATAACGGTTTATAAAGACATATAAAGCAAATAATAGTTCATTGCAGCTTAAGTGCCGGGATAGTAATCCCTGTAGTTGGTACAGAGTCAACTATAATTATTATTTGACCCTGTGTTGGCTACAGGGTTTACACTCGCGACTTCTATAGACTTTCTCTCTGACTATGCTCATTTCATCTTTGACCGCCGCAATCCCCGGGTTCTGGAGCTGTAAACACACTTGGCGCAACAGCGCGCGTAATACCTCCTGGTGCCTGCTCGGTTGCTCGATCGGTGACTTCGGAACGATTGCCTTTTTCCAGTTTACCGGTATCGCCTGGCCGGTGTTATCGATCATGATTCTCGCCATAATCAACGGCTTAATCACCAGCATATTACTCGAAACCGGAATCATGATGAAAGCGGGCATGCTACTCGGCATGGCCTTTAAAACAGCAGTCGGCATGAGCATGATATCGATGATTTCGATGGAGGCCGCGATGAACCTGGTTGACTGGACCCTCACCGGTGGCGCCTTATTGAACTGGTGGGTTGTTCCAATTATGTTAATTGCGGGCTTTGTTACACCCTGGCCCTATAATTACTGGCGCTTGAAGAAATGGGGGAAAGCATGCCATTAGATAATAACGACATAAGCGCTACAGAAAATTCGGCCTGTTTTACCCGAGGGCAACTTGCACGCGAAACCGGGTGCAATATTGAAACCATTCGTTACTACGAAAAAATAGGCCTGTTACCGGACCCAGGTCGCAGCCAGGCCGGCTACCGGGTCTATGCCGGGAAGCACTTGAAACAATTAAAATTTATTCAGCACGCAAAATCGCTCGGGTTTTCCAGTGAAAAAATTCTGAGCTTACTTCGCTTGAACAGCGATGAGAATGAGTACACCCGCGCCGATGTAAAGTCGCTAACCGATCTTCATATATCTGAAATCACCGCACAGATACGCGACCTGGAAAAAATTAAAAACCGCTTAAGTGACATATCCTCTTTTTGTGATGGCTCCGATCGTCACGCTAATACCTGTCCGATTCTTGAATCTCTTTTTGATGACATTTAATTTGTAACTAGTTCGATCTATTTCTACCTTTGCGTTTTTCATACTCATGGCTTTACTTTAAACCTATTCGTAAATTGCCAGGTATTCCTCGGCTTTGTATATTTGGGCTTCGTCGAGTTCCTCGTTAGGTTGAGGTGTCCGTTTTATTATAGAAAGAAGACTCGAGTCATTTTGAAACCCGGTTAGCTGCTTTTGTAAACATGGCTACGATGAGCGACCTTGACGACCATAATAATAAGTTCCTTGTCCTGAATTTCATAAATAATTCGATAAACTCCTTGCCTTACCCGGTACTTCTCTTCGCCTGAGAGTTTAACGCAACCCTTCACTCTTGGATTTTCACATAGTGACTCTATGCGATTCAGTATTCGCTTAATATCGTCGTTTGGGATAGTACCCAGATCCTTTGCGACAGATTTTTTAAATGCAAGGCTATAACTTGCCATTAGACTCAAGATTTTTCAGTAGCTCCTCATAGCTTAAGACCGGTTCTTCCGCCCTTTGCTCGAATGCACTTAAGTCTTCTTGATCCTCTCGTAGAGCAATTCGTACCGCTTCATTAACTACCTCGGAAACTGAAATATGTGTAGCCGCTGCTTTCATACGTAATGCTTGGTGAATCTCAGGCTCAAAATAAACCGTTGATCTTTTAGATAGTTCGCTCATGTCAGTGTACCTCTTTGTCGAGAATAGCGTTATAACGTTAAAACGTCAAAAGCATCTGCAGCTAACGCCTGCCTAAATTGTGAGGCGCATTTATGCGCCGAGTCAATTTCAGGCACTTGTTATAGGGCGACTTAAACAATTTTTTTTGCAACATATCTTTCAAGATATTTATCGGCCAATTTAATCCCTTCCTCAGATATACCAACCGATTTTTGCTTTCCAACCGGGTTGCTTATCCATCCTTTTTCGTACAGCAAATTCATCACATCCCAATCAATACCTTTCCAAGCTGACACTCCGTATGATTCAACCATTCTACTCAACGACAAAATCGCTAGCGAAGCTTCAGCTAACTTTTCTTTATCTAAGTTTTCTGGTATCGGCATAAAAAATTCCCTCCTAGTTTGAGTTTTGAGATAGCCCTATAACTCTTAAGCATTTATACACCGTGCAGCGCATGGCGTATAAATGTCTGTTGGACTATGCCGCCGAGGCTGGCACCGTCTATATAAAGGGGATTGTATTTCAGCAGGTGCTTTTTGAGTCTGCCAATGATGGCAAAGACATCCTGGTGTCTTGCTGTGCTGATGGGCTTTAGCCTTGTCACTCACACATTCCCTGCTGGTACCTCATTATTTTGATGCCAGTTTAAGGGATTTTCGGTTTCTTGAACATAGCCACCCATCAAGCCAGGTTCGGCCTGTGATCGATACTCTGGATTCTATTCTTTTTGCGTTATTTCATATCGTCAACCCGGTTGTGGGTGACCCCAGATAGTTGTCGGGGTAATCTTGTGCTTAGGGATTAACTGTCCTTTCTTGCATTTCGGACAGGGATACGTGATGACTTCACAGGTCGTCGTGTCCGTTTGCGCCGGTGCCGGTGTCGACAGGACCTTTCGTATCATTGCTATGGATGATTTCCGGCATCGATTCGCGAGCATGCCGTAATGGCGGATACGCATCAGTCCTTTGGGTAATACATGCATCAGGAAGCGACGGATAAACTCCTCAGGCTGTAATGCCATCACCCCATGCTGATCAGTCTGATAGTCTTTGTAGCTAAAGCGTATCTGATCATGATCCGAGTCAATGAGCCGGTGGTTACTGATCGCGATTCGATGGGTATATCGGGCCAGATACCCGATGATACTGTCAGTTCGATTCAAACAATGTTTGCTATACACCACCCAGTCTTTTTGCATCAGCTGGTTAAGTAACGAGTCAATTTCACCTGGATGAGTGACTCGGCCTAGTTTACCTTCAGTGGCAGATTGCCTGAGCGCACTGACAAAGTTACCCCGATAATGACGCGATAAGGCTTTCACCGGAAACAGATAATTGCTTTTCGCAGGACTCCAGTGGTTGTCATCGGTCAACGCTCCGCCTGGCACCAGGCAATGCAAGTGCACATGCTGGCTGAGATTCTGTCCCCAGGTGTGGAGCACTGCTGTCATACCCAACTTACCGTTTAATCGTTTCTTGTCGGCTCCGAAGGTCTTTAATGTTTTCCAAACACTTTTGAACAGCTGCGCATAGATTACCCAACCATTGAGATCATGTGGCAAGGTAAACACCAGATGGTAATAACTCACCGGTAAAGTTGCCTGTTGCTGGCGGTCGCGCCATTGTCGGCTGGCGCGTTGTTGGCACTGAGGGCAATGACGATCTCGACAACTGTGATACAACGGAACCTCGCTATCACAGTGATCGCATTCATAAGTTATACCTCCGAGCGCAGGTGTATGGCAACGAAGCAGATGACGACAGACTTTATGTCGATGGCTATCTAGCGTGTGATGCCGGACATATTCCGGAAGATATCGGTGGAGTACCTCTTGTAGCATTAGGTCATTCATGACCCACCCCTAGCTGACCGATCAGATCACTGAATGCTCCGGAACCCTGCTCATAACTCGAGACCCAATGGACGTAACGCAACGTAGTTTGTAACTGTCGATGGCCAAGTTGGTGTTGCAGTTAATGCACCGGCAGTCCTTGTTCTAGCTGATGGGTGGCATAGGCGTGCCGCAAGGCATGTATGCCACCGACCTTCAATACGCCTGCCTGTGTTTTAGCCTGCTGAAAACGTTTCTGAGTGGTGCTAATACTCAGGGGCAGGCTGGGCGTATAACTATTCGGAAACAACCACTCGCCAGGATGATACAGCCGCCAGTACCCACGTAGTTGATCGAGTAGGTTGGGTGACAATGCGACCAGTCGGTCTTTACCACCTTTCGCCTGTTCGATTCGTAATAAACCGCGTTCGCCATCGATATGTCGGGTTTTTAATTTGACCAACTCACCGACGCGTAAACCACAACCATAGCAAGTCATTAACATGGCGCGAGATTTATCATTGGAACTGTTGTCTATGATCCGCCGCACTTCTTCGCGGGTCAGTAACTCAGGGATCTTCTGTGTCCGTTTGGGGTACTGAATCGGAATATCAAATTGCGGCCAGTGTAAAACCTGCAAATACAAAAATCGCAGTCCATTTAAATACAGTCGGCAACTGGCGCCGGATAACCCTTTTTCCTGAACCAGGTACACAAAGTAGGCCTATATCTGGTCAGGCTGTAGTTGATCCGGTGGTTGGTGGAAGTAACGGGCTAAACCATTGACTGCACCGAGATAACTCTGGTGAGTCCTAATAGAAAAACCACGCTGGCGCATGGCGTCGATCATTTGCTGTCTTAAGGCTGTCATCGATCTGCTCCGGTCATGAAGACCTGAATTGGTCTTCATTCCGTTTGATCAATTTCAGTCCGGATAGATCAGTTTCGAAGCTACCGCGTAGCGGTTTAGTTCAACAGCCTAAATATGCCGCAAGTTGCGGCCTAGTCTTTTTTGATACTCTATCCAGATTCGTCCTTTGCATGTCGTTCTCCCTTTATATTTCACTTAAGTTCAACAACTTAGCGCGAACTAATTCGTTAAACCAATTCAAAGAAATCGAATTGTGCGCGTTGTTATACGGCAAAATTCCGTATATTACCGATTGGCAGCTATGCTGTCGACGATGGTAGTACAAATATATTCTTGTATGACCGCAATCGGGAAGGTGTTCCGTAAAGCTGAATATTACGCTCCCGTGCTTAGCCATCTATAACAATTCTGAAATAGTGACTTTCTGTCTAGTTGAGAACCTGCTTATTTTTCGACTTTACTAGCGGCAAATATAAATACGAGCTGGCTTGACAGTTGCTATTCCACGGTCACCGATTTCGCCAGATTACGCGGTTGGTCGACATCGGTGCCGCGCAATACGGCAACGTGGTAGCTTAGCAACTGCATCGGTATCGTCGATAAAATCGGCGTTATCCATTTAGTGTCACAGTCCATTTCAACAACAACATCATCACCCGAGAGTTCGAGCTTTGCGCCACGATGCGCAAACACATAGAGTCGCCCGCCGCGGGCCTTCACTTCCTGCATGTTGGAATGCAATTTTTCCAGCAACTCGTCATTCGGGGCCACTACAACGACTGGCATTTCGGCATCAACCAGGGCC
>JBLHOA010000054.1:0-15875 GCA_047622345.1 Gammaproteobacteria bacterium | reverse complement strand
GACGACAATGCCAGTGGCACAAATCATGATCAACGATTCCTTATCGCGAAAGGCCTGTTGCACGGTCGACGCAAAGAGCTCGGGTTTGTAATCGAGCCGTATCTCATTAGTCTGTGCATCATTAAGCTGCGCGGCGGTAAGCAGTGCCACAATACGCTCACCCAGACGCCGTCCGGCTTCGGTTAATGCAACGATACGAATCATGCCCCGAATCATACAATACCCCGTTGTTGGCGGGTGACCACAAACAGCGAGAAATAAGGGCCGGCATTTGAATTAAGCCGACTGATATCGGTTTCAATCATTTCGTTGTCGCGACCGATGTATTCGAGGTAACTGGCATCGGCGCTGCGTCCGCTTTGTTCGAGGGCGCTTAATATACGCGCGCGCGAGCGCCCTGCTTTCATAATGACGACACTGTCGTGCCTGTTCAGCGTTTCGACCAGGTGCATTTGTGAATGTCGTCCGCTGACCACGGCAAAGGATTCCTTCAACACGGTTAGGGGGTGTTGCAAGGCTGCCGCGGCGGCGTTAATCGATGAAATGCCAGGCACTACCGCACAATCACAATCGCCTTCAAGGCGTGACAATAAATAAGTGAATGAACCGAAGAACAACGGGTCGCCTTCGCACAGAAAGACCACTTGCTTGCCTGCATCGATGGCGGCTTTAATATCGAGCGCCGCCTGGTCGTAAACTTTATTAGCCAGCGAGCGGTCTTCGGACATCGGCATCGCCACTGCGATTTCCTGTTGACCCACTTTCGCTTCGGTGAGCAAGCCCGCGACGATAAACCTCGCTTGCGACACGCCGCTGGTGTTGGCGATATAGGCGACGACGTCGGCATCGTGGATCAAGCGCGCCGCTTTCAAGGTGACTAGCTCAGGGTCGCCCGGACCGACGCCGACACCGGTAAACTGGGCGTTCAATTGCTCACCCCGTTCTTGATTAATTTAAATAAGGTAACCGGCATCTTCGCTTTAAAGGCAACGCGATCTTCTTGCAAGCTCCCTTTGCTGATCGCGATTTGTACTACTTCGGTATGGTCAGCCGCATGGGCTTTGGCGAAAGCATGCAATTGGCGTTCGCTGTCGGCAGTAACCGCACTGGCGACGAGCAGTCCGCCATCGGGTAACTGCTGCCAGACGGTTTGTAAAATCGAGTCGAGTTCCCCGTCGTTACCGCCGATGAAGACTTTGTTCGCCGCCGGCAGGCCCTGCAAGGCTTCCGGTGCACGACCGTCGACTATGTTCAGATTTACCGCCGTGCCGAAACGATGCTGGTTTTCGCGCAGGCAGTCGAGCCGTTCGGGGTGTTGTTCAATCGCGTACACCTGAACCGCATCGTTCCAGTAGGCCAGTTCGGTAGCCACACCACCGCAACCCGCACCGATATCCCAGATCACGTCGCCGCTTGCCGGTTGTATCAGCGACAATACCGCAAGCCGCGTTTCACGTTTGGTAAACATGCCACGCCCGGGGCCGCGGTCGCTGGCAAAGGAAAAGTCATCGATTCCGGGGAATTCGGGTAGCACGCCACCGGCACCACGAACTTCGATCATGCTGACCTGCAAAGGGTCGCAGCTGAAGGATTCGTCATTGGACAATTCGGTTACCTCGAATCGACGGTATTGTTCTTTGTCTGTGCCCAGTTGTTCGCACACCCATAAGTGGGACTGTTCAAAACCGGCATCGACACAGGCACTGGCCAGCGCGCGCGGGTGACTGTGCTGATCGGTGAGAATAATCAGAGTTTTGTTTCGTTTTAAAATGCGTTGCAGTCCACGCAGGTCGCGCCCGTGAAAACTGGCGACGACGCAATCCTGCTGCGCCAGACCGAGATGATTACACACCGCCTGGATACTCGAAATCGACGGGTAAAAGCGGATTTGTTGCGGGTCGAACTGCGTCCCCAGCCAACGCCCGATGCCGAAGTAAAGCGGGTCGCCCGAGGCAAGAATAGTGATATCACCCGCAGGCAAGGCTTCGATCATGGCTTTCAGTTCGGCAAGCTTCGGCAAGGCCTGGCAGTACTTTACATCCAGTGATTCCGCGGCTAGCAGCCTAGCCGCAAGCGCAAGCTGGCGGGTTGAACCAATCACGCTATGCGATGTAGCCAGTGCCTGTTCGGCGTCGCGCGACAGACGCGCACCTTTTTCAACACCGAGCCCGATTACATGAATAGTGTGCGCCATCGCACCAGCACTACTCATTGCTAATACCACTCATTGTTGATGCAACGCAGTAAGGCATTGCAGCTGGCCGAAGTGACCGCGCTGCCACCCTGGCGACCGAGCAGGGTAATGCATTCGATGCCGAGTTCGCGGTGGCGATCCCAGAGCAGTTGTTTCGACTCAGCTGCCCCGACAAAGCCGACCGGCATGCCGATCACCAACGCCGGTTTGACCCCGCTGCGCTCGATCATTTCAAATAATCGGAACAATGCGGTCGGCGCATTGCCGATCAATACCAGGCTGTCGGCGAGCAGCGGTTGCCACAAATCGAGCGCGGCCATCGAACGGGTTTCACCGCGCTCGCGCGCAATCGCGGCGACGCGTTCATCGTTGAGAAAACAAAGCGGTGTCGTTTCGCGCATGCGTTTGGTGACCCCGGCGCGCACCATTTCGACGTCGCAGAGAATAGCGCAGTTTTGTTCAAGTGCGCTGATTCCACGCGCGCAGGCCTGTTCGCTAAACTGCACAGCAGCCGCCACTTCGGGCATGCCGAGGCTGTGCACCACGCGCATCACTACCTGTTGCTGGGTCTTATCGAAGCGCGACAAATCGGTGAGTTCGCGAATCTGGCGAAAACTTTCCTGTTCGATCGCCAATGGATTCATTTCGTAATCAGTTGGCATGGTGATACTGGATCTGTTTCATTTCATCGGCGACAAATTCAATACAGCGCTCGACCTGGTCAAATTCACGGTCGACGGCCTCCAGTTGCGGCCGGTCGAGCATATACACCGCAATACCGCGTTCACGGGCCACGGTTAGCTTGGCCGCGGTGGCCTGGCCGCCGCTATTCTTAGTCACCAGCGCGTCGATATTCAGCTCGCTGAATAGTTTTCGTTCGGCATCGATGTGGAACGGGCCGATGTCCTCGACCCAGTGCATCGATTCGGGCAGGTCAATTCCAGGCTTCACTGCGCTGCGCAACCATTGCTGCTGCTTTGCGCTAATTCTTAGCTGGTTAACGAACTCCTGCTGCAACTGCCCGGCGCTGAAAAACACGGCTTTCTTGTCGGGCAACAACGATACCAGCTCATCCCAGTCACTAAACGCTTGCCAGTTATCCCCGGCAGTCGTCACCCAGGCGGGGCGCTGGTAGCGCCAGACAGGGATATTGCAATCACGGGCTGCGCGCAGCGCCGCACCGCTCATCTTAGCGGCAAAGGGATGGGTGGCGTCGAGCAGCGCGTGGATATTGTTTGCGGCGATGTATTTTCCGAGCCCGCCAAACTGTTTGAAGCCACCACTGACAATGGCGCAGGGCAACTCCGGTTGGCGCACCAACCCGGCGACGCTGTAAATCACTGGAATCACCATTTCATGCAGACCGGCCGCTAGCTGCTTGGCGTCGGCGGTGCCACCGAGTATAAGCAGGCTCATTGGCGAAACCCGCTATGGCCGATGAAGTCACCCTTGCGGTCGATGGCCCAGATTTCGACGTCGACTCCGGCGGGCACGACCTTAGTCGCGGCCTCGCGGGCCTGGTCGCAAATCAATGCCGCAATCGCGATTCCGGCGTCCTGACAAAGGTTGAACACTTCGATACTGGTGTTGGCAGCGAGAATTTTCTGCTGCAATTCGCCATTCGCGCCGAGCCCGGCCGCGAGTTCAGCCATGTGGCTAAAATCGATAGCCGAAGCGCGGCTATTCAAGTCCATATGCCCGTTGGCGAGCTTGGTCAGCTTGCCGAAACCACCGCAGATACTCAAACGTGCCACCGGTACCTTCTTCAAGTGTTTTAATACCGCACCGGCAAAATCACCCATTTCGATCAGGGCGACTTCGTCAAAATCGTACTTGCGCTGGATCGCCGCTTCGCTGGTATTACCGGTGGTCGCGGCAATGTGTTCGATGCCATTCGCATTAGCCACGTCGATGCCCTGATGGATCGATGCAATCCACGCGGCGCAGGAATAAGGACGCACGATGCCGCTGGTACCCAGAATCGACAGCCCGCCGATTATGCCAAGCCGCGGGTTCATTGTTTTTTGCGCCAGCGCTTCGCCTTTTTCGACGCCGACGGTCACTTCGAAACCACCTTTATAGTCAAATCGTTTGGCCTGGTTGATCAAATGTTCACGCATCATGCGTCGGGGTACCTCGTTGATTGCCGGTTCGCCGACCGCCAGCGCCAGACCAGCGCGGGTAACGGTACCGACACCCGGCCCGGCTTTGAATTCAATTTTATCGATATCGTTATCGTGCTCAGCTAAGCGCAATTCGACGAAAACGGTCGCACCATGAGTGACATCGGGGTCATCGCCGGCGTCTTTGATGGTGGCGCAGCGCACGCCATCGGCCAGCGTATCGATGGCAACAATATCAAGCAACACTTCCTTGCCCTTGGGCAAAGTAACGCAGACCTGTTGGGTGGATTGTTGATTGAGCAGAAAATTCGACGCGGCCACGCAGCAGGCGGTGGCGCAGGTTCCGGTGGTTAAGCCGCTGCGCAGGGGTTGCTTGGTTTCACCACTCTCCGGCCACATGGGTCACAGCGCCTGGCTAAGCCAATAGCCACCAACCAGAATCGAAGCCCCGGCAATCGAATGACGGAAGTAATTAAACAGCGCAACAAAACGCTGCTGCAACAATTGCTGGGTGGCGCCAAAACCAAGACCGAAGGCGAGCATCGCCAGCGTCACGCCGAGGCTGAACAGTAACAAATAGCCTAACGCGCTCCAGATATTGCCCTGAGCCACGACAGGCACCAACGCCAGCGCGGGCGCACTGCCGGCAAAACCGTGCATGATCCCGACCATTACCGGGGCATGGCCGCGCTTACGGTCAGCAACACTGTTCTGTTGATGGCTGGATTCGTCTTCGACATGCCAGTGACGGTGTACGACGCTGCCGTGACGGTGTTCGCTCAAACGAATACTTTCGCGACGGAAGCGATAAAAACAGAGTAAACCCATGCCGATCAGAAACAACCCAACCATAATTTCGGCCACTTGCACCATCGCCGCGGGAATGCCGACGCCGAAGGCAAACAGCAGCACACCACTGACCACAATAACGCCGCCGTGACCGAGCGCCCAGTTGGCGCTGAAACGCAGCATGCGCCAGATTCCTGGACGAGTATTACCCAGCGCCGATACCGCCATCACGTGGTCGGCGTCGAGCGCGTGCACCAGCCCCAAGGTAAAGCCAACCGTAATCAGCGCTAAACCTTCGGAAATCACGCGACGTCCTCCTGCTGCGCCCGCCCATCAACAATACCAGCGACATTGCTGGAAGCCTTACCACTAAACACATCGGCGATGGCCTGCGGGTTGGACGGGAAAAATAAATGCAAATAAGTGGCGGTGAGCTTTCCCTGCCGGTAAATCGCTTCGCCCGGTGCCGGATGTCGTTGGCGTCGGCCGAAGCCGATCGGCTCGGGAGTGTTATCACTGCGCGAACGATGATGCGCGTGCGCGCGCACCTCGCCTTCGGGCAGCGGCGCGGTTTGCATGCCCTGACAACCACGCTTGCCGCGCATCGCGCCCTGCCCGCCGAGCAGGCCGGCCATCGGGTATTGCTCGCCCTCGAGGTCGGTCAGGCTTTCCAGGCAGTACAACAGGCCACCGCATTCGGCGAGAATGGGTTTATCGTCTTGCTGAAACTTTTTCAGCGCAGTAATGAGCAGCGTATTTTCTGACAGTGTTTTGGTGTGCAATTCGGGGTAGCCCCCGGGAAACCAGAGCGCATCGACATCGGGTAAAGCCTGATCGGCCAGCGGGGAAAAGAATTCGACGCTGGCACCCATGTCACGCAACAATTGCAGGTTTGATTCATAAATAAAGGTGAAGGCTGCGTCTTTCGCCACTCCGACCCTGATATTTTTCATCAAGGGGGCAACTTCGGGGGGCGGTGACGGAAAGAACTCGACCGCTTTGAAATTGGCAATAATGTCGCCTACCCCGGCGGCTTCAAGCCAGTCGGCACCGGCTTCGAAACGCAGTTCGAGTTCGTCGCGGACTTCGGCTGCCTGCACCAGCCCCAGATGGCGCTCGGGTAACGCGATTTCTTCCGAACGCGCCAGGCTTGCCAGCAACGGGATATGCTCGGGCAACGCGTCGGCAATCAATTGGCGATGGCGGTCGGTGCCACATTTATTGGCGATGATTCCAGCGACTTCGACGTCTTCGCGAAAATCGGCTAAACCGCAGGCCAGCGCAGCGGCGGTTTGCGCCATACCTTTCACATCCATGACGATTGCCATAGGCACACCGAACCGCGCGGCCAGATCGGCGCTCGACGGCTCACCGTCAAACATGCCCATCGCGCCTTCAATCAAAATCAAATCGGCAACTACGGCCGCCTGATAAAACTTGTCCTGGCACCAGGCTTCGCCTGCCATCCACAAATCGATTTGCTCGACCGGCTGCCCCGACGCCTGCTGCAGAATCTGCGGGTCGAGATAATCGGGGCCGGTTTTGAACACGCGCACGACCTTGCCCTGACGCGTGAGAAGGCGCGCCAGCGCTGCGGTAATCGTGGTTTTGCCCTGACCCGAGGCCGGGGCGGTGACAAACAGTGCGGGGCAGAATACCGATGCCATCAGAATTCAATTCCCGCTTGGGCTTTCACGCCCAGCCGAAAGGCGTGGCCTTCGTCCTGCACTACCGAAATGGTATCGCCGATAGCTTTGAGTTCCTTCGCCATGGTGCGCCCGGTAATAATCACCGTTTGCATTTTCGGCCGCTTTGAAATCGCTTCAACCACGGGTGCCACATCGAGGTAGCCGTACTTGAACATATAACTCATTTCGTCGAACACGAGCATATCGTAGGCATCGTCGGCGAGTAGCTGGACCGCTATTTCCCAGGCCTTTTGCGCGGCGGCGACATCCTGCTCGCGGTCCTGCGTTTCCCAGGTAAAGCCATGCCCCATCACATGCCAGTCGACTTGTGGGTGGTCTTTGAAAAACTTGAATTCGCCGGTTTCCATGCGCCCTTTGATGAACTGGATTACCGCGCAGCGCTTACCGTGGCCGAGTGCGCGCGCCATCGTACCGAAGGCCGAGCTACTTTTGCCCTTGCCGCTGCCCTTTAACAGGATTAATACGCCGCGCTCTTCCTGCGCTTTGGCGATACGGGCATCGACGACGGCCTTCTTCTTCGCCATTTTTGTTTGATGCTTGCCCACTTCGGTCATGTCTATGTCGGTCATTATTTAATCCTCAGCTATGAAACCGGCAACGGCAGGTATCGTGCGCCGAGCGATGCCGCAATTTCGACCCCACGGCCGCGTTTCACCCGCGACGCCTCGAGGTCAACCAGTAAGGTTTCCCCGAGCAGGTCGAGGCCTTCCAGACTCGCCGACGACTTGCCATCGGTGAGCAGGTAATTACGCAGTTGCAAGCCCGGGTTGCTGCGACCGATCTGCGCCTGATAGTGACGCGCCTGTTCTAGCACCAGGCGCAGCGGCGTGCCACCCCCGGCTTCGATTTCATCGAGTAATCGGCGCAGCGCGCGCGGGGCACGTTTGCGCGGTAATAAAGTTTGCACGCGTTGATTGCCGAAACCCAAAATGGTGAGCTGCTCGCGCGCCAGATAAGCCTGTTCGGCGATCTTCAGGATCGCCGCCTTGGCATCACCAAAGCGATTATTGCGCAAAGTCGACGCCGAAGTGTCGAGCAGAATAATGTGCAGAACCGGATTTCCGCTGCGTTGCCGCTGATGTTTGAAAACCCGCAACGGCCAGTCACCAAAGCTCGCCACCAGCGTTTGAAACCAGTTAATTTTCGGCCCGGCCATGCGCCCTGCGGCCGGCCCCTGGGCAGCGCTACCGCGCAAGCGGGTGTAGCTGTCCGAAGTGCGCGACTGGTTAACTGTCGGAGTCGTGTGCGCGGCTAGCGCCTCAAACCTGGATTCCGTAGCGGTAATCTGGCTGACCGGCTTCATCTGTCCCCAATCACCCGATTGCCCGCCCTGCCCGTGCGTGTCATCTTGATGACCCTCGGAAGGAGCTTGCCCATCGCGCTCACTTTGCGGCGGCGAGGAAGATCGTGAACCGTCATTATTGCGCCTATGGTTCAGCACCAGATCCTCAACCGCGTCGAGGTCGTCACTGTCCACCGAAGATTTCTGCGCGAGTGCCGCGTGCGCAACTGCCGTACGGTGCCAGACGATATCGGCGCGCAGTCCATCGACATTCGCGGCAATGCAGCGTTCGGCGATTTCGACGCGGATCGCGTCGGGGCATTCGACCCGGGATAACTGATCGATCGCGACTTTCAGGTCGCTACGTAATTCGGTTTGCTGCGACGCAAACTGCTCGATAAAGGCTCGCGGGTCTCGATCGAAGGCTTCGCGTCGCCGCACGATATCAACCCGTTGCGCGGCGCTGAAGCGGCTTTCGATATTGACTGCAAGGCCGAATCGGTCCTGCAGCTGCGGGCGCAATTCACCCTCGTCAGGGTTCATCGTGCCGAGCAGAATAAAACGCGCGGCATGGCTATGGCTGATGCCGTCGCGTTCAATCCGGTTGACGCCGCTGGCGGCAACATCGAGTAGCAGGTCGACCAGATTATCGGCAAGCAGGTTAACTTCGTCGACGTAGAGAATGCCCTGGTCGGCTTTCGCCAACAGGCCGGGGCTGAAGGCGACTTCTTTGTTATCGAGCACTTTTTGCAGATCGAGGGTACCCACCAGCATTTCTTCGGAGGCGGCCAAAGGCAGGGTTACGAAACCACCTTGCGACGGCGTAATCGAAGATAACCCGCGAGCCAATGTCGACTTAGCCGTTCCGCGCGGCCCGCTGACCAGCAAACCGCCAATGCCCGCATCGATGGCGAGTAGCTTCAGCGCCAGCTTGAATTGCGACTGGCCGACGACGGCGCAAAAAGGATATTCAGGCGTCGACATAATTACCGTCGATGCTTAGCGATTTAAACCAGCGATTAAAAACATAGCTGCAGGCGAGCCCGAGCAGCAGCCAGAACACCAGGCTGGTGCCGGCACTGGCAATGATAAATTGCTCATGCAGCTTTTCCAGCGCGGCAACCACTTCGCTATCGGCATGAGTAAATGCCGGGCCATCATTATGCGGCGCGCCTACCAGGTAGGGCATCGCCAGAAATAACAGGCCGGTGAATTTTAATTTGTTAAGTGCAAATGCGAGAATGCAGAGCCCGATGGCGACGCTGACCACGGTAAAAATCCACCATAGCTGTCGATTGGGCAATGCCGCGGCCTCAGCCCCCGGGATTTCCGGTGGCAATCCCAATGCAGGGGCTAGAAAGATCGCGACAAACCCGGCGAGCCCCCATAGGCAACCCTGCGCCCAGCTGATTCGAGCGCCATCGGCAATGCGAAATTGCACCATCAGCGCGAGCAGCACTGCGGTAAAACCAGTACTGACAAGAATATTGGCGAGGAAACTATAGCTGCTACGCTCAAATTCATCGGCAGCATGAGAGTCGTCATGGTGCCCATCGGCGTTGTTGTGGCTTAGCTCAGAGTCAAGTTCAGAGCTATGCTCGGGGTTGTTTTCGGGGCCGGATTCGTAGACTTCGGCGGCGATGATAATCGGGTTCAGACTGACCAGTTGCAAAACGCTTAACAGCGCACCGGCAACTATCCCGATCAGGATCGCGCTATAGATAATGCGGGTAAAAATCATTACAGGAACCCTGCGGCCAAAAAAGCCCGGCGCCTTACGGGTTTGGGCTCGGTCGTCAGCCCTGGAACAGAACTAACGGAGTTTCGGCAAAGTCTAGTGGCAGGGAAATGCCAGGCTATGGCGAACATCATGGGCGGCGCTGTGCGCGACGTCCATCGACGCGAAACCGGCGGCAAAAAGAACGACCATGCCGAACATCAGCGCAGCGCCAGTCTGGACGAGTACGGATGCCGCAGATTTAACCTGTAACTGCTGCTGGTTGGAAATTTGTGTTGTCATAATTAAATCCTCGATGCGCCCACCGCGCAAAATTGTCAGTTGTCGAAAACAGGCCGGTCTTCGGGCTCAGAGTGGCTAATCGGCTTTCGCGCCGGCCTCGCCGTGTTCACACCTTCCCGAATATTATCAATGCCATTCAGTGGTCTTTGCGAACAACTGCTCTATGTTACCGATGCGGGGGCAGCGATGGAATCGATAATCTCTTTATAATTTCCTTATAAATCAATATCTTACCACACTTCCCGATTATCCCTGCAAGGGCACCTGTCAGTCACGCGATATTACCAATAACCCACTCATTATCAAGCGAAATCAGGTTTTCATAGCGGCTTAAGGCAATAAAGGCTGGAACGGATCTTGCCCGAGGAGCGATACAACACAATCTCGTTGCCCTTGTCACGCAGTTGCCGGTTCAATTCCGAGGCATAAAGCATTGTTTTAAAGGCGGCGAATTCGTCACCTTTCCCGGGATATAAAAAGGCATGCAAGCCGGTCAGCGAAAACACCAGCACGCCTTCCCGCATCGAAATATCGCGCTTGCTGGCATCGATGCGACACAATGTATCCGCATCCTGCGCCGCTACCTGCTCGAAAAACTGCCTGGTCTGGTCGATATTCATGCTTCGCTTTGGTCGTGTTAATTCGGAAAATGGGTGTAAAGGACAATCAATATACGCTTTCTCCTCGCCCTAGCATTTGAACTTAGGCGCGAGTTCGTATAAAACTGTTGGGGTTTAATCCGATTCAAGCCAATAATAAACATAAGGAGCGATGTAATGGAAATAGAAACTAAAGCAGTACACTCTGGCTATAGCCCCGACCCAACGACCAACGCAGTTGCCGTACCGATTTATCAAACCACCGCCTTTGCCTTCGACAGCACCCAGCATGGTGCCGATTTATTCGACCTAAAAGTACTCGGTAATATTTACTCGCGCATCATGAACCCGACCAACGACGTGCTCGAGCAGCGCATTGCCGATATGGAAGGCGGGGTAGCGGCATTGGCGCTCGCTTCGGGACAGGCGGCGACGACCTACGCAATTCAAACCATCACCGAGGCCGGCGACAACATCATCAGCATGTCGACGCTTTATGGTGGCACCTATAATTTATTTGCGCACACCTTTCCGCAAATGGGAATCGAAACACGATTTGTCGACCCGGATAACCTCGATACGATGGCCGCGTTAATCGACGATAAAACCAAACTGGTTTTCTGCGAGTCGATCGGTAACCCTGCAGGCAATATTGTCGACCTAGAAAAAGTAGTCGAAATAGCGCATGCGCACGGCATTCCGGTGATCGTTGATAACACGGTTGCGTCTCCGGTACTGTGCAACCCGATCGAATGGGGTGCCGATATCGTGGTGCACTCGCTGACCAAATACATCGGCGGGCACGGAACCATTATCGGCGGCATTATCGTCGACTCGAATAACTTCGACTGGGTGGCGAACAAGGAACGCTTTAAAAGACTGAACGAGCCCGACGTTTCCTACCACGGGGTGGTGTTTACCGAAACCGGTTTGCCGCCCTATATTCTGCGCGCACGAGTAGTACCACTGCGCAACATGGGTGCCGCGCTGGCACCGATGAACACTTTTCTCGCGTTACAGGGCCTGGAAACACTGCCGCTGCGCATGGAGCGCATTTGTGATAATACGCTTGCGGTGGCAAAACACCTGAAAAACCATGCAAAGGTAGAATGGGTACGTTACTCCGGACTCGAAGACAGCCCTCACCACGCCCTTGCGAAAAAGTATATGAAGGGTAAAGCCTCGGGAATCCTGACCTTCGGCATTAAAGGCGGCTCGGCCGCTGGCGGCAAGTTCATCGATGCGCTGGAATTGATTACCCGACTGGTGAATATCGGTGACGCCAAGTCGCTGGCCTGCCACCCTGCCTCAACAACGCATCGGCAATTATCGCCGGAGGAATTGGCCGCGTCAGGAGTTTCTGAAGACCTCGTACGCCTGTCGATCGGTATCGAAAATATCAAGGATATTATCGCTGACATCGATCAGGCGCTGGTTGCCGCGTCGTAATGCCTGCCCGTCATGGCCACTTGTCGAGGCAAGTGGCCATGACTTTTTTTAAGCCCCGAAGCCCCAGCCCAGATCAGACTAGCTAACAATGACAACCAAATTTGACCCCTCGGCAAAAGAAGCCGAACTGCAGCGCGAATCGCAATCCTGGGAAATCGGCGAAGTCCTTCGGGCTGAAACCGGCGACATCCCGCTCATCGATATAAGTGAATACCTGAACACTGGCAGCGCCGAGGCATTGCAAAGCGTTGCCAACCAATTGCGCAAGGCTTGCCTCGAAGTCGGCTTCTGTTCGATCGTCGGTCACCAGTTTCCGCAACCTGTTCTGGACAAGGCCTTCGCCGAAGCGATCCGTTTTCACGATTTACCGGCGGACAGAAAAATGCGCTTGCTGATGGATCAAGCTGAGTGGCCGGTGGGTGGAATTGGTTATCTGCCGGTGAAGAACCGTAAGTTACCCGCAAGGCGCAAGGGCAATTTGAATGAGACGATTATTTTCAAACGCGACCATAACGCCGGCCTCGATGATAATCTCTGGCCAGACGAAAACGAAATTCCCGGATTTCGCCAGCACGTCGAAGCTTATATCCAGCAAATTGAAGCGCTGGCGATCAAGCTACTACCGATTTATGCGCGCGCCCTCGACCTCGAGAAAGACTTTTTTGCGCCGGCGTTTACTCGGCCTCTATACCGCATGCGCTTGACCCGATACCCGATGATGCCGGAAAAGGCCGAAGATGAGTTTGGTGTTCCGCCACATGTTGACACCACTTTTTTCACGATTCTCGCGCAAAACAGCCCGGGGCTGGTGATTTACAGTGAGCGTCGTAAATGCTGGATTCACGTGCCGGTGACCGGCAATGCTTTCATCGTCAACACGGGAGAATTGTTAAAACAATGGACTAATGATCTATTTATCAGCGTCAAACATTTTGCCGACAATAATACCGGCGAAGCGGCGCGCTATTCGATTCCATTTTTCTTTAACGCCAATGCGGATTATAAAATGGAATGCATCCCGAGTTGTTGCAGCGCGCTGAACCCGGCGAAGTATCCGCCGATATCCTATCTCGAAAGCCAGGCTATTGTGCAAGGGGAGTAAGCCCTCGCCCAAAAACGACTCAGGAAGCGATGTATTGGCGCATGGCTTCGGCTTCGGCCTGCACTTCCATCATGCGGAATTTGACCAGATCACCGATACTGATAAACCCGGACAGGGTATCACCATCAAAAACCGGCAGATGGCGAATGCGCCGATCGGTCATCATCGCCATGGCATCATTGACGTCGTCATCCGGTGAACAGCGAATCAATTCGGCAGTCATCAACTCAGAAACGGCAACGTCGTGCAAATCGGCCCCGTGCGGCCCCATGCCACTGACAATGTCGCGCTCGGACAAAATACCAACAATATTCCCAAATTCATCTTCGACCAGCAAAGCACCGATTTTGTTGAACGTTAGCGCCGTAGCGGCATCGGCAATACAATCATCCGGTTTAATCTTAAATAAATCGTGGTTTTTATCTTGCAATAATTGACCAATTTTCATTTAACTCACCCTTCTATTTATAGTGGATAGAACCTGCTCGAAGCACTCGAACACTGGCAAAGTATAAAGACAAACTGATTTGTTTTCTCTAACCCAGTCGAGATATTAGAAACATTGCCGGTTATTCCTGATAAATCTGCTGCCGATAAATAAAAACCGGGTTTCCACCGAAGATGCCAAAGGTCGCTGTTGCGGTCGGGTCGTCGTCAAACATTCCATCGGCATCCCAGTCGAATTGCAACCAGGGCATCGGGTTCGGCGCCACGGACAGGGTCGGGGTAACCACGATATCACCGGTATTGCCAGCGCCCGGGGCAGAAAGGTCTATATTCATGACACCATTCGCTACAGCACCGGCGGTTAAGGTAGACGAACCACCACTCAAATTTTGCACATACTGGGTTGAGTCGAGCACGATCGCGGTGCAGCCATCGAGACTATTGGTGATGAAATTGTTGCCGTCGAAATACTCGACAACCATCGGCATGGTTAAATCGCTTAATTCAGAACCAAAAGTATTAGCCAGTACCAGACGGCCTAGCCTGACATCGGTACTACCCAGGCTAACCGGTGACAGGGCTACATTTGTCACTTCGTCGGTGCTCGCGGTCAAAGTGACCTGGGTTGTGGATGCCCCCTGCAATGGCATGTCCCAGGCGAGCTCCAGGTCGAACACGGCGCTGGCGATGGTGCCAGTACTGAATGATTCGGTAACGCTTACCGTCTGCGTATCGTAGGCGGCCATGGTGACACTATTTTCAATGGTCAACTCGGTGGGGATATCGAGGGTGACGAAAGCATCCCGGTATCCATCGGTAATACCGCCCGCTTTATTCTGCGCTTCAATAGTGACCGTGGCGTCGAAGGGCTGGCGTGCATAGGTAAACGGCAGTACCGCGGTACAGGCGCTGGTTACCGCGCTATTGGTGACCGCATATTGAAATGGCCGGAAGCGACCGATGTTGGTTTCGAATCCAGTCACATTAACCCCGCTGCCCCAATAGTTGCCATCGGTAATAGTGGCATCGAGCCGGATTATGCCGACATTCGAATAAGTCATTAATGCCGTCTGGCTACCCCCGGTAAAGTCATCGAACAACCCTCCGGCAACGGCATCTACAGAAATGCTTCCCAGCGTCGCCGCGGCCGGTGACAAATGCGACGGCGAAAGCGTAACTGTATCGACTGTCTGCGAAAACGAAGGCGTCGGCAGGTTATTACCGAGATAGGCGCCGGCATTGGGAATACCGTTCATATCGCCGTCATCGGCAAGATCCCAGAGTACCGCCTCTACAGTGATTGAAAAATCCGATCCTGCTGCGCTGAACACGCTGCCGGCAACGCTATCGGCGTAGGACAGATCCAGGCCGGTGCTGTCGTCGATGAAATCATTGTCGGCGAAATCGGCATCGCGCAAATTACTGAAATCGATCCCGATGGCAAAGGGGCGAACGGTTTGTACCAGCGATGTGCCGACGATGTCGACGTCGGAAAACAGCCCTGTGTCATCTTTAATTTCAATAGTGAAACGACCGACATCCGAAGTCGACAGAGTCGCCGCGGCGACGCCCGAATTAAAGGTAATGGTCAGATCGCTGGCGGCGAGTTCGCTGGCAGGCATCGGCACGGCTGCGAAAGTCGGGTTGTTTATACCGGCATCAAGCGGGTCAAGATCACGCCACAGCCTCAATGTCTTGCTACCGTCGTAGTCAGTGGCAACGCCACAGATGCCACCGCTATCTCGACGCCAAAGCCTGATCAGATACTGATGATCCTTGCCGGCAACCGGTACATTATCTGGCTCTACCGTAGGTTCGTTATCGACGATGGTAAACACATTTTCAGCAAAAGTAACATCTCCGGAAAGCGAGACCGTGGCAATCGTCATCGGATCATCGAGCACCGATATCTTCAGGGTTTCCGCATGCTGATTGCTCAGCTTTAAAGTAATTGTCCCCATATCGGCCGGATCGAATGTATAACCGACACTGCCATCGTCATCGGCGTCGAGATTCGGGCTGAGATTATTGGTCGCAGTTACCGTAGAAAAGTTTCCGTGGCTGCTCGTGGTGCTGATGCTGATCGTGCCGCTATACCCGTTCAAAGTGATATTACTGCTATCTTTAGCAGTAATATCAAACACATAATCCAGACAGGTGC
>JBLHOA010000053.1:0-15932 GCA_047622345.1 Gammaproteobacteria bacterium | reverse complement strand
TTAATTTTATTAATAGAATCTATTGTTAGCCTTTATCATAATTATTATTATCAATGTTCGCCGGGGTTTGGCGGGGGGCAAAAAAAACCACGTATTACCGTGGTTTTTAAACAAACTTGATGCGGTTATAATCGTTTAATTTTGCGAAACAGGAAGTCGTTTTTTATGGTGCTCCAGCTGGTGTTGCGACGGGTTGGTCAAATAGAGATCCCGATTATATTCGGACTCAAAGTAAATCACCAGACTGTCGTCATCGTCATTTTCGATAACATAGGGCATATCGACCAATTGCTCCAGCGATTTACCCGTAATGGGGTCGGTTGTTTCGATTCTATATGTCATAATCCCCCCGGAATTGTTAGTGCAAACTACATTTATAGACCCTTTATTCCGCTTTGCAAAGGGTAATCGATGGATTTATTCGATTAATAACTGTTTCTTACAGAGAATCAAAAGATTATCCCTACTAGCTGATAATGGGTGTAATGTGTATAACTTAACTATCTGAATTTTAAGACTATATAGGCGATTATGAAAAAATTTGACGTGTACGCAATCGGTAATGCTCTGGTAGATATTGAGTACCATTCCAGTGACGCCCGCCTGGCTGAACTCGATATCGAAAAAGGGGTCATGACACTCATCGACGAGCATCGCCAGAACAGTTTACTGGCGCAGCTCGGTGAATCGCATGAAAGCATGGCCTGTGGCGGGTCGGCGGCCAACACCATCATTGCTATGGCTCAGTTTGGTGGCAAAACTCACTTTGACTGCCGTGTTTCTTCCGATATGGCCGGGCAGTTTTTCGCTCGCGATCTGCACGATTCCGGAGTGCATTCCATTCTGGGCTCAAAAAAGCCAATTCCCGGTACCACTGGTAAATGCCTGGTATTTGTAACTCCCGATGCCGATCGAACAATGAATACCTTCTTAGGGGTAAGTGCGGAACTGGACGACAAAGATATCGATTTAGATGCCATAAAACAGGCTGAGTATGTTTATATCGAAGGCTATCTGGTAACCGGAGAAAGCACCAAAAATGCGGCGATCAAGGCGAGAGAAATTGCCGAGCAGCGCAACATTAAAACGGCGTTGACCTTGTCTGATCCTAATATGGTTACTTTTTTTCGCGACGGCCTCGAAGCGATGATCGGAAACCGGGTCGATTTACTATTTGCCAATGAAGAAGAGGCCTGCGTTCTTGCCGGCACCGACACGCTTGCCGGAGCCATTCAAACCTTGAAGAAAGTCTCAAAACGATTTGCAGTCACCCGGGGTGCAGCGGGTGCGACCTTATTTGACGGAGTTACCACGATCGACATCGAACCCAACAAAGTCACCGCCATCGATACCCTCGGCGCCGGCGACATGTTTGCGGGTGCTTTCCTCTACGGATTATCGCAGGGCATGAGCTTTCATCAGAGCGGAGACCTGGCATCGATGGCGTCGTCCAAAATTGTCACCCAATACGGACCACGGCTGAAAACCGAACAAACCAGAAAATTACTGGCCTCATTTAAAGCCGGGATTTAGGGCTGGCAATTATTTAGGCAATAGTTAAAAATAGCGCCTTTTCGGGCGTCTGGCCGATTGCATTTTCGTTATTGCAATGCAATTTGCGAGGCAGCTCTGATCGGTCAGTTCGGCTGTTTAATCGCCAGGCTGATGCAGATCCCTGGCATTACTAAACAACGCACAAAAACACAATAGACAGGCTCAGCCAAGATTATGATCATGCAACAAACCAAAGACCTTCGAATTTCGGATACCAAAGAGATTTTGACTCCGGAAGAGTTGATGCAGGACTTACCCATTTCCGAGTCCGCGTCGAGGACAGTTACCGAAGCGCGTCAGCAAATCTACCAGGTGCTGGACGGAAAAGACGATCGCCTGGTGGTTATTATCGGACCTTGTTCAATTCACGATACCGATGCGGCACTGGAGTATGGTGATCGCTTGAAAAAGCTGATCGATGAGCTTAGCGGTGAATTGATCATTGTGATGCGGGTGTACTTTGAAAAACCCCGTACCACAGTAGGATGGAAAGGCTTAATCAACGACCCTGATCTCGACGACAGCTTTAAAATCAATAAAGGCGTGCGAAAAGCGCGCGAACTGCTGTTACGCCTGTCTGAAAAAGGCATTGCCGCGGGCCACGAATATCTGGATTTGATCAGCCCGCAATATATTTCCGACCTGGTCTCCTGGGGTGCTATCGGCGCCCGCACTACCGAAAGCCAGGGGCACCGCGAACTGGCTTCGGGCTTGTCCTGTCCGGTCGGATTTAAAAACGGAACCGACGGCGGCGTGCAGGTTGCTATCGATGCCATGGGCGCAGCAAAATGCTCGCATAATTTCATTTCGATCACCCTGCAGGGGCATTCGGCAATTTTCGTCACCACGGGTAACGAATATACGCATGTCATACTGCGCGGTGGCAGCGATCGTCCCAATTATGACTCGGTCAGTGTTAATGGCACGGTCGAGCGTTTAAATTCAGCTGGATTGAATTCGCGCATAATGATCGATTGCAGTCATGCTAATAGCAGTAAAAAGTTTGAAAAGCAGACCGAAGTCTGTCGCGATATCATTCATCAAATCAAAGCAGGGCAGCACAACATATTCGGCGTTATGATCGAATCACACCTGGTTGAAGGACGTCAGGATTATTTGAACCATGCCGACCTGACCTATGGCCAGAGCATCACCGATGCCTGCCTGGGCTGGGATGCGTCAGAAACTCTACTGCGCGAACTGGCCGATGCGGTAACTGTGCGAAGGGATAGCAACCCACCGGTCTAGTGACCATGGAACGGCAAACCGATGCCGAAAAAAACCAAAGGTAAGCAAGCAGAATCGCCTAAAACGCCCCGGCACTGGCGGATATTCCGTGGTGCTCTGGTGATTCTACTGGTCTCGCTTGCGGTTTATATTGTTTACCTTAACTGGTTGATCAACCAACGCTTCGAGGGTGAAACCTGGGCATTGCCCTCGAGGGTATACGCAAGGGCATTAGAGCTTTACCCGGGGCTGGAGCTTTCCAGGGACAGGGTCGAGTTTGAAATCAAACTCGCCAATTACCAGCGTGTTATTCAGCAACCCCAGCCCGGGCAATACCGGATACTTGGCGATTCGATCGAATTAAACCTGCGCGAGTTTATGTTTGAGGATGGTTTGGGACCGTCGCGGCTGATTCAACTGTTCTATAAGGGGAAATCAATCGATGCCATTGTCGATTCGCTGACCGGTAAACCACTGCCAATTATTCGCATACCCCCGATGATACTGGGTAGTTACTATCCGAATAGCGGTGAAGACCGGATGCTATTGCAGGAATCCGAGATTCCCGAACTGTTAAAAGGGATACTACTGGCAGTCGAAGACCGGGACTTTTTCGCGCATCACGGCGTTAGCCCGATGGCAATCGCACGCGCATTAATAGCCAATCTCCAGGCTGGAAAAACCGTTCAGGGTGGCAGTACCCTGACCCAGCAGCTCGCCAAAAACCTGTTCCTGACCGCTGAAAAATCGCTGTTAAGAAAAATTAATGAAGCCTTTATGGCGATAATTCTCGATTATCGATTCAGCAAACAGGCCTTGCTAACCGCCTATATCAATGAAGTCTTCCTGTTGCAGCAGAATAACATCGCCATTCATGGTTTTGCTCTGGCCAGCCGAATGCTCTATCAGCGCAATCTGGATCAGCTCGAAGTCCACGAACTGGCGATGCTGGTTGCTATGGTGAAGGGGCCGACCCGATATAACCCGGTGAGCCACCCTGTACGCGCGAAGTCCCGCCGCGATCTGGTGCTACGCATAGCCCGCGATCACGGTTTGATCGATGCAACAACCTATAACAATGCGATTAAAAGCAACATTGCCACCGTAGCGCGATTACCCGGGATAAACCGATACCCTGCCTACCTTGATATGGTCAAACGCCAGATGTTGACCAACTATAGTCGTGACGACATTGCGGGCGGTGGCTTGAGAATTTTCACCAGTTTTGACCCTATCGCTCAGGACAGCCTCGAAAGTGGACTGGCCATTGGACTAAAGCGCTTTGATTCCAAAAAATTACAGGCGGCGGTCATAGTTACTGATTACCTTAACGGCGACATCCGGGCATTAATCGGTGACCGCAATACCGATTACCCCGGCTTTAATCGCGCCGTTATGGCGCAAAGACCGGTCGGGTCGCTGATCAAACCGCTACTGTTGTACAGCCTGCTCGAAGGTGGGCTATCACTGGCGAGCCAGGTTAAAGACGAGCCGATTCGAATCAAGCAATCTGACGGAAACATTTGGGCCCCGCGCAATTATGATCGCAAAGTTCATGGCGAAATGACGCTTTATCAGGCTTTTATAAAATCCTATAATCTGCCGTTTGTTAATCTCGGGGTGAACGGTGGTCTCGAAAAACTGGCGCGGAATCTCGAAAAAATCAAACTATTAAAACACGAGGTTATCTATCCATCGATGTTGCTCGGTACCTCGCCTATGTCCGTTTTTGAAGTGGCACAAATGTATCAGGTGATTGCCAACAATGGATATTTCACGCCGCTGACCACCATTCGCACCGTAACCGATCAGCAGTTTAATACCTTGAGCAGGGTGCCTTTCGACTCGGTTAAATTATTCGATGAAGCGCAAATGATGCAAGTGCAGCGGGCAATGGTTGGAGTCAGCGAGCAGGGCACCGCGCGCTATCTCGCGCAACGGTTCAAATCAAAAACGCTGGCGGCTAAAACCGGCACCACCAATGAGGCGCGCGATTCCTGGTTTGCCGGCTTCACCGATCGCTTGTTAAGCGTTGTATGGTTGGGCCGGGATGATAACGGGCCGATAGGTTTAACCGGATCCTCCGGTGCATTAAGAGTCTGGGCCGATATTATGGACAAACATGGCTTCAATTCATTTAAACTGAACCGCAATGCGGACCTGCACTGGTACCCCACAAATCCGATTCTCGGTGGTATCACCGGGAAAAATTGTATTAATAGTGTATTGTTACCCTTTCTGAAATCTCAAATCCCTGATTACCAATCACCATGTCCTTGACTAAACTACCGGTAGCATTGCTGCTCGGCCTGATATTGCTATCCGCTGGTTGTGTTTCGCCACAACCCGACAATCGATATCAGCAAAGCAACCTGAGCAATAACGATGACTCGTCTAATGCTGCCGTTGCTAATCTACACAAAAGTGCGCTCGCGGCGATGGCGCAGCAGTCCTATATAGAAGCGGCGGGTATACTGCAACGCGCCATTAAAATTGAGCCGCGCAATCCGCTCAGCTGGCATTATCTGGCTCAGAACTACTGGCATAGTGGTGATTTAGCGCGTTGTGGAGAAATGGCAGATCGTTCTTTTAGCTATAATGCCAATGACGACGAATTAGACAAGGCGAATCGTTTCATCAAAAGGCAGTGCTTACAGGAATGACAGTGGCAAAGTTATCGTCTGAATTGAATGTTGAATCGGTACTGGGTGTCGATGGCGTTATCGGTGATTTGATCGATAATTTTAAACCCCGCCAGGGACAGATCGATATGGCCTTATTGATCGAAGAGGCGATTGCCCAGGGCGAGTCGAAGGTGATCGAAGCCAGCACCGGAATCGGTAAATCTTTTTCGTACCTGGTACCTGCCTTTCTCTGTAATAAAAAAGTGATTGTCTCAACCGGCACCAAAAATTTGCAGGACCAGCTGTTTAACAAAGACATACCCTTAATTCGCAAGGCCATTGTCAGCTCGAAAAAAACGGCCTTGCTGAAAGGACGCAGTAACTATTGCTGTCCGCATCGAATTCAAAAACATCGCAGTAGTGGCCAGTTTAAAAGTCGTGAAATGAGCGCGATTTTCCGGGCCCTGTCGGCCTGGTCCGATATCACCGAAATTGGAGATATCAGCGAATTTCCGAATATCCCGGAAAATGACAGCCTCTGGTTTTACGCGACTTCAAATGCGGATAACTGCCTGGGTTCAGACTGCCCCGAAATCGATCGATGCTTTGTCGTCAAGGCGCGTAAAAAAGCGCTCGACGCCGACCTGGTAGTGATCAATCACCACCTGTATTTTTCGGATCTGGCGCTCAAAGAAGATGGGTTCGGCGAAATTCTGCCCGAGGCCGAAGTGATTGTTTTCGATGAGGCGCATCAGCTACCGGATATCGCCAGCCACTTTTACGGCGAACAGTTCGGCATGCGCCAGATCGAAACTTTGTGCAAAGATGCGGTCGACGCCGAAATTTCCGAAGCGCCCGATTCACGTCTGTTACAACAACCCTGCGATCAGCTAAAAAAATCGCTTGCCGACTTTCAATTAAGCCTGCAGCCTTTCCCGCAAAAAGCGGAATGGATGCGCATTCAAAACGCGAAGCCGATACTCACCTCGATAGAACAGTTACAGTCTTGCATCACGCTGCTTGAGCAATCACTGGAAGCGCTGGCAAGTCGCGGCAAAGAGCTGGCGAGTTGTCATCATCGCTTGCAGGAACTCGATGCCTTACTGAATAAATTTCTCAGCACGAACGATAATCTGATCAGCTGGTACGAATGGAATGATCGCAGCTTCCGTCTGGCGCTTTCACCGATTGAAGTGTCGCAACCGTTCCAGCGGCAATTAGCCGCGGCCAGTTTTAAAACGGCAATTTTCACCTCCGCGACATTGAGTTCACAGCAATCGTTTCGCTATTACAATGATCGGCTGGGGTTTTCCGATATCGACAGTTCCAGCTTTGAGAGCCCGTTTGATTTCACCAAACAGGCGCTGCTCTACCTGCCACCCCAGTTACCCGACCCCTCCGATGATCGCTTTCCTCTGGCCTTTGGTGAACTCTGCCGGCAAATGATCCAGCTCACCCGTGGCCATTGTTTCATTCTGTTCACCAGCTATCGCATGCTCAGCTTTACCGCCGATTTTTTACGGCGCAGCATCGACTACCCCTTATTCGTGCAGGGCGAACTGCAACGCAGCGATTTATTGCAACAGTACCTGAAAGCGGACAATCCAGTGCTGCTCGGCACCAGTAGCTTCTGGGAAGGCGTGGACGTCAAGGGAGATCAATTACGCTGTGTCATTATCGACAAGCTACCATTCAAGTCGCCGGGTGACCCGGTGTATAAAAGGCGTCTGCAGCAGGCCAGCCAGAATGGCGGCAACGCATTTATGGACATTCAGGTGCCCGAGGCTACCATCAGTCTGCGTCAGGGGGTAGGGCGGCTTATTCGAGACCTCAGTGACCACGGCATAGTCGTGTTAGGCGACAACCGGTTGAAAGGCAAGTCCTACGGTAAAGGCATGCTACAAAGTTTACCGGCGATGCCGCAAACCGACGACTTTGAAGATGTTACGCAATTCGCCGGCTTGCACTGGAGCGCCAAAACGACTTAGCGGTTGGGAATTTATTCGTCGAACGGAAACCGCATCCGCACGCTAAATCATGCTCAATGAAAAAACCAGTAACCCGCTACAATCGCCATCGTAATCCCGGCCAGGTCAGCGACTAGCGCACAACCGATGGCATGGCGAACGTGCTTGATGCCGACGCTACCGAAATAAACCGCGAGTACGTAAAAGGTCGTTTCGGTGCTGCCCTGCATGATCGCCGCCACGGTTGCCGCAAATGAGTCGACGCCGAAGTTATTCATCGTCTCCAGCATCATCGCCCGCGCGCCACTGCCGCTCAGCGGTTTCATTAGCGCGGTTGGCAGCGCCTGCACAAAATCGGTATTAATGCCGATAGCAGCAAACCCTTGTTGCATCGCCCAGACCGCACCATCGAGGACGCCACTGGCGCGAAGTAGTCCGACCGCGACCAGCATCGCCACCAGGTAAGGGATTATGGTCACGGCAACCTGAAAACCCTGCTTGGCACCATCGACAAAATCGTCGTAAATATTATTTTTCCGATACCAGCCATAGCCAAGAAAAAGCATGATGATACTGAATAAAATCAAATTGCCGAGCAATGATGAGCTGGTCGACATCGCTTCTGCGGGCATCGACACCAGCCAGCTTCCCAGTGCGGCCAGCATCACTGCAAAAGCACCGAAGTAACCCAGTACCACGCGATTGAGGAGATTGATTTTTTGCACCCAGGCGACCGCGAGCAGACCCGCCAGTGTCGAAGCACTGGTCGCCAGCAGAATCGGAATAAAAACCGCGGTCGGGTCGGTCGACCCCTGTTGCGCGCGATAGAGAAAAATGGTGACCGGCAGTAGCGTTACCGAAGACGTGTTTAGCACCAGGAAAAGTATCTGCGCATTGCTCGCAGTATCCTTTTCCTGGTTCAAGTCCTGCAAATCCTGCATCGCACGCAAGCCCATCGGCGTTGCTGCGTTGTCCAGTCCCAGCATATTGGCGGCAATGTTCATCGTCATACTGCCGTGCGAGGGGTGACCTTTGGGCACCCCGGGCATTAATTTGAGAAATAAAGGTTCGAGCACCCGGGCAAGAATTTGAATCAGCCCTGATTTTTCCGCAATTTTGAAAAACCCCAGCCACATGCACAGCACACCGATAAGTCCGATGGAGATTTCCACACTGATCGCCGCCATGTCGAACGTAGCCTGCATCAACAGGCTGAAGATGCCGCCCTGGTCCTGGAACAGCCATTGATATAAGGCCGCGATGAAGGATACGGCGAAAAATCCAAACCAGATGTGTGTCAGCATATTTTGCTTCTATAGTGTCAGTCGACGGGTATTGTTATCGGGTACGGCGGCGTCCCAATACTCGAGAAACGTATCGCGGTAACTTCGACATTCAAGCTTGTTATCCAATTCGTAATAACCTTCGTAACGATCGGGGTTTCGAATGCGCATATAGGCGCCTTCGTCGACGATCAACCAGCTTTCACGAAATTTCTGATGCTCCCGTGTAGCGGTGATAAGAATTTGCGCAAAGGAGGGCAGAGATTGCGCCAGGTTAATCAGATAGTGGCCCTGGTTGGCGGCGACGCGGGTATCGTGGCTGATGATTCGAATATCGGTTTTACGGTTTACAGTAGCCAGCTGTTTCAGGTGCTGGTGAATTTCAGCATTGTTATAGAGCTCCGCTTCCAGTCGTTGGGTGAACAGGTAAACGCGTTGCACCGCGCCCAGAATCAAGGCCTCCGCAGCTGCTTTACAGTCACTTCTACCGTCTAATAATATGGTTGAGCTTTCAGTCATAACTATTTGAATTATATTATAATTTAAGGTTTTACTTGGCTACCATCATTAAATTTTATCATCATCGATCTGCAGGATCGCTCCTTGTGTGGCCAGCTCGAGCAAAACCGGATGCAACGCTTCTAGCGCAAGGCATTGACTAATAATCGTATCATTCCACTCGCGATGGTTGCACATCAGTTGCAATGCGTCGATAACAGCCTGGTTTTGTGGCAATAAATAAGCCTGACCATTGCAGTAGAAATGCACCGCATCAGTCGCAGGATGATAAAGCATGCGCGTTTCGGGGTGATGAATCCATTCGCCGGTGTGCAGGTCTGAAAGGTAAACCGGTTGATCCTGCTCGGGCCCCTGGATGGCAGGGCTATCGGAAAGCAATTTTCCGACGCTGTCGACCCAGAGATTATCGGGTTGCTCGAATAGTTCCACGACAAGCGCCCGGAAACGCTCGATTTCGCGGCCGGTAATCTCAGCGCTGTGTCGGTTTTGCTCAAGGTCACCGTCGGCATAGCGTTTTGCGCTGAAGCCGAGGCGGTCACTTTCCAACGCGAACGATTCGAGAACCATCGCTGCCGTCGGTGCGCGAAAGCCAATCGAATAAGTCATGCAACGTTCGAGCGCGACGCCGTGGTGAGCAAGCCCCGGGGGTAGATATAGCATGTCACCCGGGTTCAATACGACGTCCTGGTCGGGTGAAAAATCACTCAGAATGGCAAGGTCCAGGTTCGGAATTAACGTTGTATCGGCGTTTCGTTGCTCACAGTACTGCCAGCGCCTTTGCCCCAGCGCCTGCAGCAAAAACACATCGTATTCATCGACATGCGGGCCGACCGAGCCCTGTTCGGGCGCATAGCTGACCATCAAATCATCGATTCGCCAGTTGGGTATAAATCGGAACTGATCGAGCAGATCGGAAAGTTCAGGAATCCATTTTTCGCATTCCGAAACCAGTAATGAATAGTGGCTGGCGGGCAACTGCAGAAAATCGTCTTCGGCAAAGGGGCCATAACGAAGCTGCCAGGGTGTTTCACCATCTTTTTCGATAATCAGACGGCAATGCACGTCTTCTTCGCAAGCCAGCCCGGCGAGTTCTTCGGGGCTGATCGGCGATTCGAATTCCGGAAACGCATTACGGATCAGGCAGGGTTTCTTCTGCCAGTAATTGCGAATGAAGTCGTCGCTGTCAAAACCCTGTAGTTGCCACATATTCGTTATCTAAAATTCAGTTATCTATAATTTGCCGGCCTGTTCGCTGGCGTTTCCGGTATAGCTCGCAGGGGTCATTTCAATCAACGCCTGTTTCGCCGCGTCAGGAATATCGAGACCTTCGACAAATGCACGGATAACGGCGGCATCAATTTTCTGCCCGCGGGTGAGTGCTTTCAGTTTTTCGTAGGGCTGCTCGACGCCATAACGGCGCATCACAGTTTGAATCGGTTCGGCCAATACTTCCCAGTTTTGATCGAGATCCCGGGCGATGACGTCTTCATTTACCTGCAATTTGCCGATGCCACGCTGTAACGAATTTAAAGCGATCAAGATATGTCCAAATCCACTGCCCAGGTTTCGCAGCACCGTCGAATCGGTCAAATCACGCTGCCAGCGCGAAATGGGTAATTTTTGCGCCAGATGATTGAGCATGGCATTGGCGATACCGAGGTTGCCTTCGGCATTTTCAAAATCAATCGGGTTCACCTTATGCGGCATCGTTGAAGAACCGACTTCACCGGCAATGGTGCGCTGACCGAAGTAACCGATTGAAATATAGCTCCAGATATCGCGGCTGAAGTCGATCAAAATAGTATTCAGACGGGCAAAGCAATCGAACAGCTCGGCGATATAATCGTGCGGCTCGATCTGCGTGGTGTAGGGGTTCCAGTCAAGCCCCAGCGAATGCACAAAACGCTCACTGAAATCGGCCCAGTCGATGTCGGGATAAGCCGCCAGGTGCGCGTTATAATTACCCACCGCACCGTTAACCTTGCCCAGAATTTCAACCTGCTCGATCTGCTTGATCTGGCGGCGGATTCGATAGGCGACATTTGCCATTTCCTTACCCAGCGTGGTCGGCGAGGCCGGTTGGCCATGGGTGCGGCTCATCATCGCCAGCCCGGCATGGGTAGCGCTTAAGGTTTCGATCATCGCCAGTATCTGCTGATACGCGGGCAGCATGATGTCGGCCAGGCCGGTTTTCAACATCAGTGCATGCGACAGGTTGTTGATGTCTTCAGAGGTACAGGCGAAATGAATGAATTCGGAAACCGCATTCAACTCGTCATTATCTGCAACCTGGTCTTTCAGGAAATATTCAACCGCTTTGACGTCATGATTGGTGGTTTTTTCAATGTCCTTGATTAGCTGCGCCTTAGCGGGGGTAAATTCGCTGACAATGTTATTCAGCCGCGCGTTGGCCGCATCGGAGAACACGGGAACTTCAACAATTTCAGTGCAGTTAGCCAGCGCCTGAAGCCAGCGCACCTCGACCAGTACTCGATGGAAGATCAGCCCGTACTCACTATACAGCGGCCGTAAGGATTGGGTTTTGTCGGCATAACGCCCATCGATAGGGGAGACTGCGGTCAGCGATTCGAGTTGCATAGTGGTGTCGAGAGTGGTGTAGGAGAAAAGGGCGCATTTTACACCAAATTTTTTCTGCCGGTAACGTTCCTGGCATTTTTTGGAACGCTAATTTGCTACTGGCCGGCTTTGAACGCTTCGTGTTTGAAGATACGCACTTTTGCCGATTCGTATTCCCTTTCAGAAACCGCGGTTTCATTTTTTAAACGACGTAATTCCTGTAGCTCCCTGGACAGAAATTTATTCTGATTGACTTTTTTTGCAGTTTTCGATTTGTTGATCTGCACGATAAATTTGGTCAGAAAGTTTCTAAACGTCGCCTTGTCGGGGTTACTGTTGATTAACTCTATCAAGCGCACCCGGCCATACTGGCTGCGAAAATAAACCCGGTCGTAAGACTGGTGAAAAAAAGCAAGCAAGGTCATTAGCGCAATCACGCTGATTGCAATCAAAACAACCATCGAAGGTACCGAGCTGGCACTGATCCAGCCATTAACCAGCAACAGGATACCGAGCAACATAAACACGACACTGGCGCAGAGCCATTTCCAGTCGATAAATCGTTTACGTAGTGGTTTAGGGTCGAGATAGGCAAGGTCGATGCGGTACTTGAATTTACGCTGGTGCTTGTTTTTGATCGCCTGATAGCAATGATTGTCGTTAAAAACCGTCATTTTGCGGTATTTTCCCTGAATCTTGCTGGTCTGTTCGAATTCAAAGTTGATGTGATCGACGCTGACCTGCTCCTGGTCGGAAAATAGCGTATCGTCGTCGTCGGACTCCAGATTGATTTCGCGTGATTCAATATTTGTTTCGGCCATGGCGGGGTAGGTCGCTGTATTCGTTAGTCAAAGTTGCCGCCAAAATTAACACAAAACCCGGGTAAAACCCATTTTTGGCAGGATTGGCACGTCAGCCGGGAAAGGGGGCGTGACCTTTTATTGTGGTTCGGTAAAGGCAGCGTCGGTAACCATCGTAATCGTTCACCGCGTAGTGGTTGGTATTGCGGTTATCCCAGATCGTAATAGTGTTTTGCTTCCATTTGAAACGACAGCTGAATTCGGGGCGCTGGCAGTGCTGGAACAGGGTATCGAGCAATGTCTTACTGGCGCTATTACTCATTCCGTCGATTCGCGTGGTGTAGGTCGGGTTGATAAACAACATCTTTTTATTGGTATCGGGGTGACGGCAGATGGCCGGGTGCGCGGTTTCATTGTCGGCCTCCGGGTTATTGCGTTCAATCTCGATCGATCCCTTGAACTGGGTTGACTCCGGCGGAGCATTGGCCACGCCATAGGGGGCCCCGGTATGCATCGCCGATTTACCGTCGAGTTGTTTAATTAATTTCGGGTCCAGATGTTCGAGTGCCTTTGACAGGTCCGCCCACAGCGTGTCTCCACCCAATGGTGGCAGTTGTTCGGCAAACAAGATCGAAGCTTTGGGCGGCGCAGCCAGAAAGCTGAAGTCGGAATGCCAGTCACCGCCAAACACGCCCATATTGATTTCATCGGCTTCCTTTAAAACCTGAATGATATCTGGGTGCCCGTCAACGGGTTTGATATAGGGCAATTGCATCAATTTCCCGAAACGGCGGCTGAACTGCTCGAGCTGGTCGAGCGAAATAGTCTGATGCGGCAGGAACACCACCTTGAACTCGAGCCAGGCACGATGGATTCGTGCAAAGTCAGCGTCATCGATTCGAGAGACATCGACGCCTGATATTTCAGCGCCAAGGGCGGGAGTTAAGGGGGTAATTTTAATCGCAGTGCTCATTACTGGAAAATATAGATCGGGCTTGACCAGGCGTAATGCCCGTCTTCGAAGGTAACGCGCACGTAAAGGGCATTATCACGGTCGGCGACCAGCGATACCTGCTTCTCGATCGATACCGAGGTATGCGGGTTCACATCGGGCAGTCGAAACACACGAATACGCCGGTCGATGCCGCCATTTTCAAAAATGATTTCATTGCGCGTAATCGTATTCACTGGAATGGTTGTCGAAACCAGCGCCGTGTCGATTACCAGATTACCGCTTTCCGCGTCATCGAGCAGCGCGTCGAAACCGCCGAAGCCCCCGGTGGTAAGCGCCTGCCAGTCGAGCTGCGACGGATTACTCAATTCAAATTGCTTATCCAGGTTATATCGATTAATCGGATGCACTGACTCAAAGCGATTGTTTTCCAGTTTTGCGCTGCCATCCCACACCGTCTCGCGACCGCGGCCTCGATATTCCGACCCTTCCCAGATAACGCGAATGCGCCGGCCAAGGTCATCGCTGGAATAAGGGCGATACACTTCGATCGTTTCCAGCCCATTGCGAATGTCGATACGCTCGATTGGACTCGCGCTGTGAACATCGATACTAAAGCTGACCTCGACCGCGTCAGATTGCAAAATATCGCCCATCATCGCGCTGTCGCTCGGCACAAAATCGATATCGCCGAGGCTTGGGTCATCGTCAAATAATTTGGCCGGGGCAGGGAAGGCAACCCGGGTATCGAGGATGACTCGATTGCCGGTAGTCCCGTAATGATGGCGTTGTTGCAAGCCTTGCATGATGCCCGCGCGGGTAAACTCGGGCGCGAGTACGCAGGTCAGACCACCGTAGGCACCAAACTTGGTCGAACCCGGGTGGGAAGCACCGGGCCTGCCTTTATGGCCATCCGAATTCGATACTATGCCCACGCGATAGCCTTGCTCGAAGGCGTCTTCAATCAGCCATTCGAAGGTGCCCCAGGCCGAATGGACTTCAACCGCTTTTTCCAGGCGGTCGTCATGCGCGACTTTAATATCGGCGTAACGCCCACCGATATGGGCAAACACCGTACAGGCTTCGCCTTCGAGCGCGGTGAAAAGATCGGTTGCCGAGGTGGCATCGCTGTCGATGTCGGACAAGTCGTCAACCAGCGCGTGCGACGAACGGTGGATCGGGCGTCCTTCGTGCAGGTGCAATACATTGCGATCGCCGCCAAGCCCGGTATTACCCGACCATTCCCAACCGGGGAAAACGATAAATTCGTTGTCGACGGTAAACTCGGCGGATAACTCGTTCAGCCACTGCCAGAAAGCACTGGTAATTTGAAAATCATTGCCCTGATGCACGCAAATATCGAGGAAGGCTTTGTCACGCGCGAATTCATAAAAGTCCCGCGCCGAATTGGTGCCGATGGTTTCTTCCGATTGCCCGTGCAAATCACCCCAGTAGGGCGCGAGTTCCAGTGATTCGACAAAGCGGCAGGGGTTCGATCGACACACGACCTGTCCGTCATCGTCAATGAGTTCGACAATAAGATTTCCGGCCTGCGTAACCTCAAGGTCATCAATAACCACGGCAAACGCACCGGGTTTAAATTGAACCGAATCGGGCAGACCTTCGACCGCCAGGTTGGCGCGCAACCGGAATTGCTGATCGCAGAGATTCGACGGGTTTCCCCAACGGTCTTCGCCCTTGATCGACAGGCGAAAAGCCTGGTTAAGCCGACGCTCGGTCGGAATCACCGCTTTAAAACCTGCGGGCGGCCCCGGCACGATTGAAATGATTGGCTGCTCCGGCAGTTCGACGTAATTATAAGTCGCGATGGCGTCGACCAAAACCCGAAATTCGAAAGTATCTTCACAGAAGGTCTGAATGCGCATTCCCGGGGACCCTTGTCGTTGGTCGCCAAAACGCACAACAATTTGATCGTCTTCACGCAGAAATCCTCGTACTACTTTTATATAAAGCGTTTTATCCCAGGGGCGGATATTACGCTTCATGTCGTACTCGACCTGCAGTACAGCACCGTTACTCGCTTCCACGCTGACATAGTTGGCCGCCTGCGGCTTGTCGAACTGCGGACGCCCCATATCGGAGGCAAAGCGGTGAACAACTTTTAACGAGCCAGTGTCATCGATACCGAAGTGACCCGCGGTGTAAGTCAGGGTGAACTGCTGATAAGAACCCGCCTCAAAAGACCCGGAGGGTGCTACCGTCGCCTGACCCATTTTTTCGGGCATATAAGTGGAATGGGGCATGGGACACCTGCGCAATTTTAATGGGGCGCATTGTATACGATTTAATGTGTTTCTTGCGAATCAGACATTTTGCCTGGCGAGTTGACTGTGCATTGCCCAGTGCTTATTGCACCCCACAGTTCTATCATTTCGGAATTTCAAAGCGGTAAGTGTCCAATGGCACTT
>JBLHOA010000052.1:0-15943 GCA_047622345.1 Gammaproteobacteria bacterium | reverse complement strand
AAATAAATTCAAATTGACCTGCTTCGAGCTCAACATAATCAATCGTCATTCCTTCGGCCAAAGGGCTACTGGTTTCAGAGACGACCAAATTGACTTCTTCGACGGTAACAAAGCTGTCCCCGGGCAGGCGTTGGTCGTCAAAGCCCATCGCATAGTGAAAACTACCATCGCCCTGACGTTTAATGGCAACCCGCAATGGCAGTGCATTCATGCCACCTTCGCTTGCCGAGAGTTTCATTTGTTTGATAGCTGTACTGGAGATTTTAATCATATCTTAATGAGCAATATTGCTGGTTACTTTGGGGGTTTTCGAATTCTGCCGGATAGTTGCGGCAAATTCGACAAATCGTGATACCCATGGAGTGGATGAGGTATGTCTCAAATGAGCGTATGAGGCTAACAGGTTTTTATAAATCAATCCGTCACTTTTATTGATGATGCCGTTGCCGCGACGCACGTTGTAAGCATAGTTTAGCGAATCGGGAAGATTGTCCAGCGACGAATAATGAAATTCATGGGCGTGGAAACTATCGCCAGCAAAGCTTGGCCCGGGCCAGATTGAGTTGTTTTCTTCGAGTTTGACATAGCCTCGGCCGCGGGGTTTTGAATGTAAGTGGGTGTCGCCGGGAACCACGCCGACCATTTCATAATCCTGGCCCTGCCATTCTATATTCCGCGACAGATACATCAACCCGCCACATTCGGCATAACAGGGTAGATAGTTTTCGATCGCGTCGCGAATGGCATGGCGCATGGCTAGATTAGCCTGTAATGCCTCAGCGTGGCGCTCGGGAAAGCCGCCTCCGATAAAAAGTGCATCGATTTCCGGCAGGCATTTATCTTGCAGCAAATCAATAAAAACCAACTCCGCGCCATAACGCTCCATCGCCTCGAGGTCGGCGGAGTAATAGAATCCAAAGGCGCGATCGCGGGCAATACCTATTTTCAGCCCCTGATATTTTTTGCCGGGGAGTTCCGCGATACGGTCGCTAAATTGCGCCGAAGTATTGGCCACTTCGATAAGGCGGCTGAGGTCGATATTATTTTCGATAGCGGTACTGATATTCGCAATGCGGCGTTCACAATCAGGGTCTTCGTAGCCCGGAATCAGCCCAAGGTGAGTTTGGTCGATTCCATTGTCATCGTCTTTACCCAGAGCGCCGAGAAAGGGGATATCGGTATAGTGTTCTACCGCGGCGCGCAGTTTACTTTCGTGCCTTGCTCCGCCGGTCATGTTGGCAATCACTCCGGCAATGTTTACGTCTTTATCAAACACCTGATAGCCGATCAGCAGTGGCGCAATGCCGCGTATGGTGCCGCGTGCGTCGACGACCATAATCACCGGGCTGTTAATCGCCTTGGCAAGGGCCGCATTGCTGTTGCTACCGTCGAGATCGAGACCATCGTATAAGCCCTTGTTGCCTTCTATGATTGACAAATCGGCGCTGGAACTTCGTCGGCGATAATCGAGGATGGTTTCTTCTTCACCGGCAATAAAGTAATCGAGGTTATAACAGGGGTTACCACTGGCCATCGCCAACCAGGCCGGGTCGATGTAATCGGGGCCTTTTTTAAAGGCTTGTATATTGATACCCCGGCGTTTTAATGCGGCGCAAAGCCCAATGCTTACCGTGGTTTTGCCTGACGACTTGTGCGCTGCAGAAATGTAAAGTGAAGCCATCGGTCAGGACGGGGTAAATTCATCGGCAAGACGATCGGGCAGAATGGGCAGGATACGTAAGCTGAGGATGGCCGCCAACAGGGCAAATGCCAGCCCGCCCATGCCCAGTAGAATCTCGTAGATGCTCGGCTGATATTGACCGACTACCCCATCGAAAAAACTGCTCTCCACGATATAGCCCGGGAAAATGTTTAACGGGAAGGCTTGCCCGCCAATGATAATAATATAGAGCTGGGCGAAGGCACCAAGCAGGATCAACAAACAGGCCGCCACCAGGGTATTGCGGCAATCGTCAAAGCGGCTCGAATAGATTAAATAGAGTGGTAGTAAACTGCCGAGGCCAATTTGAACCAACCAGAACAGCAGGGTATAGATGCCGCCGTCGAACAGGATGAAATTTTCCACCCCGGCATTTCCGGCGCCATATAATTTGGTCAGATGAAACAACACAACAAAATATAAAATAGCCGCGGTAAACACCCCTAACAAGCGACGCAGCTTTTGTAGCAGTTCATTTCCGAGGTCGCGTTTGTCGAGGGAGAAACTCGAGATTAACAGTAATATTGTAATGGCCAGACCGAAGGCAAACGACATGACGATAAACATCGGCGCGAGCAGGGCGCTGTCGTAGGCTTCGCGAGCGACCAGAAAACCGAATATTGACCCGGTTCCACTGGTCAATATCAATCGCCAGATCATGGCTACCATGCCGGCTGGTTTGGTCCAGCGATGCATGCTGCGTTCCATCATCAGCCATAAATAGGCGAGCACAATGACGATGAAACCGACGTAGAGCAGAATATTCCAGGCAAATATCGATTTGAAATTATAGTAAGTCATAGCGACGATCAGGCGATCGGGTCGACCCAGGTCGAGCAGGAGTATCGACAGCCCGCCAACCAGTAGCGTTATCGCCAGCACCGCCGAAAAGCGTGCCAGCGGTTTGTAATGATCGGCACCGAACAGGGTTGAAATCGACGCCAGGTTGAGCGCTCCGGAAGCCGAAACAATCAGAAAAATAGCAAATACATGCGGCAGACCCCAGACAATCTGGTTGGTCATGCCGCTGATATGGTGGCCTTCGATGTCCATTTGATGCGCCGCGGCCAGACCGACGATGGCAATGAGCGCGAGCACTAGCAAGGTAATCGGATATAACCGGTTGGCTGGCTTTAATTCACGGTATCGAATCGTCGGCAGCATGCTATATACCTTGAAAACTAACCGCGGGGCCGGTGCCAAGATCTGCGCGCAATTTGCTACTGCCCAGTTCGCGCAGCCGTTTTGCAATGTCACTGTCCGGATTATTCAAATCGCCAAAAAGAATGGCCTTGCGATCGTCACGATTGACCGCTTCGGCACAGGCAGGGACGGCATTTTCGCCATCGCGGTCGATGCGATGGACGCACATAGTGCAGGACTCCACCGTTCCTTTTCCGCGCGGTGCCACCGCAAGCTGGTCTTGCAGGTTTTCGTGGATAAAAGAACGGGCTTTATAGGGGCAGGCCATCATGCAGTAGCGGCAACCGATACAGGTATGCTTGTTCACCAGCACAATGCCATCGTCGCGTTTAAACGATGCGCCGGTCGGGCAGACATCGACACAGGGTGGGTTTTCGCAGTGCTGGCACATCATCGGTAAAAATTTTACGTGGCCGCTGTTTTTGTCGGTTAGCTTGACCTTTCGTATCCACTGCGCGTCGGTTTCCGGGTTGCCGGTATCTTTCAGGCCGTGTTCTTGCTGGCAGGCGGTAACACAGGCGTCAACGTCGCTCTCATCCATCACATTGCTGTCGATTAACATTCCCCAACGAACCGATGAACTGGCCGCATGCCCTGTCTTGTAAAGCATAATGCCGGGTGCTACGGCGAGGCCTGCAAGGGCTGCAGCCTGTTTTAGAAACTGTCGCCGTGCAGGGCGAACTTCGATATTATCGAGCAATTCTTTCACAGTAACTTCTCGGCCTGGTCGGTGTGACATTCGAAACAATCGAGTTTGACCCCGGTAAACTGGTGACAGGAGCTGCAAAAGAACTCGGGATCCTGGTTGCGAATCACCGGCTGGTTCTCAATTTTCGGGTTGTGGCAATTAATACAGCCGGTAAGACTGTATTTTTTGTCTCGATTACCGTCAATTACCGTGGCGTCGCGTTGATCCAGTAAGAAATTCATGTGTTCACGGCGCATTACGTCCACTGGTTCAACGCATTGCAATGCCATAAGCGGCATCTGCGGTTGCGGTAACTCGACCTTGCCGATTTCGGAAGCGGAGCGACTGTCGTCGACCATCACCGATAATACGATGCCGGCGAGGGCAAGAATGGCAACAAGCTGGAATTTCCCTGGCAACATATCGATCCGGCCTAGTGTCCGCCCAGTGCCATATCAATGTAACCGGTAGGACAAACGTCGGCACAAATATGGCAACCAATGCACTTGGAATAATCGGTGGCAACATAACGGCCCATCGTTTTGTTGTCTTTCGGGACCCGATAAACCGCATCTTGCGGGCAGTAAATAACACAATTGTCGCATTCAAAACACATGCCGCAGCTCATGCAACGGCCGGCTTCTTTAATCGCCTGCTCTTCGGTCAGGCTGGTGGATCTTTCTTCAAAGTGTCCGAGCACCTGTTCCGAGTCGGGACCGAATGCCTCGCGTAAATTACGCGCCTCATAATTAAAATGCGACAGATAGAGCTTATCCGAGGCGATGATTTCATTCGCCGAGCGATCTTCGTAATTGTGCACCGCGCAGTTTTCCTGATCGGTGCCCCAGATACTTTCATGGCCGAATTCGCTGGGCTCCAGATGGGCTTCTTTCAATTTGTGCAGCAGGTCAAAATGATGAACGTCGACCTTCGGGCGTTTGCTGAATTCTTTGCCGCTGAGAAAGTGTTGAATACTATCGGCGGCGACCGACGCGTGGCCGATTGCGGTGGTCAGTAAATGCGGGCGAATGATGTCGCCGGCAACAAAGTGTCCCGCGCGCGACGGGTGTCGATAAAAGGTGTCAGCATCCATTAAATTGCGTTCATTGCCGAGCCCAGGGAGGCCATCGAGATCGCCTCCCTGGCCAATCGCAGACACGATTAAATCGCAGTCAACGACAAATTCACTGCCTTCGACGGCAACCGGCTTACCCTCTTCGAGTACACATTTAGCCAGCTTCAACCCCGTTGCACGACCTTCGCCATTGACCAGAATTTCTATCGGCATGACCCCGTCGAGGATGGTGACACCCTCGCGCAGGGCATCTTCAACTTCGTGCTCGGTGGCGGTCATATCGGCTTTGCTGAATAACGAGGTTAAGGTTACCTGCGCGCCCTGACGGGCCGCCGCATAGGCCGAGTCATGGGCGGTAAAACCACCGACGACAAATTCGGTCAATTCATTTTTGGGTAAGGATTCAATTTTACCGAGACGACGGGCAACCGAGACCACGTCGATTGACGTATCACCACCACCCACACAGATAACCCGGTCAGCGGTGACCTGCAGGGCGCCTTTGTTGAAGGCTTCGAGAAAAGCAACACCGGAGATACAGTTAGGCGCATCGCCGTGTTCCAGCGGTAAACCACGACCGCTCTGACAGCCGATAGACCAAAGTACGGCATCAAATTCCTGGTCTAGCTGTTCGACGCTGATATCACGGCCGACGCGGGTCGACATGCGTGTTTCGATATCGCCCATTTTCAGGATTCGATCAATTTCGTGATCGAGAAATTGACGCGGCGTTCGATAGCCGGGGATACCGTAGCGAAACATGCCACCCAATTGTTCGTGTTCATCGAAAATGGTACTGGCGATACCTTTGCGGCGTAACTGGAAGGCTGCCGACAATCCTGCGGGCCCGCCACCGACAATGGCCACCTTGTGCTGGCCAATTTCTCCGGCATCGGCAAATTGATAATTTTCTTCTTTGGCGGTGTCACCGATGTACTGTTCTACTGAATTGATACCGACAAATTCTTCAACATTATTTCGGTTACAACCCTGCTCGCAGGGCGCCGGGCAGACGCGGCCCATCATCGATGGAAACGGATTGGCATCGGTCGAACGTTGAAATGCATATTCCTGCATAGTCACGCCTTCTGGGGGAAGCTCGATACCTCGAACAATATTCAGCCAGCCTCGAATATCCTCTCCCGACGGGCAACTGCCCTGGCAGGGAGGGGTGCGATGAACATAGGTCGGGCACTTGTGCGTCGTGTCTTCGTTGAAAATATTGTCGTTCTGAGATTCCCAGCGATGAACGCCATCCTCGTAGAGGCGGAAGGTCAATTTATTGTCAATGTCATCCTTTGATGCAGCCATTTTTTATCTCCAGATAATTTTATTGTTCTTTGCCAAGTACGATAGCGTTACTCACCAGTTGGTGAACGCTGACGACCTGGTCCATTTCGAAACCGTAGTAAGGCATAACCTTGCTGAATTGACTTTTGCAGATGGCGCAGATCGCGGCCATATGGGTAACGCCATGCTCTTCTACCACCTGCTTTAATGCTTCCATTCTGGGTAGCGACCCTTTCACGCGTAGTTCTAACAAATCATCGGTAAGCAATCCCCCGCCACCGCCGCAACAAAAGGTGGCTTCGCCGATGGTGTCAGCGGCCATGTCATAAAAATTGTTACAGCTTGCTTTGATGATTTCGCGCGGAATGATGAACTGGCCGCCTTCAATGTCACCCATGCGCGAACCACGCGATACATTGCAGGAATCGTGAAAGGTGATCACCTTGTCGTCGTTGGCCGATTTGTCGAGGGTCAACGCATCACGCTGAATCAGGTCAAAGGTGACTTCGCAGATATGCTGCGGGATTGGATAATCTGGGTCGAGAAAATCAAACGGCCCCGCCAGCGTATTCAGAAAGTTATAAGCAACCCGCCAGGCGTGGCCGCATTCGCCGAAGACGATTCGCTTCACCCCCAGTTCCAGGGCGGCTTCGCGAATGCGCAGGCAAAGGGTCTGCATATTGTCCTGCGAACCGATAAAGAGCCCGAAATTAGCCGCTTCGCTGGCGTAACTGCTCAGTGTCCAGCTAATTCCGGCTTGATGAAATACTTTGGCGTAGCCGATCAAGCCATCGACATGGGGTTCGGCGAAAAAATCGGCAGAGGGGGTAACCAGCAGGACATCGGCGTTTTTCTGATCCAGCGGCAAACGCACTACGACCCCGGTTTCTTCTTCGATGTCTTCTTCGAGGCCTTCGAGCGTATCAACCATGGCCGGTTTGGGCAGACCCAAATTGTTGCCAATGGTCTGTGCCTTGCCGATTATTTCATTACAGTATTTTTGGCCGACGCCGACGGTATCCATAATTTCGCGCGCCGCCATCGATATTTCGGCGGTGTCGATACCATAGGGGCAATAGACTGAACAGCGCCGACATTGCGAGCATTGATGAAAATAGCTATACCATTCGTCGAGCACGCTTTTGTCCATATCGCGCGCGCCAACCAGCTTGGGAAAGTACTTGCCGCTTGCGGTGTAATAACGTCGGTAAATCGAGCGGAATAAGTCCTGTCGAGCCACCGGCATGTTGTTTGGATCTGAAGTACCGAGGAAATAGTGACACTTGTCAGTGCAGGCGCCACACTTGACGCAGGTATCGAGAAAAACCCGCAGGGCGCGCGAGTTATCGACCAGTTCACCCATTTTATCGATGGCGACCTGTTCCCAGTTGTCGACGAGTTCGCCGGGAAATCCAATCTTTTGCTGGATTGCTTCTTTGGCTATATAGGGCTGGCTGTGCGACATCGCGCCAATTTCAATTGGCGGAATCTGCGGGTATTTTTTAAGCACCGGGGTATCAAAATCTGCCATCGTCTATCTCAGCCGTTGCCATCGACATGCGCTTTCGACGCATGCGGGTTAATGTGTCTTTTCTCGCGCGCATTATCGACCTGATTGCGCGTTGGGCTGAAAAATACGCCCGGCGCATGGATCAATTTGCTGAAGGGGAAGATGATGGTCAGGGTCGCTACCAGCAACAGGTGCAAGCTCAGTAACCAGTCCGCCGGGAATGGTTGCCAGTCGAAATACATCAAGCCGAGGAAAAATCCTTTTACCGCGACGATATCGGTGGGGGCCACATATTTCATGCCGAGCCCGGACAAGCCGATGGCAATTAATAAGGCCAGCATTAAATGGTCCGATGGTGAAGAAATGTAACGAATACGATCGACTAGAAACCGCCGCGCCCACAAGCCCGCAAGCCCGGCAATCATGGCAAAGGCCGCATAGAGCCCGAAAGGCTGGATGACATAAACCCAGGACCATACCGGGTCGGTGAAATAGCGAAAATGCCGCAGCAATACCAATAACAATGCTACGTGAAACACCCAGCCGAACAACCAGATCCATTTGTTGGCCTTGAAAAGGCTGTTGAACAAGGTGACTTCGAAAAACATTCGCTTGATCACTCCGAACTGGGTTGTTGGCGCCGGGGTGGTTGGAATACGGAAAGGGACCGGTGTTTTAGCGTAGAGCCGAATTTTGTAACCGAGCCCGATTACCAATGTCGCTGTCGCGAAATAGAATAGCAGGGCGAAACTTATGGTTAGTAGCGACATCGGTCATAGTCCAGGGAAATCATTCGAGACGGAGTCACAAGCGCAAAACCTTGCGATCTCCGGTCTCGAATTGATATACCTTAAACGCAACCTGTCGGTTTGGGTAAACCGGCGTATTTACAGGCTTGTTTGGCAGGTCCATAGGGGAATAACTCATAAAGGTATTTGCTCGTACCTTTGTCTTTACCGAGTTTTTTGCCAATCGATTTGGTCAAAACTCTAACCGCCGGTGCAATTTGATATTCCTCGTAATAGTCACGTAGAAAATTGATTACTTCCCAGTGATTTTCGTCGAGTTCGGCACCATCGGCCTTGGCCATTTCGCCCGCCAGGAGCTCATTCCAGTCGCTCAGGTCGACCAAATAACCTTCTTCGTCGGTTTCGTAAGATTTGCCATCAAGTTCAATAGCCATTTTTTGCCTCTGTTTAAATATAAATAAAAGTGTTTTACAACCAGGATTGAACCTTGCTGTATTCGGTTGTGAGTGCCACAAATCCATCATAATCGACCTGTGAGATACCCTCAATTAATTGCTCGGAGCCAATCCCTCGGGCTTCGAGATCTGCTGTCAGTGCGTAGATCTTATGGTTGGCCTGTGCGGCGCGTACCATATCGGATACACCACCGCTTGCTTTTGCCGCATATATACCATCTTCGATAAACAGGATTGCCGATCCGGCCTTCGCCAGACGCAGACAACTGTCGAGCGAATTCTTCTCATAGGGGGATTTGTTAATTACGTGTAATACAGACATCGAAATAGTTCCTAAAAATTCAGTAGAACATCCTGTTGTTCAATAATATCGGCCATTTCAGCGCTACTAACGATATGGATAGAATCTTTTTCTGCCCAGTCATCGTCCTCATCTTCGTAAACCAGTGGCATCAGGTCTTCCTTGGTCAAGCCGCGCAAAGTCAGCGATTCCTGCTCAACATAGATTTTACTGACGTCGTAGTCGCCGAGTGCGCGGTAGGTCGGGGAAAAATTTTTGGTACCGATACCCGAAGTATCCTGATTTTTCATCAATTGGAAAACACCGTCGTCGATAAATGCCAGACTGACGTCCTGTTCGAACGCCGCGCCAATGAGGACAACTTCGAGCGACTCCAGGGCGTAGATCGTACCGTGGGGTGGTTTGCGATTGATATATAGAAACTTTTTGATAACAGACATTGCTAAAACCTAGTCGCCGAATAATACCAGTCGATCCGCCTGGATGCCGGCATCGATTAATTGTCCGAGGCCGGATATTTCAAAGCCCGGGGCCATGTTGTCGACGTCTTTTTTGGCTCGTTCTGCGTTGTCGGCATCGAGTATCCCGCGTCGCTGGGCGGCGGCTACACAAAGTATCATATCGAGATTGTGTTCCAGGGATAAAGCGCTCCAGCGCTCGCTCACGTTGCGATCATCCTGCGGCGGTACACTCAAACGAGTGCCATTGTTGACACCATCGTGATAGAAAAATACACGAACCACTTCGTGACCGGCGCGCAGCACTGCTTCGGTAAAAAAGTAAGCGCTGTCCGAGGCCTGATGCGTATACGGACCTTCATTAATTAGTATTGCGAATTTCACGCAGAGACCTCCTTGACCTGAAAACCGGTTAGAAACGTATATGTGTCGAAGCGTTCAGGCTCTGGCGAGCGCCACGCCAGTTATCGACATGGAACTTGGTAAAGGGAAGTTCGGTAAGTTCGAAAAACTGTGGCCAGCCGATGCGTTCGATCCAGTCGTTTAAACGTTCCCAGTCGCGCGCATTTTCCTTGTAGGTCTGCAGAATTTTTTTCACGATTGCAGTGGCTTCGGGCCATCGTGGCGCGTTGTTTGGAATTCCGGCGGCGACCAGCTTTTGAAAAGTGGGTTTACCGCGAGCGTTGGAGTGATTGCCACCAACCCATATTGCCAGTTTGGAATGTTCGGGGTCGTTGATCTGCATCGGTGTACAGGGCGGGTAACAGGCACCGCAACAGATACATTTCTTTTCGTCGACTTCGAGTGATGGCTTGCCATTCACCAACGCGGGTCGAATAGCGGCAACCGGGCAGCGCGCAACCACCGAGGGTCGCTCGCATATATTGGCCACCAGGTCGTGATTGATCTTTGGGGGCTTGGTGTGCTGAATGTTGATCGCGATATCACCCTGGCCACCGCAGTTGATCTGGCAGCATGACGTGGTGATATGGACCCGGTTCGGCATGTTCCAGTTTTTAAATTCGTCGATTAATTCGTCCATCATCGACTTCACCACACCGGAAGCATCGGTCGCCGGAATGTCGCAGTGCAACCAGCCCTGGGTATGCGAAATCATCGCTACCGAGTTTTTGGTGCCGCCGACAACAAATCCTTCTTTTTCCAAAGCAGCGATTAAAGGTTCAACCTTACTACCATCAGAAACCATATATTCGATATTGCTGCGAATGGTAAAACGGACATAACCTTCGGCAAATTCATCGCCGATATCGCAGAGCTTGCGCAGGGTGAAAACGTCGAGTATGCGCTGGGTGCCAGCACGAACGGTGTAAATTTTGTCGCCGCCGTGCGCGGTATGCACGAGCACGCCGGGTTTCGGGTCTTCGTGGTAGGACCAGTCACCGTAATTCTTGCGCATGACTGGATGCATATACTGGAAGCCATCGGGGCATCCGGATTCGATTGGAGTTCTTTGTCCTTCCATCATCAGATTTCTACCTTAACTAATCGTTGTATTATTTAACTAGATTCTAATTATTAATCTAAGAGGCTTTTTTCTGTTCGGCTTTGCGTTCAAACCATTTCTTTGCCTCTATATCCCAGTCATCCATGCGCACATAGGAACTGGTTCGGGTATCGGAGATCATATTTGGATCAACTTCGACCCCGATGCCGTCGAGAAAGTTTACCAGGCCGATACGTTCGACCATTTCACCGCAGCGCTCGTGTTCGAGCCCGTTTTCGGCCCAGTAATCGATGACTTCTTCGGCCAGTTCGGTGAGTTTTTCGTAATCGGCTTCGCTGTCCAGTTTCATGAAGGGAACAATAACCGTGCCCATCAAATCGCCGATTTTGAGCGTTCGTTTGCCGCCAATCAATATGGTGACACCATTGTCGTCGCCGGGTGAAAGCGCTTTAGGAACAACGTTCAGGCAATGCATGCAACGCACGCAGTTACGGTTGTCAACTTCAAGCGAATCGTCGTCATTCAGCGACAAGGCATTCGTTGGGCAACGCGTAATAATATTGTCGATCGTGTGCTGGCGTCCTTTCTTGCCGACGTATTCGCGAAAGGCATCCTGGTCGACTTTCATGTCGTCGCGCCAGGTGCCGATGATGGCAAAATCTGAACGCTCGATTGAATTCATACAATCGTTACTACAACCGGATACTTTGAACTTGAACTTGTAGGGCAGTGCGGGGCGGTGGACATCGTCGGTAAAGTTATTCAGCAGGGTACGGTGAATTTTCATCTCATCCGCATTGGACTGCTCGCAGCGACCTGCACCGACACAGGACATACCGGTGCGAACACAGGGGCCGGCACCGCCCAGATCAAAACCGTATTCATTGATTTCATTAAAGAAATGCTGAGTGTTTTCAGTCGTGGTGCCGATAAACATGATGTTACCGGTTTGCCCGTGGAAGGTAACCAGGCCCGATCCATACTTTTCCCAGCTGTCGCCTAGTTTGCGTAGCATGTCGGTCGTATAGTAATTGCCCGCCGGGGGCTGAACCCGCAGCGTATGAAATTCTTTCGATTCCGGGAAGGCGGCGGCGACTTCGGAAAAGCGCGGGATTATTCCGCTGCCGTAGCCGTATACGCTGACCGTTCCGCCTTTCCAGTACCCCTTTCGTGTTTCGTAGGAGTGCTCGAGTTGTCCGAGTAGCGAATTGGCCATGCCATTGATACGTTGCTCAGGATGGTCATCGCGCAGGCGTTTGATACCCGAAACGAAGCTCGGCCAGGGGCCGTTTTCAAGTTCGTCGAGCATTGGAGTGGCATGTGTTTTCTTATCCATATGATTCGTTACTCGTTATATGTTTTTGGGCAGCAAGCCTTGAAAATCAGCATACCAGCAGTCTGCAGATTGCGGTATAAATCGATGGCGATAGTTTGTTTGAACTGAATTGAATGATCTATCCCCCGGTAGAGGTGCTGCATAATCCGTCAGTCTACCCCTAAATAGGTAGGCTATTTTCCCAGTCGCTATACTATTCGCAAAAGCTTCCGGTGAAAGCGAAATAACTCTATTTAATTCAGTAAGATAGGTCATTTTATACACTGAGGCCGATCTCCTCCCGATGGGAGGCTCCAATCAATGATTATGTATAATAAACTTTTGTCGTCAATTTAACACTCTGGAGTAAACTGGTTTGACCGCTGAAAACGCTAATTCGATGATTATGCCGCAACTATTCAGTGGACCGCAAACCAATACGTTTCTATCTGATAGTCCCGCTGCGTATCGTGTCTGGCGTGAACATAAACTGAAATGTCGTCAATCGCTTGATCCGACCATGCCGGTAACCCTCGACCGGCAACAATTATTTGATCAACACGGCTTGCGCCAGGCCCGGGCGCACATTGCGGCCTTTGGTTTTGTCCTGTTCGACGGCGCATCCGATTTATCAAAGCAGGGGTTTTTAGCGCTTAACCGGCAACTGGGTTTGAATACTATCGATGCTAACCTCAGTGCGGATAGCGATGCCGTGACGACTTTGCGGGTGGTTGATGCGCAGGCGAAGAGTTCCCGATATATTCCCTTTACCAATCGTGCGCTTAACTGGCATACCGACGGTTATTACAATAGCCCTGAGACCATGATTCGCGCTTTCTCACTTTATTGTGTGCAACCGGCAATCAGCGGTGGTGAGACTAGTTTGCTCGATCACGAAATGGTTTATCTGGCGTTGCGGGATATGAATTATGCATGGGTCGAGGCATTAAGGGATGCACAGGTAATGACTATCCCGGCCAATGTAATTGACGGGGAAACGGTCCGGTCTGAGCAGTCTGGACCAGTTTTTGCGATTGCCGAGGGCGTTGAGAGAACCGAGAATGAGGGCGCCGAGAGAAGTGAGAAAGCCGACCGAGACAATCAAGCCCCGCAGCTGACTATGCGTTATACCTCGCGCCCGGGAAATATAGTGTGGAAAGCCGGGGCGTCAATCCAGCCTGCGCTGGCCGCCATTCGCGATCTACTCGACAACAATGAATATACGGTCAAGTTGCGCTTGCTGGCAGGGCAGGGCGTGATCTGCCGCAATATCCTGCATCGGCGCGAAGCTTTTGATCAAAATGTAGCGCAAAGCCCAAGACTTTTTTACCGGGCCCGATATCTTGATTCACTCGCTGGTTCACTCACGGATTCAGTTGGGAGCAAGGTTTAATGTTCTGGCAGGAAACACAGAGCAAGGATTTGTTTCAGCCTCCGGAGGATATCTTTGATCTGGCATTCAAGGTGGAAGGCCAATACCTGCACCTGGATCATGCCTTTGACCTGGCTCTGGCTTTAGAGCAGCTGCTAGGGGCTGAGGTTTGTCAGAATATCGGCGTACATCAAATTCGAATGGCCGAATCGGGAAATGGCTGGAAGCGCCCCGAAGATGATGGCAGGATCATGTTGTCGCATCGCGCCAGGTTAGTGATTCGCACCGGTTTAGCGCATCAAGCACAGGTTAGCGCTTTGAGTGGCCAGTCGCTTCAGTTGGGCGATTTCACCCTGGGTCTTGGTCGCGCTGGCAAGCGGCCGTTATCAACCTTATCGACGCTTCACTCGCGTGCTATCGTCGCTGATGATGGACAGGCGGAGGAAGATTTTTTGCAACAGATAGCCGAACAGCTTGCCGATCAGGGAATTCGTGTTTCGAGAATGATCTGTGGTACCAGTGGGACGATTTCGATGAAAGATAAAACAGTTTTTACGCGGTCGTTGATGATCGCTGATTTGACGGCGCAAGAATCAGTGTTACTGCAACGTAACGGTATAGGCGAAGACCAGTTGTTAGGCTGTGGTCTTTTTATTCCGCATAAAGGCATAGACGCGGTCGGCTCCGAACAACAGAAATAAGCGAAAGCAGGGTGAGAAAATATGAGTGAAAAACTGGAAATTATTCAACAGATGCTGGATATGCAAAAGAAGTTTATTGCCATTGAACAGGCCGGGAAATTCAGCAGCGAAGAATACTATGACCCGGATGGCGAAGGTGGTCTGGCCGAACATAAACGTGTGTTTGATGATCTGGCCAGAAAGCTCGTCGACATAGCGCACGCCGAGAAAGGGTCGCATCGCTAGGGTCGCATCGCTAGGGTCATATCGCTAGGTATGGGCCCACATTCTGATCAGGTTTTGATAACTGAGGTCGATGTTTTCCCGGCTTAATTCGGCTTCATTGGCTTCGGCCTGTCGCATCGCTTGATGTAGGTGATAAAGCACTTCGCGTTGGTCGTCTGTGCGAATCATACTTTGTAGCCAGGTAATCGCGACCAGACGCTCGCCGCTGCTAACCGGTGTGACTGAATGAATACTGGTCGAGGAATATAACAGGGCGCTACCAGCCGCTAATTTATAGGTCTGCATGCCACCGGGTTCCTCGATGCAAAGTTCACCGCCCTGATAGTCCTCGGGATTATTGAGAAAAACAGTTATCGATATATCGGAACGATAACGCGCGTTCGCCGGACCCATAATAGGGTCATCCAGATGCCGGCCATAGCTCATACCCGATCGATAGCGGGCATACAGCGGGGTGGCAATTCTGGCTGGAAATGCGCTGAACAGATAATCTGGATGCTGCACCAGACTGGTCATGACGACGTCATTCAACGCCGAGAAAGTATCCGAATTGCTATCCAGCTCTTCGTTGTTTTTCTGCTTGCGAGCCTGTGAGCCGGTTGATAGTTTGCCGTCGATGAACTGGCCTTTACCCAGCACCGATTGAATGGCGGCCAATTGATTCGGGTCGAGCAGGTCGGGGATAATAATAATCATAGTTTTTACGAGATTGGAAAATGAAGCTAATTATAGAGATAGATGATCAGAAATATACCGTCGAGGTACCCGAGTCACTAGTGACCGAGGCCGATGAGTTTTTCGCAAAAATGGATGCCGACATGGATTGTGGTTGGCAAATGAGTCGCTGGTGGGTGCCCGACCCCGACCTTACCCAACGATGCCAGATCGTCGCCGACAAATTGTTAACGGCACTGCAAAAAAATAACAATGACTCGGTCAACTTGATGTGCGCTTATATTTTAAAATCCAAACCGGATACACGTCGGGTGCTGATCAATATCGAGGGGGAAATCCAGGGCAACCAATTTTTGCCTGAGTAAAATTCAAGATTATCCCTGAGCCTGGATGCCCGGTATTTAATCAGCGGTACCCTAGTGCTTTTTGCGCTTCTTTTTCTTTTTTGCTTTCTTTTCATCCGGGGGATGATTGGCCAGACGCAGTTTTCGTCGACGCCGTTTTTCCAGTGTGACGACGATAAAGCCCAGAATGAGAAACCCCAGTAGAACGTAACCCCAGACTGGGAAACGGAAAAGGTCGAGACTTCCTTCGCTGAATTCACTACCGATAAAATTGGCATGGTGGATGCGAATCGTATTTTTATCAGCTGGATCGAAGCTGACGCGTATTTCGGCTTCTTTCGAACCCGACTTGATCGTGAGTTTTTTGCTGAGCTCGGCGTCATGAATATGCAGGTTG
>JBLHOA010000051.1:0-16072 GCA_047622345.1 Gammaproteobacteria bacterium | reverse complement strand
AAGGCGACTGGACCTTCATATTCATCGCCATGGTTGGCACCGGTGAGCAAAGCTGTCCTCCCATCGCCATTACGGATCACGCAAACTGGAATCATTATCGATCCCCAGGCTGAGTCATCGCGGCTGTAGGGTAAGCGCAAGAAACCGTGGTGGACACCATCCTCATCGAAGGGGACTGTTGACGAAATGGGATTAGGCTTCATCTGATTCAATCCTTAACAACCAGTCTGCGCGGCACATTGGCCAGACATTCCGGACCGTAGTTGCCAATCACGATGCTCTCGGTGATCTCGAAACCCCAGTCGTCCATCCACAGACCTGTCATGAAGTGAAACGTCATGTTTTCTTCGAGTACGGTCTTGTCACCGGGTCGCAGCGACATGGTGCGCTCCCCCCAATCTGGCGGATAGGAAATTCCGATGGGGTAACCTGTGCGACTGTCTTTTTCGATACCGTGCTTTTTCAGTACGGCAAAAAAAGCATGGGCGATATCTTCACAAAGATTACCGGCCTTTGCCGCTTCGAGTCCGGCTTCCATACCCTCAAGCACCGCTTTTTCGGCATCGAGAAAAGTTTTTGAGGGTTTGCCCAGAAAAATGCTGCGCGATAACGGGCAATGGTAACGCCGGTAGACCCCTGCAATTTCAAAAAAGGTACCTTCGCCTGATTTCATCGGCTCGTCATCCCAGGTCAGATGCGGTGCTGATGCGGCTTCACCCGAGGGCAACAAGGGCACGATTGCAGGGTAATCACCGCCGGCACCGATATTCTCATCGTAGCGCAGGGCTGCGTCATAAATATCGGCAACTAGATCGCATTTGCGTATACCTGGCTCAATTTTCTCTACAATACGCTGGTGCATATTTTCAACGATTCGCGCGGCGGTGCGCATATAGGTCAATTCCTGCCCGGATTTGACCGCACGCTGCCAGTTGACCAGTGCAGTGGTATCAGAAAATCGGGCATTCGGTAAATGCTTTTGCAAGGATAGGTAGGCCGCCGCTGAAAACCAGTAATTGTCCATTTCAAGGCCGATACGCGCGTTTTCCCAACCCCGTTCCCGCAGACAGGTGCAGAGGTAGTCCATCGGGTGGCGTTCGCTGGACTGCACATAATGGTCGGGGTAACCAACGATATTGTCCTGTGGAATATGACAGGTACGCCTGGCGCCATTTGCATCCTGGCTTCTGCCAAACCAGATCGGATCTCCTTCGAGTGCCAGCAATACGCATTGATGCACGTAAAAGGACCAACCGTCATAGCCAGTTAACCATGCCATGTTTGAAGGGTCAGACACAATGACTAGCTCTACGTCTTTCGCCGCCATCGCCTGTCGCGTTTTGGCGATCCGGCTGGCATATTCGTCACGACTAAAATGCAGGGTTGGCTGACTCATCCAGAAATCTATCCGTTTTTAAATTCGGTGCCGGCATTACTTGCCTGTGCCCGTTGACGCGCGAGGGTGGCAATCGCGGTGTCCTGAACACCGGTACCGGTCAGGTCGCAGATAGTGAGCATTTCGGCCGACCGACGGCCTTTGGCGCTACCCTCGACAATTTCACCAAGTTCCGGGAACACGGCGTCGGCACTCACCGCCCCGCTTGCTATTGCATGATGTAATTCGCCGAGTTTCTCGGTCTGTGTTCGACGATCCGGCACATAGAGATCGGCGCGCTGCAAGCAGGCGGGATCCAGTTCATTTTTATGCTCTTGATCGGAGCCCATTGCCGTAATGTGCTGACCGGGACGTAACCAGTCGGCCATTATCAGGGGACTGGCCGAAGGCGTTGTCGTAACCACGATATCGGCTGAGCTCACCGCCTGGGAAATATCCTCTTCGGCATAGACTACGATTCCAAGCTCCGCGCTCAGACGCTGCGCTAATGCTTCGGCTTTTGCGAAATCCCGGGCCCAGATTACAGCCTGTTGAATGGGTCGCACCAGGCATAGCGCCTGCAGTTGTAAACGACTCTGCGTACCCGAACCGATAATACAGGCTTTTTTAGCGTCCGCGCGGGCCAGATGTCGCGCGGCGACGGCACCGGCTGCGGCAGTGCGCAGGTCGGTCAGATAGCCATTGTCGAGTAACAGTGCCTCGAGCATTCCGGTACGCGCGGAAAACAATACCATCAACCCCGATGTGCTTGGCAACCCGAGTCGGGGGTTGTCAAAAAAGCCCGGTGACATTTTGATCGCGAAGCTATCGATCCCCGGCACATAGGCCGTTTTTACGTCGACTTCGCCATTATAGGCAGCAATCGCCATCGACAGAATCGGAGGCATCACCACTTCGCCGCCGGCGAGCGATTTAAATGCGGATTCGATACAGTCCACAACATCCAGATCCAGTTGAATTAATTCGCGTAGATCTTTTTCAGATAGAATTTTTATCACCGGCATGCTCATTCGGATTCCTGAGTGACGTCAACATCTTCACCCGAAATAATCCGGTGATGAAGATTCATATCTATATTGGCGCCGCTGAGTATCGCAATCGTTGGCCCCGAAAGACGCAGCTTGTCGCTCAACAGTGCCGCCATGCCCACCGCGCCCGAGCCTTCGACGATCTGGCGTTCCTGCCAATAGCCGTGACGGATAGCTGCGGCAATCTCGGTTTCACTGACCAATACAATGTCGTCAACCAGATCACGTACCATTGAGAAAGTGTAGCGATTGTCGAGACCGATTCCCCCGCCCAGCGAATCGGCGAGTGTCGCCAGCTCCTCAACCTGTATCGGTTTTCCTGCCTTGATGCATTCGTACATAGCCGCGCCGCGTTGCATTGATACACCGATGATTCGAACCTCAGGACGGGTGGCCTTGATCGCGGCAGCGACGCCGGAAATAAGCCCACCACCTGAAATTTGCACTAATACCGTTTCCAGATCAGGTAGCTGTTCGAGTAGTTCGAGACCGAGCGTACCCTGACCGGCGATGATATGCGGATGGTCGAAGGGCGGTAGCATCGTCATGCCCTCTTCCCTGACCAGCCGGTCTACTTCGATCTGGGCATCATCCTGTGAGGTGCCAATAATATGCACTTCGGCACCCTGGGATCGGATACCTTCGACCTTGTTTTGTGGAACCAGGCTCGACATGCAGATAATGCAGCGGATGCCGGCCTGACGCGCAGCGTAGGCTAAGCCACGACCATGATTGCCGGTGGACACACCGACTACACCACCTTGTCGCTGCGTTGCATCGAGATTACGAACCGCGTTGGTCGCACCCCGCAGTTTGAAGCTTCCCGTGATTTGCTGCTGCTCGAGTTTCAAGTGCACTGGCACCCCGGAAACCTCGCTCAGAACCGGAGATTCGACAACCGGCGTCATGTGCACGGCGTTCGCTATCGTGCTGCGCGCCTTTTCAATGTCTGCCAGGCCAACGGCTAAAGATATGTCCACTTGAGTATTCATCTAATCGCTAGTAGCTAAATCAAAATCGAACAGGCGACCATAGCCCTGCGGGTGGTGATCGAGCCCGGCATGACGCATCATAGCCCAGGCACTTGCCTGGTTGGACGTCACCACCGGCTTACCGGTAAGGGTTTCGATTTCGGCGATCACCGGAACGGCGGGTAATCCGGTACAGGAAAGAAATATAGCCTCGACCTCCGGCCCATCCACTTTGCAGGCGGCTTCAATAATACTATCGCCGCTAACCCTGGCCATGACGCGGTCATCTTCCAGTCCGAAGCATTCGAGCCGGATGACTTCCAGCCCGTGCCGGGAGAAATAAGCGGCCATCGGCAAACTGGTCTCGACAAGATAGGGCGTTAGAATTGCAATGCGGTGAACTCCCAGAGCAGCAAATGCCTGCCGTGCAGCCCCCGAGGGTGTTACTACCGGGACCCCGGGACGCGCTTCATGAATGGCATCGGCAACAACTTCGTCACCGATCACCACCGAGGCGGCGGTGCAGCTGTAACATATCGCATCGAGCGGCTCGCCCGGTAAGATCAAATCGGCCGCGGCCGTCAGGCGCGGCGCCATGTGGCGTAAGTTTTCAAGGGTGGTCGGGTTTTCAAACGCTACCCGGGTGGTATAAAGGCCGGCTTGCTGCTGCGGCAATAAGCGGGCGAAATCCCGCTCGCAGGTCAGATCGGTGGCTAGCGCTATCAACCCCAGCTTCTTCCACGCGTTTGGACCTTCGAACCTGAGAATGGTATCGGATAGTGTTACCGGAGACAGTTTTTCGGTTTGCATTATTTACCGCCCCACTCTGCTAACGCATTGCCCGAAATTACGCACCGAGTTGAGGAGCGCCTTAAATTCAAACATGGGGCCATCCTTAAACCACGAGTACAGGGCGGGTTGAGGTGCTAGTGACCTTATGCGAAACACTGCCCAGTAAATAGCGTTCCGAATCGCTCAAACCCCGACTGCCCAATACGGTAAGGCCAACATCATGGTCATCGCCAAACTTGACTATTGTTCGTGCAGGACCACCTCCCATATAGAAAGACCGCACATTTTCGACCCCCTGTTCGCGGGCGTACTCCTTGCTCTTTTCCGCAACGGTTTTCGCGTATTCCTGCAGCGCCGAATCGGTCGATCCGGTGAGTTCCTGATTCACCATCGACACCGATGCTTTCCACATCTTATGTTCCAGATAAACGGTCAATATGAGCAATTCGGACTGGAAGGATTTTTGCAGCTCAATGGCTGTTTTAAGTGCATCCATTCCACTATCAGAACCATCAACAGCGACCAGAATTCGTTCAAACATTTCATTTCCTCCTATTTGGCGAACGCGATATCGCGCAGAAATAGCGCAATTTGAGGAAAGAAAATCATCAGCACAGAGACGCTGAGTAAAATAATGATAAAGGGCGGTGTGCCCTTCACGACTTCGAGATAAGGTACCTTGAATACCGCAACCGCAGTGAATATATCGCAACCAAATGGTGGCGTAGCAGAACCGATGGCAGCCTGCAGGGTAATCAATGTCCCGACCAGAATTGGGTCTAGCCCCGTGCTTTTTATAACAGGCGCAAAAATCGGTACCAGTATCAGGATCACCACGATTGGATCAACGAACATACAGCCGACAAAAAAGGCGATTGAAATAACAAACAGCACCTGGGTCGGCCCCATTTCAGTTATCCCTATAGCGCCCAGCAATTCCTGTGGTATTTGTGCATAGGATAGTACCCAGGCAAATGCCGCTCCGGCACCGACCAGAATAAATACCACCCCGGTGACCATGCCGGTCGATTTCGCAATGGAGTAAAAGTCGGTGAAGGTGATGGAGCGAAATATAACCATTTCTAAAAATAGCGCATAAAGCACGCTCACTGCCGCGGCTTCGGTGGGGCTGAAAATACCACCGAAGATTCCGCCGATAATGATCAGCGGAAAACCGAGCGGCCACAAAGCACGTTTAACCGCAACGAAGCGTTCGCCCCAGGTCGCAGCGGTTTCGGTTGGTACCTTTTTGATGGTGGCGTATATCATGCTGTAGACGGAAAACAGGAATAAAATAAGTAATCCCGGGCCGATACCAGCAACAAACAATTCGGGGATAGAAGATTTTGACACCACGCCATAGATAATCATGCCAATGCTGGGTGGGATTAGAAAGGCGATATCGCTGGAATTAACGATCAATGCCAGGACGAATGAATCTTTATAGCCTCCTTTTAACATGCGGGGGCGAAGTGGCCCACCGACCGCAACGACCGTTGCCTGAGTGGAACCCGATACCGCGCCAAACAATGCGCAGGCTGACGACGTACTGACTGCTAGTCCGCCTTTTATATGACGAACAAACACCATTACCATATCGATTAAGCGGTCAGCCGAATGCCCCCTGGTCATAATATCAGCTGCCAGCATAAACATGGGTACCGCTATCAGTGAGGCCGGGCGTATGCCACCTAGCATTTGCTGGACCATAAACTCGGTTTTATCGACCCCGCCGAACAGTTCTACGACACCGACCAACGCACCTGCGATTAAAGGGATCATCATCGGAAAACCGAGTAGCAGCAAAGCCGCCATTACCAAAAACATGATTAGTGCCATAATTAAACCTCGATTTCCTGGGATTCATGCTCCTTCAAATTCGTTGAGAGGTAGATTTCTTTTTCCCTGATATTTTTTACCGTGGTTAACGCATATTGAACGCCGGTGATAAAAAAGCCGATCGGAACCCAAAGGTAAATAATATATACCGGCACTCCCAGGGCTGGCATGACCCTGCCTTTTGAATAAACGTGGAATATGTATTGAACCGAGTAATAAGCCAGGAAGAGCATAAAAAATGCGGTCACAGCGACTATTATGGTCATCAGGATCTTTCTGGTTTTATCCGGCAAGTGATCATAGATCGCCGACATTCTGATGTGTCTGCCGTGCCTCGCCGCATATCCGATGCCAGCAAAGGTAACCAGCAAAATAAACGTGCTGTTTAGCTCTTCGGCAAAAATAATAGAATGATTGAATATGAATCGGCTGATGACATTGACGATGGTGTTTACCGCCATCAAAATGACGCCGACAGCCATAATAACTTCTTCCAATTTGGCGATGCGCCTATCGATCGTATCAAGAATGCTATATTTTCCGGGACTCTTATTGCTTGCTTCGCTCATAGTACTTACCTGGTTGAATATTGGCTACAAGGTATGGTGGATTGACTCTTAGAATTGAAATTTGTATCGAATTTTCACCACTTTGGGCACGAGGCTCCATGAATTAAATAAATAAAAAAGACGAGTGGCTAAATACCACTCGTCCTTTTTCAGAACAGCCAGTTAATTTGCTTTACTAGCCGCATCAACCAGATCTTGTTTCATCTGATCGATTATTGCTTTTCCTCTCGCACCTGCTTTTTCGATAAATGCCTTTTCTACCGCAGCAGCACTTTCTTTAAAAGGTGCGCGCTCGGCTTCTGTCAAGGTTACGATTTTATAACCCGGGTTTGTTCTGACAATTCGACCAAGCCCCTGGGCATCCAGATTCACCGCTAGAGAAAGAATATAATCCAGCGCAACATCGGATGCTTTCTGGATCAACTCCTTGTCCTTGGCGCCTAAACCATCATAGAAATCGGCATTAGCCATTACTGCTGTGGTGTAGTGGTTATGCCCCATATAAGTAAGAACTTTGGTCAAATCATCCAGGCCATAGGCTTCGATCCAGACTGTTGGGTTTTCCTGTCCATCAACCATATTGGTTTTCAGCGCACCAATCAGTTCGCCCCAGGACATGGCGATAGGAGAAGCGCCGAATGCTTTATAGGTTTCAAGCAATAAGGGGGAAGGCATAGTACGTATTTTCATACCACTAAGATCAGCTGGTGTACGAAATTCCTTCATCGTCGTAACGGCCTGCTCTCCTTCTGGAAAGACTGCAAGCAATTCAAGATCGTGTTCACGGTAAATCTTATGGAACATTTCGTTCACTGCCTTACCTTCCTTGAAGAAGATATTGACCTGTTTGGGGTCTGAAGGCATCAGGTACGGTACCAGAAATGCTTCAGCTTCAGGGATCATTGCGCCTGTATAACCAGGTGACTGATCGATAAATTGCAGTAAACCGGCCTGTGCCTGCTCCATCGCATCCGCGGATTCACCCAATGCTCCAACCGGATAAATCTTAATCGTATGACTCGAGTTTTTTTCAATTTCTTCCTTGAACTTCGTTGCATACAGGCCCTGTGGGTCTGTCAGCGCTTCTTCCATCGCGTATTTCCATTCGGCGGCATAAGCTGAACTGGTCAACATCATAGCGGCGAGAATAGGGATGGTAGTTAGATAGTTTTTCATAATGCTCTCCTGAGTGTACTTGTTATATAAATCGAAGGAACAAGGCGGGATGCTGTCGTGGTGATCAAGCGATTCGTGATTAAGAGCAGTCGAAATGTGAGTTGCGCTGAATTGGGAACCATACCGTGTCAGTAAAAAAACTCTCTTGTCCTACTAATGCTCAACATAATCCAACAAAATAATCATGTCAATTTTTATATTAAATCATGACAATGTTACTTCATCACTAAATTCCGAGTAATGCCGGTTCAGGTTGGCTTCTAATGAGACGAGCAATGATCCCCAGCCCGCGTTCGAGGGCAATATCAGTATTGACACCCAGACATATTCGCACTCCGGAATGTCTAGCCGTTTCTGAAATGGCGAATACTGAGCCGGGCGCTATGGCAACGCCATGCAGGCGGGCGTGGGTGACGAAAGACTCTTCTTCCCAACTTGCTGGTAGAGGTAACCAGATGTGCAATCCATTTGGACTGGCGTGGAATGGGATATCACCCAGCACCTTAGCGGCCAGTTTATTTCGTTCCCCGAGAGCTTTCATTTGCCATTCAAGCAATTTGACTGCGGTACCATCCCTGATCCAGCGTGATGCAATTTCAGCCAACATCGGCGTCGCCATCCAGTTACTGACCAGGTGACTGTTGGCCGCGGCGGATGCCAGGATCTCAGGTACAATTAAATACCCGCTTCGCAGGCCCGGCATAATGCATTTAGTAAAGCTGGTAAAATAAAACGTGCGCTCCGGCGCAAGTGCGGCTAGTGGCTGGGGTCGCCCAGGCTGAATGGGCCCCCAGGCATCGTTCTCAATCAACAGTACATCATATTTACGTGCAATCCTGCATAGAGCCTCGCGCCGTTCTATCCCCATCATTCTAGCCAATGGATTCAAGCCACTTGGCATCACATAAAGCGCTTTTACCGTATCACTAACACAGGCATGCTCGAAGTCTTCGGGCAGGATTCCCTCTTCGTCGGTTTCCAGTCCTTTTAGGCGCAACCCGAGATAGCGAGTCAAATGCTTGAGTGTGTGGTGGCCCATTTGCTCAGTAACAATAAGATCACCAACGCTGGTTGAAGTCATTAAAGAGACCGTCATCGCTGATGTATTGCCGTTCGTTAGCTGCACAGTCTCCGGGCAGTTTTCAATACCACAGAGCGCTAACCAGGTTACTGCGGTGTCGTGGTAAAGACGCTGTGCCCTGGTGGGACGAAAGGAAAAGATGACGGAAGCGGGTAAATTGTCACTAAGCTTCGATAGCGCGGAGCGCATATTATCCATATGTATGGACGCAGAAACCGGTTTTAATATTGAACAATCTATCAGCGAGTCATTTTGATCTTCGACATCATCCTGCCACGGGGAGTCTAAATTTAAACCATTGGTACGTACGAAGGTGCCGCGCCCGACCTCCCCGGTAACAAATCCGCGCCTGGTCAATTCTTCGTAGGCCCGGCTAATGGTTTGCACGCTGAGTCCCAGACGATCGGAAAGCTCGCGGTGGGTTTGTAATCGGTCGCCACTCTTCATCTCACCAGCTTCGACTGCTCTAATCAGGCAGTCAGCAAGAGATCGATAGGCAGGGCGTTTTAAATCTTCTCGATCGGGAGGCCAAATTGTCATGATTTAATCATGACAATATTAACGACTATTGACAAGAAATTTATACTGTTACATCGTGTCGACATGAATAGCACAAAACTTGATGAGCGCGATCTCCAGATACTGTCCATCCTGTCGCAGGAAGGACGCATTTCCAAATCCGAACTGGCAAAACGCGTCAACCTTTCGGCAACCCCTTGCTGGGAACGTCTTAAGCGCCTGGAAGAAGGCGGCATTATTCGCGGGTACAAAGCCGACGTACAACTCCGCAAAATAGTCCCGCATGTTATCGTATTTGTGGTCGTCGAACTGGAGAGTCACCGGGCTGAAAGCTTCACCTTATTCGAACATGCGGTGAGTAAACGCGAAGAAATTATCGCCTGCTGGGCACTCGGTGGTGGATTCGATTACCTGATGCATATCATCACCAGTAATATTGAGAGTTATCAAAGGTTGATCGACGACCTGCTTGACCAGAAAGTTGGACTGGAACGCTACTTCACCTATGTGGTCACCAAGTCGGTGAAATCGGGTAACCCATTGCCATTCGAATCTTTGCTGGCAAATCCACCGGGCGAAGGATCGACCGGTATAGCGCTATAAATAAGATGATTCTTCTAGCACAGACCCGGTAATCGGAATAAGCCTCTCGTATTTCGCGCCTAGAATGCACCCTCTACATTAAAACTAAGGTACATCACCTGATGGCAACCAGCATTGTTAACCGTGACTCAGTATTCAAGTTGGCCGATCCCAACCTGTTTCGTGCACTTTCCTATATTGGAGGTCGGTGGACAGGCGCGTCAAATAACAAGACTTTCAAGGTCACTAATCCAGCAGATGACAGTCACCTGGGTGAAGTCGCCAGCCTGTCCGCCGCCGACAGTGTCGCCGCAGTAAGCGCAGCAAAGCAAGCCTTCAGCGCCTGGTCCACGAGTTTGCCACAGCTTCGATCAACGATTATTCGTCGATGGTTCGAATTGATAATTGAGCACAAAGAAGATCTTGCGCAGTTGATGACGCTCGAACAGGGTAAGCCGATTTCGGAATCACGGGGTGAAATCGAATACGCCGCATCATTTGTAGAATTCTATGCCGAGGAAGCCAGGCGACCGAATATCGAAGGTGTTACTTCCCATCTTGCCGATGCCGAGGTCGAACTGTGGAGAGAGCCGGTTGGTGTGGCCGCACTGGTAACTCCGTGGAATTTCCCCTGCGCCATGCTGACTCGCAAGGCTGCCGCCGCTCTGGCCGTCGGTTGCACCGTAGTAGCACACCCCTCGGCCGAAACTCCGTATTCAGCCTTAGCATTGGCCGAGCTTGCTGAGCGTGCAGGTTTCCCAGCAGGCGTTTTAAATGTCGTCACAGGCGATGCGGCGACAGTTGTCGAGCCATGGATGAGTGATACCCGGGTACGCGCGCTTTCATTCACCGGCTCGACCAGAATCGGCAAACTGCTATACCGCCAATGCGCCGATACCGTGAAACGTATGGTATTGGAGTTGGGTGGTCACGCCCCTTTTATAGTATTTGCCGATGCCGATATCGAGCACGCGGTGGACGAAGCAATCAAGGCCAAATTTGCGACTTCCGGGCAGGATTGCCTGGGTGCCAATCGATTCTATGTAGAAGGTTCTGTGTATGCTGACTTCTGTGAGCGTCTGATCGAGCGCAGCTCCCGCCTGCGAGTCGGCAAGGGACTTGACGACCCTGACATTGGACCATTGATGAATGAAGCAGCAGTGCTTAAACAGGAGGAGTATGTCGCCGACGCGATAGCAAAAGGTGCCAGACTGATGCTCGGTGGTAAACGCCACGAATGTGGCGCATTATTTTATCAACCGACCGTGCTGATCGATGTCCCTGATGAGGCATTAATTATGCGCGAAGAAACTTTTGGACCCGTAGCGGCAGTCTGTGCTTTCGAAACAGAAAAAGAAGTGATCGAACGTGCCAATGACACCGAATATGGACTTATCAGTTACCTACATACCCAGGACCCGCGCCGTGTTTACCGAATGAGTCGCGCACTTGAGTTTGGCATGGTAGCTGTCAACCGGACCAAGGTTACGGGGGCACCTATTCCTTTTGGTGGAACCAAACAATCGGGCATTGGGCGCGAGGGTGCCCGGCTTGGAATGGAAGCTTTTACCGATGTGAAATATGTGTGCCGTGACTGGGCCTGAAACATTTAAATAATAGATAACGAGAATTTAATGAATAAAGTAGAAATAGACCAATGGGACCGTGATTGTTTTTTCCACGCTTCGACGCACCTGGCTCAGTTTGCCCGTGGCGACCTGCCCAATCGAATCGTCACCGGGGGTAAAGGTGTTTATATCAATGACAGCGAAGGCAATCGCTTTCTCGATGCTTTCGCCGGGCTATATTGCGTCAATGTCGGCTACGGTCGCCAGGAAGTAGCGGAAGCGATTGCAGAGCAGGCGCGTGAACTCGCCTATTACCACTCTTACGTCGGTCACGGTACCGAAGCCTCGATCACCCTTGCGAAAATGATCATTGACAGGGCTCCAGCCAACATGAGCAAGGTATATTTCGGTCTGTCGGGTTCGGACGCCAATGAAACCAACGTAAAGCTGGTCTGGTATTACAACAATGTGCTGGGTCGGCCGCAAAAGAAGAAAATCATATCGCGCTGGCGTGGTTATCACGGTTCTGGGCTGATGACCGGTTCCTTAACCGGGCTTGAGTTATTCCACAAGCAGTTCGATTTACCTTTGAGCCAAGTCATCCACACCGAAGCGCCTTACTACTATCGCCGTACCGACGGCAGCATGAGCGAGCAGGCATTTTCTGCGCATTGTGCGGCCGAACTGGAAAAGTTGATCCTCGCCGAAGGCGCCGACAATATCGCCGCCTTTATCGGCGAGCCGGTGCTCGGCACCGGCGGACTCGTTCCGCCACCCGAGGGCTATTGGGCGGCCATACAGGTGGTGCTGAAGAAATACGACATTCTATTGATTGCCGACGAAGTGGTCACCGCTTTCGGGCGCATGGGCTGCAGCTTCGGCTCCGACCATTATGGTATCGAGCCGGACATTATCACCATCGCCAAAGGCCTGACGTCGGCCTATGCGCCGCTTTCGGGATCAATCATTTCAGACAAGGTCTGGAAAGTACTCGAGCAGGGCACCGACGAACTGGGACCGATCGGCCACGGCTGGACCTACTCGGCGCACCCGATCTGTGCCGCCGCCGGGGTCGCCAACCTGAAGCTGATCGATGATTTGGATTTAATCACCAACGCGAAGGAGACGGGTGGGTATTTTAACGCGCAAATGACCGGCGCCCTCGCCGACCATGCCCATGTCGGTGAAGTACGCGGCGTAGGAATGCTATGTGCGGTCGAGCTGGTGGACAATAAGGATGATCGCGTCATGTTTGACCCGGCCAAAAAAATCGGCCCCGCCGTTGCCGCCGCAATGCTCAAGCGCGGAGTCATTGCGCGCGCCATGCCGCAGGGCGACATCGTCGGTTTTGCGCCGCCCTTGTGCCTGACCCGCGAAGAAGCCGATATCATTGTGTCGGTGGCGAAAGACGCCGTTGCAGAAGTTTGCGGCTAGAGCTCGGGGTTGGCCACCTCAACGGGGCTTTTCAGGCTAAGGAAACTCTGATTAATTCAGAGTTTCCGTGGCACGGACAGGTTTTTGCTCCTGCGAAACCTGCATTCCCCACATCCTAAGTGGGTCATGCGCCACCATTGTCAGTGGCTACCAGGCCATTGAAAATGAAGGTAAAGACTAAAAGACGCGAGAGCCTGGCCCTTTTTCTTCGGCGAGCATTAGCGCCAGCTCGGGTGACCAGTCATCGGGATCAATCAAATATCCCTCTTCATTTCGAGTTACCGTTATCTTTTCAGCAGACATGGAGGTTTGCCGCAAACAATGCGCCAAGCATACCGAGGAAAACGAAGTTACCGTTACTGCCCGATCGGATCAAGGCGGGCAGTATGGTCAGCGCAAGCATCGCAATAAAGGCCAGGTCGATAAGCGCAACCGTCATCGCGTCCAATCCCAGTGGGATACTAGTCACCAGGCGCCCGCTATCCATAACAGCGTCAAGCCCAGTAACGGGCCACCGGCATAACCCCGACTTCCAGTCCAGCTCGGCACCGCGGTCAGTAGAAACCCCGCCATAGCCGCCACGATAAAACCGTACAACATTTCGTGCTCATGCCAGGCCGGGAAGGGTATGGGCGAGGTAAACGAGCCAAAGCCCTGTAGAATAATTAACCAGCCCGACATTGCAATTACTGCGTGAATTGCGGCAGGTAGAAAGAAGGGACGAAAACCGTAACCCAGCACAGCAGGCCAGTATAATAATTTATTGCGCTCTGTGGGCATTGTGGTGGAGGAATCTTTCTTGCCGGTAGATTGAATATCAATAGCCGATTATCGCAGGAATGCGACGCACTAAACCTTGATATAGGTCAGTTGCCACAAAGGTTCCCCAAGAATAAAGGAGGCCGCATAGATGAGCCCTGGCTAAGATATCTGTGCAGGAATCTACAGACTCTTTATACTTGCTGCCCTATACTTGCAGCGTTGAATATGCGTAGTGAAAAATAGTTTGAATTCATCCCCGATCAGGCGAAATACCGGTTAATTATCCCTCTCAAAAGAAACCGTGATCATGTGGCCGAACCTTGAGGGTCACCTTCACTCCTTGTTAAACATCACGATGTCGGGTTGTGTCAGGCAACAGACGCCGGGCATCCCGATAAATCATTGAACTTACTATTAAACAGGCCGTAAATCATGGCGAAAATTTTTCAAAAAGGCCCTGCGATGAAGCAGGCGGGGCAGAGTAAAACGAACTTCGAAGTCAAAAACATCTTGCGTCTGGGTACCAAAAAGGCACCCGCGCAAATCAGTGTACAAACCGAAGAACGCGAACAGGAGCTGACCCCCGTTTTTGCGAAAAATGGCTGGGCCTGTGTTATCGAGGTGGATGCCGAGCAGGATGAAAATATCCGAGACCTGGAGATCCTGCAAAGCAAACAGGTCAATGCAGTGACTACCAAAAAGGCCAATCGTAACGATCCCTGCCCCTGTGGAAGTGGTAAGAAATACAAGAAGTGTTGCGGAGCCTGATGTCGGTTCCTCGCCTCGGCGGGTACTGATGTTGAGCTGACTGATTCGCCCCCCGCTAATTTGCCAGGGTCAACTCTCTCATCTAATAGTGGCGGAATCCCTACTAATCGGCGCGGGCATATTCAGCCAATAACCAGTCCCGAAATGCGATTACCTTAGCTTCGTTTTCAACGTCCTCCAGATAAACCAGAAAATAACCGGTCGCTACCGTGGTTTTAAATTTCTCGCCAAAAGGTCGGACCAGCCGACCGGCCTTGAGGTCATCCGCAATTAAGGCCGTGCTCGATAGCGCAACACCCTGCCCGGCAATCGCCGCCTGTATCGCCAGTGCGGCACTGGAAAGATGCGGCCCCGGCTTGTCATCAACCTGACTTGCCCCACTTGCCCGCAGCCACATTCTCCAGCTTGGCCAAACCTGCTCATTGGAAAGTGCCCAGTCTTCATGCAATAAGGTATGCCAGCGCAGGTCATTGGGTTCGCGAATTCCATTCTCCCCTTCGAGCAATAGCGGGGAGCACACCGGCGAGACTTCCTCCAGGCCCAGTCGATGAACCCTGTGGCCTGGATAATTACCGTCACCGTAACGAATCGCCATGTCGTATTGACGTTCACTCAGATCGTCCAGTTTATTGGATGCTGCTAGCCTGACTTCCCACTCGGGATATTGCCGATGAAAACTGTCCAGACGCTGCACCAGCCAGCGAGCGGCGAAACCGGGATTGACGCTCAGGTTCACCAGCGGACTTGATTCAACAAACATTAACCGCTCTCCCGCATCGGCAAGCAAATCAAGACCGTGGGTGATAACCGGTAGTACCCAACGCGCCTGTTCGGTCATTTCAACCTGGCGGGTACTGCGTTTAAGCAATTTTTGACCGAAATAATCCTCCAGCGAGCGAACCTGATGGCCAACGGCGGCCGGGGTAACGTGCAATTCCTCGGCGGCGGCGGTGAAACTCAAATGACGCGCAGTCGCTTCAAATGACTGCAGTGCTTTCAAAGGGGGGAGCTTTCTAGCCATTATATACTTTTACTAATAAATAGAGAAAAATTATATCGCTAATGCATATATTAAATAAGACCTAGTATTACACCATGCAGTTCGCATTAAATATTTTAACTAAGTAAAGGAGATTATACATGAATACTCAAAAGACCCAAGATCTTCGAATCGGCATGCAAGCTGAAGCGTTAAACCTGTGTGAATCGAGTTTTGACCGGCTAGTTTGTAAAACAGTCACTTTGGTCAATAGCCTGCGGGGTTATTTTGCGAAAAAGGCACTAACCAGCTTATTTTTGAACGTTTCTCCCAGGCAACTACGCGATATCGGCCTGGACGACCCGGCGCTACAGATGCGATTGCTTGACAGCAATTTAAATACTGAAGCCAGCATTCGCGAAATGAACCGAAATACGCTTTTAATACGCTAGTCGTTAGCTTTATCAAAATTAACAGGGGCGGTATAGCGATTGTCCCAACTAACCAGGCGCAGACAAGCTCACGCTACAATTGACCCCAATCCCCCCGCAATGCTTGCGGGGGTTGCAGTGCCCGCTAGCCCCTTTACCAGACAAATATCTGTGTTC
>JBLHOA010000050.1:0-16099 GCA_047622345.1 Gammaproteobacteria bacterium | reverse complement strand
TTTGAAATCATGTCTAGGGATCAGGCGAAGAATCTGGGAAAGGATCGTGTTATGATGTGCCACGGCTTAAATCTCCTGTGTTTTCAATGTTTTCTCGACAATTACATTGTACCAACACAGGTTGATTTAGGCCTTTTTATTATCTGTTAACTGGGACAGCAGTGGGTCAGTGTCGTTTGAAATCCTGCCTATCCTTAAACTCTTTCGATCGCCTATCGCCCCCACGTGATCCCGGCTTTACTTGCCTTTGTAATTGGGTTTCTATTTTGGATTTAAAGTAATCACTGCCCAGCACCCATTCCTGGTTAGTGGTTTTTCGAATTTCGTCTATTCGTTTCTTTGGGATCTGGGCATCAAACAATGTCCGATAGCAACGCTGTCTCGCCTCGGTAGTGGTAGCTAAATTTTGATACTCCTGATGCGGTGTGACTATTGAGTTAGTCTGGCCAGCCGCGTTACATCGATAACTTGACCAGGGATAGTCGGAGGGATGCTCAACCATTTTTGCCCTGACCGGATTAAGCTCAATATACCGATAGCAAGTCAGCAGGTATTGTTCTGAGTCGACCATTGCGGCTTTGTAACGGCCTTCCCATAAAGTTCCTGTGCGTCGGTTTCTTTGGTTAAAATACTGGACATAATATCGTCCCAATGTCTGTATTGCCTTGCTAATACTGTGTTCGAAGCTTGGCGTGATCAGCAAATGCACATGATTGGTCATCAGCACATAGGCATGTATGATACAGCCATGTTTTTCAATGGCATAACTTAAGCGGTCCAGATAATAGTAATAATCATCCGTCTGGTAAAAAACAGGTTCGCGGTTAACCCCACGAATTATGATGTGTTGCGGTTGTCCGGGGAGGACAATTCTAGCTTTACGCGGCATTTCTACACTCCTTGTAAAAAATCCCTGGTCCGAAATTAGCAATTCTGCCGCCTAAAAACAACCGAAATATTAGTTTTTACTGGCTTTCAGCTTGATACAGGCGATGATTGCAATTTCAAACGACACTGACCCCTTTGAAAATCACGGGTTGTTCAGCGACACCGAAATGGCCGCATTAGCATGGGCCGACAGCGTCACTCTTATTTCGGGAGAATCGGAAATGGAAACTAAACTGGCCGTGCTGATGGAACACTATAGCGAGGCCGAAGCGGTCGACTTGGCCGTAATCTTTTCGTTGATGAATTGCCTGGATCGAATCGCAATCAGCTTTGGCGACAAGCCAGCGAAACGAGAAGGCGCGGATTGAGCGTATTTAACATCGCCCTCGCAGACGCCCCGATCAACTCACAGGCGCAAGGATAGACAGGACATACCGCCATCGAGTTTGGCGCACTCACTGTTGTTGATTTCCCTTACCTCGAATCCCTGCGACTGCAATAACTCACTGGTTTGCGGGAAGCCGGCGGGGAGTAAGACAAACTGATTAAAGCGAATCGAGTTGGCTGCGGCTTCTTCACCCTCTGCAGTATGAAGCACGCGGTAACCTTCGAAACAGCCGCTAGCGTCGAGACGTTTAGTCGCGAGTATGGTCTCGGCATCAAGCAAGGAGCAGTCAGTTTTGAAATGCAGTACGTCGGGCGGTGTAACCACTTCGCGAACCGTATAACCCCATTCGCCGGCAATAGCGGCGAGTTCGGCGATACCCGCCGCATCGGTGCGCGCCGATCGCCCAACTAGAATTTCCCTGGCCGTGGTCAGAATATCACCGCCTTCGATAAAGCCGGGGCCTTTGATGGCCAACACTTCATCGTAGACCTCGCGCAGAGTCGCTTCCATTTGCGCCACTTCACCGCGACGGCTCGACGCACCGGGACGCATCAAAATCGCGCCTTCCGCCAGACACAGCGCGACATCTTCGACAAACACCGAATCCGGAAAGCTTCGAGCGCGGGTAATTCGATGACCTCGGCGCCGGTTTCGCGCAAGGTTGTTACATAGTGTTCGTGGTCGGCGAGCATCTGCGCCAGGTCGGGATTGCCGTAGTCTTGCGCGCGCAGTCCATCGACAATGCTGGCGGCGGGTTTGCGCGTGATCGCGCGGCTAAATTCGTATGAGCGTTCGGTCAAGCTAGTAACTCCGTGAAAATAATTGGCAAGGGGTCGATCGATAATCCTCGATTATACACGGCGTGTTCGCCAGAATAAGCAGGCAAAAGTCGAAATCTGCGAGGACTGAATAGGTTAAAAACCATTGCCTGAAGCTAATCCTTTGGTTTAACCGCCAAAGGGATCGTCGACCGACGCACTCGGCTGGGTAAACCAGCGTGGTCCATCGTCGGCGATATAGGCGTGGTCTTCAAGGCGCACGCCGAATTCACCATAGCTACAAATCATCGGTTCGATGGAAAAGCACATGCCCGGTTCCAGCGGTAAATCGTTTCCTTTGACGATATAGGGATGTTCGTGCACGTCGAGTCCGACCCCGTGCCCGGTACGATGCGGTAAGCCCGGCACCTGATAATCGGGGCCGAACCCGGCGGCGGCAATGACCCGTCGCGCGGCCAGATCGGGCGCTTCGCAGGGGGCACCGATCTGTGCGGCATCGAAAGCGGCCTGTTGCGCGGCCTGTTCCAGCTCCCAGATTTCGCGCTGCCTTGCATTGGCTTCACCAAACACATAGCTGCGCGTGATGTCCGAGTTATAACCGTGCAGCGTTGCCCCGGTGTCGATTAACACCATGTCGTCTGCCTTCAACGTTTGCGGGTAAGGTACTCCATGTGGATAGGCCGTCGGTTCGCCGAACAACACAATTTTGAAAGTCGAGCGGCCATCCATGCCGCCGGCAATATGCGCGTCGTCAAGAAAGCTCTGAACCTCCCGCGTGTCGATACCTTCGACCAGAATTCGCGCAACCTGCCGCTGGATGCCCATGGTGATCGCCTTCGCCTGCGACAATAAAGCCAGCTCCGCCTTCGATTTAATGCGCCGGCAGCTGGCAATCAGGGTTTCTCCGTTGACTATGGTGAGTTTTGCATCGGCCTGTTGCAAACGACTGGCGGTGAAAAATGGGGTCTGCGCGTCAATGGCAAGCTTGCAGTTACTGTCTCGTGCGCAGTTCAGCGCTCGGCTGGCAACCATCGCGGTCGGGTCTTCGTGTTCCTGCCACAGGGCAAAATCACCCTCGACGAGCATTTCAGTGCGTGTTTTTTCTTCCTCAAAGGCGGGGCAGACGTAAATCAGTTCGCCACTTTGCGAAATAATCGCCCCGTGCAGGCGTTCGCTTTGATAGCTTTTCATGCCGGTGAAATAACGCAGACTGGTGGTGGCGTCGAGGTAGAGCGCGTCGATACCCGCGGCTTGCATCATCTCACGCAGCTTCGCCAGGCGCTGTTGGTATTCGGCGAGACCGATTGGCTCGGCCTGATCGCGCGTCGATTTAATTTGGGCCAGTTGTTTTGCGGCACTGGATCCGCCTACACCGTTAGTCATTTGGTCGTCCTGGAAATGGTTTCAAAAGCAGTAGCACTTCGATCTGACGCACCATAACAGATATTAAATTCGACCCCGAGGCTATCTGCGGACAAAACCAGGCGCGGGGTTCCTGCCGGCGGCAACGGGTGCTATTCTCGGCCACTTGATAAAGACATAACAAGGCCGATGTTTTTCACCCGCTATTTTCATTTCCCCGCGATTGTCGCCGGGTTTGTCACCGTACTGGTTGGCTATACCAGTTCGGCGGTCATCATTTTTCAGGCCGCGCAGGCCGTGGGAGCGGACGCCGCGCAAACCGGTTCGTGGATGATGGCACTCGGCATCGGCATGGGGGTAACCACTTTCGGCTTATCGTTAAAATACAAACTGCCGATTATCACCGCCTGGTCCACCCCCGGCGCGGCGCTACTGGCAACCTCCTTACCCGGGTTTTCGATCGCCGAAGCAGTCGGCGCTTTTCTGTTCTCGGCGCTGTTGATCACCCTTTGCGGACTCAGCGGCTGGTTCGAACGAATCATCGATCAAATTCCTTTACCGATTGCCGCGGCCATGCTTGCCGGAATTTTATTTCAATTCGGTGTCAATCTGTTCGTCGCCATGGAAACGGCGCTGTTGATGGTCTCTATTATGTTCGCTGTTTATCTCATCGCAAAACAGATAGTTCCGCGCTACGCCATTCTGGCCGTACTTGCCGCGGGACTGATCGTCATCGCCATGCAGGGCCTACTCCACTTCTCCGGCTTCGACTTTACCCTGGCTGCGCCACAATGGGTGACCCCGGAGTTTTCATTCGGCGCGCTAATCGGGGTCGGTATTCCGCTGTTCGTGGTCACCATGGTGTCGCAAAATATTCCAGGCGTCGCCGTGCTGCGCACCTCGGGCTACCGCCCACCGATTTCGTCGATCATCAGCTGGACGGGCATCAGCACACTGTTGCTAGCACCCTTCGGTGGATTTGCGCTCAACCTGGCAGCGATTACTGCGGCCATTTGTACCGGACCCGAAGCGCATCACGATGCTGAAAAACGCTATCTCGCCGGCCTGAGTGCGGGTGTGTTTTATCTGATCATCGGTTTTTTTGGCAGCGCAGTAGCTGCCCTGTTCGCAGTGTTCCCGATAGAGTTCGTGCTTGCACTGGCCGGGCTCGCGTTAATCAGCACGATTGCGAACAGTTTACAGCTGGCAACAGCCGACATTACAACCCGGGAAGCCGCTGTGCTAACCTTTCTGGTCAGCGCCTCCGGGGTCAACCTGTTCGGCATCGGCGCCGCCTTCTGGGGGCTGGTTGCGGGCGTCATCGCAATGCTAACTATGAGGTTATTTAACCGTGGCTAAACCACCATTCCATTCTTCACTTTATCAATTCGACCAGCCGCAACCGTCCTACTGGGAAGCGAGTGCGGGCCCCTCACCCGTCAAAGGCGAGGCATTGTCGACCAACGAAAGCTGTGACGTCGCCATTATCGGGGGCGGTTATACCGGCCTTTCCGCCGCGCTGCATCTGGCGCGCGATTTCGACGTCGATGTGCGCGTACTCGAGGCCGGGCATATCGGTTGGGGTGCGTCGGGTCGCAACGGCGGATTTTGCACGATGGGTTCGACCAAACTTTCGTTAAAGCAGCAGCTGTCCAAATTCGGCGCCGAACAGACACGCTACTTTCACCAGTGCACCGCCGATGCAGTTGAACTGGTACGCGAGCTCGGGCACAGCGAAAGTATCGACTACCTGGCGCAGGGCGACGGCGAATATGTGGTCGCCGACAGCGACCGTCATTTTGCCAATCTGAAACAATTCGCCGAGTTCAAACGTCGCCATACCGACGCCGATATCAGCGTGCTCAGCCAGGACGAATTCCGTGAAATCGGCTACGACTCACCGCAACAGCACGGCGCGCTGCTGATCAAACCGTCATTTGCGCTACACCCGTTGCGCTACGCGCAGGGACTTGCTGCCGCAGCCGAGCGCCGCGGAGCGAAAATCCACCCGCACAGCAGGGTAATTCACTGGCGTAAGGAGGGTAGTGATCATCTACTCGAAACCGAAAAGGGTTGCCTGCGCGCCAAACGCGTCATCCTCACCGGTAACGGCTTTATGCCCGAACAGCTGCATCCGGGAATCACCGGTCGACCGCTACCTTTACAAAGTGCGATTGTCGTCACCCGCCCGATGAGCGATGATGAGTTGCTGGCAAAGAAATGGTTTTGTGAAAACCCGATCATCAACAGCCGGCACATGTTTTTCTATTACCGGATACTCAGCGATAACCGTTTCATGCTCGGTGCGCGCGCTGACCATATCGGTTCCCCCGAGGGCGCTGAAAAAACCTACGCCGGCATGAAGCGGGCAATTGCGCGGGAATGGCCACAGTTTGCCGACCTCGAATTCGACTATCAGTGGCGTGGGCTGGTTTGCTTTGGACTCGGTCGGCGCCCTTCCATCGGGCGTATGCCCGAAGACCCCACGATTTATTTTGGCTATGGCTATCACGGCACCGGAGTCAGTACCGCGACCTGGAGCGGACGCGAACTTGCAAAGTGGATGGCGCAGGAAAAACCGGGGGCCGAGGTCATGCCCATGCATTTACCGGCGATCATGCACGGGCGCTCACCGAAGTTTCCATTAGCAGCCCTGCGCCGGCAGTTTCTACTCGCGGCGTTAAAATTTTACCGCCTACGCGACATTCTCGATGTTTAGATCGGCGCTGTTAAAACTGCTGCTGATGCTGCTGGTCACTGTCCCCCCGATTGCCATCGCAGGCGAAAAACTCGACGCACTGCAGACAAAAATAGCGTCGGATTTCAGCAGCATCGAACATATCGATGCTGCTCGTTTTACTGCGCTGAACCCGGACACCACCATTCTTATCGATGTGCGCGAGCTTGAAGAGTTTTCGGTGAGCCATCTTAAAAATTCACAACAGGTATCACCCGAAATTACACAGGCCGATTTCATCCAGCGTTTCGCTGAATCGGCGCAGGATAAAACTTTTGTTTTTTATTGTTCCGTGGGCTATCGGTCGTCGGAACTTGCCGAACAGTTGAGTCAATCATTGAAAAGCGCCGGCGCTCGCAATGTTATGAACCTCAAGGGCGGCATCTTCAACTGGCACAACCAGTCGCGGGCCTTGTTCAATGAAAATGGACAAACCGACAAGGTCCATCCCTACAATAGCCGTTGGGGACGTTTGCTGGACCGGCAGGATAAAGCGCTTTATCAACCCGATAGTTAAACCATAAATTGAGGTCACCTTAGTTATCATGCAAACAATCCTCGATGTTTGATCTGCAGCTGGAGGGCGCCGGGCCCGGAATGCTGATTATTGCGCTGGTTGCCTTTGCTGCGGGACTGGTTCGCGGCTTCACCGGTTTTGGCGGCCCGGCTTTTATTCTTGCAATTCTGACCCTGTTTTTTCCACCGATTAGCGTGGTTTCCAAAATTCTGGTGGTCGATTTTTTCACCAACTTTTACCTGTTCAGGGCTTGCTATCGGCAAATCGACTGGCGTTCGACCCTGACCCTGGTAGTGCCCACTTTTCTTTTTATGCCGGTAGGCCACTGGCTATTGCTGGAACTGGACCCGCTCTGGGTAAAACGCCTGATGGCAATCGTCATCGCTGGCGCCTGTGTGCTGATGCTCGCCGGGGTTCGTTACAAAACGCGGCTAAACTTCACCTGGCTGGTCGTTATCGGCGTGTTCGCCGGCATTGTCTTCGGTGGCTCTTATATTGCGTTAATAGTCGTAGTCGCAATTTTGCTCGGCCCCTACGACAAGGATGCCGGGCGGACCTTGATCATTTCCTGGGCGGCATTTACGGTCATCGGCTTTGCCTTGATTTCAGCCTATAGCGGCACGACTTCAGTCGATGATGTTGTTATTGCGCTGCCCGGGGCGGTTACTTATATGATCGGTGCCTGGCTGGGGTCGCATGGCTTTCGAAATTCGAGCGAAAAACTGTTCCGTCGAATCGCGATTGCGACGCTATTGATTCTGGCCATACTCAATCTGACCTATTGACGTCCGGGGGTAACCATTTGCCTGGCTTTCAGGTAGAATCGCGCCCCTACCACGGACTCCAGCATGCAAATCGAACTTTCTTCCCAGGCGCGCCCGCTAAACCAGTACCCATTGTACTGGGCTGAATGCTTTGGCACGGCCCCTTTTCTACCCACTTCTCGCGCAGAAATGGACCAGCTCGGCTGGGATAGCTGCGACATTATCGTGGTCACCGGTGATGCTTATGTAGACCATCCAAGTTTCGGCATGGCCATAATCGGTCGATTGCTCGAAGCGCAGGGGTTTCGCGTAGGAATCATTGCGCAACCGCAATGGGACAGCGCCGATCCGTTTACAGTGCTCGGTAAGCCAAATCTGTTTTTCGGTGTTACCGCCGGAAACATGGACTCGATGATTAACCGTTATACCGCCGACCGTAAAATTCGCTCAGACGATGCCTATTCACCCAATGACATTGGTGGCATGCGCCCCGACCGGTGCTCAATTGTCTATGCCCAGCGTTGCCGCGAAGCCTACAAAGATGCGGCGATTGTGATTGGCGGCATCGAAGCGTCGTTGCGCCGAATCGCCCACTATGATTACTGGCAGGACAAGGTAAGGCGTTCAATTCTGTCCGATGCCAAGGCCGACATACTGCTTTACGGCAATGCCGAGCGCGCCATTGTGGAAATTGCGCATCGTCTGGCCAATGGCGATGCCATTGCTGACATTAACGATGTCCGCGGAACCGCTTTTTTCATCAAGGACCTGCCCGCCGACTGGACCGTGATCGATTCGACCAATGTCGACAAGCCCGGGCGTGTGGAAAAGCCGATCAGCCCTTATCAGATAATCGACGAAACCATTTGCGATTCCAGCCCGGACAACGATCAGGCGCCTGCCGCCGAAGTTAAACTCGAAGGCAAGCTCGCGATAGTTCAGAAAAAGCTGGAAAAACGCTTGAAAACCGTGGTTCGCCTGCCCTCCTTTAACGATGTTACGCGCGACCCGGTTTTGTACGCGCACGCCAATCGCGTGCTCCATCTGGAAACCAATCCGGGCAATGCCCGTGCGCTGGTGCAGAACCAGGGTGGTCAGAAAATCTGGTTCAACCCGCCGCCGATTCCACTGACCACCGAAGAAATGGATTACGTGTTTAGTTTCGACTATGCGCGCATACCGCACCCGGTTTACGGCAAAGCAAAAATTCCCGCCTACGATATGATCCGTTTTTCGGTCAATATCATGCGCGGTTGCTTTGGTGGCTGTACCTTCTGCTCGATTACCGAACACGAAGGCCGAATCATTCAGAACCGTTCGGAAGATTCGATCATCCGCGAAATTGAAGCCATGCGCGACAAGGTGCCGGGATTTACTGGAGTCGTTTCCGACCTGGGCGGACCAACTGCCAACATGTACCGCATCGCCTGTAAGTCAAAGGCGATCGAAACCGCCTGCCGCCGCCCATCCTGTGTTTATCCCGGAATTTGCGAAAACCTGAACACCGATCATTCGGCGCTGATTAGTCTTTATCGGCGTGCCCGCAGCCTCGACGGTGTGAAAAAGGTGCTGATCAGCTCGGGACTGCGTTACGACCTTGCCGTTGAATCGCCCGAGTATGTCGAAGAACTGGTCAGCCACCACGTCGGTGGCTACCTCAAAATTGCCCCCGAGCACACCGAGCAGGGGCCGTTATCTAAAATGATGAAGCCGGGCATGGGCAGTTACGACCGCTTCAAAGAAATGTTCGAAAAATTCTCCAAAAAGGCCGGCAAGAAACAATATCTGATCCCCTATTTCATCGCCGCGCATCCGGGAACTACCGACGAAGACATGATGAATCTCGCCCTGTGGCTGAAAAAGAATGGCTTCAAGGCCGACCAGGTTCAGAATTTCTACCCCTCGCCGATGGCCACAGCGACGACGATGTATCACAGCGGCAAAAACCCGTTAAAGAAAATCAAACGCGATGGCGAAGAAGTGATTACGCCGAAAGGGGAAATCCATCGCCGCCTGCACAAAGCTTTTTTGCGTTATCACGACCCCGCCAACTGGCCACAGTTAAGGGAAGCATTGACGCGTATGGGGCGTGAAGATTTGATTGGCAATGGTAAACATCAATTGATTCCGGCCTACCAGCCTCGAAACACCGATGACTACCAGAGCCCCCGGCGTAAAAACAGCTATAGCAAACAACAGGGACAGCCCGGAAAAGGGAGCATTCTGACCCAGCACACCGGCCTGCCCCCGCGTAAAACACGCTAAAAGCTGGTAATCATTATTCACCTATGTTCTTTTGAACATAGCCTCATCGTGGGACTCTCATCTATAATATCAATCGCTAGTCCGCCTTAAAGGCGATTGAAAAATTTTGCCCGCGCGCTTCATTTTCGAGTTTCACTTCTCAAATTCTCAGCTTCATAGGACAATAGGCGAATTTGGACCTATCGGAGGACAAATCGATCAAGGGAATTATTCTTACCGCGCTGTTGCTGGCATCATCACTATCGGGTGCAGCCGAACAAACTCTCGAGGCGGTGTTCGTCGAGCAAATGCCGATGATCGATGGGACTGCCACTGAGACTAGCTGGCAAAGCGCGCGCTCGATCCAGACCTTCGACCCGATTTCAAACACTACCATTGAAATCCGCGCCCTTTACAACGACGACTGCATTGCAATTCTGGTTGAATTCGATGATGCCGATGAAACGCGATCTCACAAACCGCTGGTCTGGGACAACTTCACCCGTTTTTACCGGGTTGGTGCACAACGGGAGGACGCGATGGTTTTCAAATGGAACATGGACCCGTTTGCCGACGACATCAGTTTGCAGGCGAGTAAACCTTATAAGGCCGACATCTGGTACTGGAAGGCACACCGTGGCGATCATTCCGGATTCGCTGACGATAAATACCAGGTTTACAGTAAATTTAAATTCAGCAGAAAAAACAAGCTGCTAGCCAATGGCGATGGAAATACCTTTTATTTCAGCCGTCATGGCGATGCAGGGCGATCGACTTATTCCTCGCTTTCACCGACCGAATATATCGAAGACAATCTCAGCGGCTACCAGCTACAACAGCCCAGCGGGAGTCGTGCCGATGTGCGCGCCCGGGGCCAATGGAAAAATAATCGCTGGACCATTGAGTTTCTACGAAACCTCGATACCGGGAATATCGACGACGTCAAATTCGATGTCAACAGGCGGCTGCTGTTTGGTGTTTCGCGTTATGAAATCGCCGCGCGCAAACCGGACCCGACTATCATTCCGCCCGAATACGGTTCGGGGGAAGTAAACGACAAGCTATATCTTGTTTTCCGTCCCGGTGCGGTGAAGTAATGTCGATACGGCTGATCCTGTACTTCGCTCTCGGCATCATGCTCATGCTGTTGATGGTCTCGGTGGTAACGGGTTATCAGCAAAGTGAACGAACGATTCGACATTTAGACAGTTTTGCCAAAACCGATGAATCAACGCTGGCGAACATGCGCCTGGCCAGCGAACTAATGCTTGTTGCCGATCATAATTTCCAGCTACTGACCATCCCCCCTGAAGTTTCGCAAGACGATTTACTCGCTATCATCGAACACCTCGATCGGGTTTCAATCACCTCAGAACCGCTGCGTAGCGATCGCCATCAGTTCGAATTACAAACCCGGCAACTGCGTGAAAATGTGATGCTTTTTCTGCAAATGCAATCCGGAAGCGAACGCCGGCAACTAGTCGACAAGATTATCCTGGATACCGAGGGTTTCCGCCAATATATCACCCGCCTCTACCAGGAGCTTGGCGACGGCGACGAAAATGTGGCCGCCAGAGAACAGATCGAAACGGTCAATAATCTGCTATCCGAACTGGAAATTCAGGTGCCCGCCTATGACATACAAAATTTGTTCGACCCTCAGCGGGTTACCGTACCGCTGCAGGGAGCACTCACCCAAATTACCGCCCTACTCGGTATCGCTAACGCGGCGACAAGCAATCAAGGACGGGATCTGGCGGACTCGGATCGCATCGCCTATCTGGTTTCTCTGGACGAATCGTTCAAACTTCGGCTTGAGATTTTGTCGACCAATATCATCCGGTTGATCTCTGCGATCAACAATTACATCGATGAACTGGCCGTATACGATACTTCCGCCAGTTACCCGCTCAGGACCACTGAACTGGTAACCGAACTGGAGGCATTGGTACAAAATCAGCTCAGGCAAATTGTCAACCAGCTCGAACAAAGCATCCGTCAGTCCAAACAAGGTTTGATCACCAGCTCGATCAATAGTCAGCATTTCTATTTCGTACTGTCGATGTTTTCTATTCTGATTTCGCTAATTATTGCTTTTTTCCTCGGCAATCTGATTACCGGCTCCATTTTAACCCTGCAGGAAGCCGCCCGGGAATTCAGTGCCGGAAATTTAAGGTATCGTATCGACGAACCGGAATCGCGTGAATTTGCCGAAGTCATCCAGGTATTTAATCAAATGGCAGAATCGGTTCAACAGGATCAGGTCAGACTACGCCAGAATCTGGCCAAGTTGAACGAGGCCAATCGTGAGCTCGATAGTCGGGTCGAGTCGCGTACGCGTGAACTTGAAACGGCCATGTTGCATGCGACCCGGGCCAACCGGGCCAAAAGCCAGTTTCTGTCGAGTATGAGCCATGAACTGCGTACCCCACTAAATGCCATTCTGGGTTTTTCACAGCTGTTCAGGTACGGCGATAATCTTACCGAAAAGCAGCACGGCAACGCGCAGAAAATCAACCAGGCGGGCACTCACCTGTTAAATCTGGTCGATCAGGTTCTCGATCTTTCTCGAATCGAAACCGGTGATTTCGACCTGTCGTTTAAAGCGGTCAATGTTGTTGATATTTTACAGGAGTCGGTGGTCTGGGTTAATAAGCAGGCCCATACGCGCCGTATCGTCATTAACTTCGACCCCGAACCCTATCGCAGTCTGTATGTCCGGGCGGACGCGCTGCGCTTCAGGCAGATTATTCTAAACCTGCTGTCAAACGCGATTAAATATAACCGTGAGAAAGGTGAAATACATATTTTGCTTCATCAGAAAGATGATCTGCGGCTGGGTATTGGCATCAAGGACACCGGTGCCGGGATTCCGAGTCATTTGCTTGGCGACCTGTTTCAACCTTTTAACCGCCTCGGAGCTGAAGCCAGTGCGACCGAAGGAACCGGAATCGGCCTGGTTATTTCGAAAAAACTGGCCCGCCTGATGCGCGGTGATATCAGCGTAGAAACGGTCAGTGGTAAAGGCAGTACCTTCTGGCTCGAACTGCAGACGGTAGAACCGAGTGAAGCGCCAACCCGACCGATAAGCAGCAGCATTCATTCTAATCTATCGGTTTTCAAAGCGCACCGGAAAAAAATTAAGGTCCTGGTCGCCGAAGATATGACCGTTAATCAGGAACTAATGGAGGCCCAGCTCGATTTTCTTGGCTATAGTTCTCGATTCGCCAGAAACGGGGCCGAAGCGCTGGAAGTCTGGAAGAAGGGGGAACATCAAATACTACTGACCGATATTCGCATGCCGGTAATGGACGGAGTTGAACTGACTCAACAAATACGTTTACTGGAAAAAAATTCAGCTAACCCATTTCCGATCATCGCTGTTACCGCTAATGCGATGAACGTCGATGCCAATCGTTATTTTGATGCCGGAATTAACGCCATCATAACCAAGCCTGTCATTCTGGAAGAACTGGATAGCGTACTCGAAGACTGGTTGGCTGGTTACGGTTAAAGCCGGTCGGCCGATTTATCGCTATTCGTTTTTCACAATAACCAGCATCAGACGTCCAACCTCAAAACCCCATTTAGTCATTACGGACTCATTAATTAAGCGTTTCTCCGAGATCAGATACATGCGGTCGTCGATGGCAATGTCAATTGTGGAATCACCATAGGGAATACGCAGGTCGTATTTCAGGAACAGGCTATTCCCGGAAACCCGTAGTTTCGACGCACCGATAACGTCGTTCGCAGTACCTCTGTAGCCACCTGCTCCATCAGGCTGCAGGGTCCAGATTCGCCGCTGCAGTTCACCATCGTCGAAGACAAAGTTTTCGTCCAGAGTTCCTGTTCCATTGTTCCAGCTGGCCTCTATGTCGGCATTAAAATATCGGATCACTCTGCCGGATCGATCTTTGACGATACCGTGCGCACTTAGGCTGCCATTAAAAAACTGTTCGACCACCAAAATCGGTTTGTTGTCGGCATAGTCATATACCGTCACCGCTGAACAGCCCGCCAGTAATGGGACAAGAACAAGCGTTGTTATCGTCCACCGGGATAAAAAAAATTTCATAATGTCAGTCTGTGTCCGCTCTGTTCGCATACCTGCGCCGGGAAATCGCTGTAGCGATAATGAATGTCGACGATCAGGCCATCACCATTTTTATCTTCAATGTTAGATAGTCCGCGGTAGCGCATCAGTCGTTTTTGATCGGCGTCGTAGCCCAGTAGGATGGGATCGACCAGCATGCGATACAGCCAGTTTGCCATCTCCAGCTTGAAGCATTGGTCTGTTTCAGATTGATAATTGCAGCTTGCGGATCCCACGCGCAACTCGATCAAGCTGGAGCGACTTGCCAGAGGAAACTGAAACTGCTTTTGTTCGCCCGAAACGAGCGCGTCCCAGTTCTGTTTAATATATCGGTCGAAGCCCGCGTCGACAACAACTGGAATGCGTTGATCAATTTTTGCATCATTACTGCTTTCAATTTTGCTCAGCGCGGTATTTTTTACCACCATCGAAACGGACGACTCCTTTACCAGAACCTCCACGGACTGGTCGCGGCCATAGTTATATTGCAAAAAAGAAGGTGACAAATTTCCCGTGCTGTAGTCCAGCGTTTTAAAGGCGATTAATTCGTCGCGGCTATTTTTGTAAATAACTTCCTGGCTTTTTCCATTGAGGGCTTCACAGTGGGTTTCACGATAGAGCAGGCTGTCGCTGTTAAGCTGAAAAGCTTCACCCTGTGAGTAGAGATTAAAATCACTTGCCTGCAGCGTCGACATTTGCAGGCTTAGTGCCATAAAAACTAACACTCTGGAAATCTCTGCGGCATTCATTTAACCATCCTCTTTGCCAGTTGCATAGAAACAGGGAACAACGTACCCCAGCCGATCGCCAATATGATCAGGGAGAGCGTTAGCGGTTCGCCTAGCGCTACTTCATTTAATTGACTACCGGACCAATAACTCACTGGCCCCATTACTGCAGCGAGCAGAGCTGCCAAAACCGGCCTTCCCTGCAGCCAGTACATTCCATGCTGATAGGTCGTCGCAAATAGGATCCAGACACAGACTAACCATAATGGCAGCATCGATTTCACCGCTTCCGAAAACACAAGAATTCCAAACCCGCTCATTGTCCAGTCCCAGCTGACACCGACCACTGTCACCAGCAAGATTAACCACCATTCCCGTTTATCAGGCGAAAAAAGGCGCCAGTGAAAAACAAGCACGAGAACGGTGTAGCCAAGAGCAGCGTAGTTGCCACTGGTTATGCAAACTAACCAGCCGATTTGAAACAGCAACAGATTGAGAATGTTATTTTTCATCCGCTATGGCTACCGCTGTGACCAGACCGAGGCCGATTATAACTTCGATCGCCACTGTGGTTTTGCCAGTAACATTTGTGTTGTCCCTATTGCGCGCTCGCTAAATGCACCCTGGCAGTAACACAGATAGTAGTTCCACATGCGAATGAAGCATTCGTCAAAACCGAGCGCACGCACCTGCTGCAAATTGGCGTTAAAGCGCTTATGCCAGATGCCGATCGTCCTTGCATAGTCATCGCCAATTTCGCGCATCGCAACCATTTCCAAATCGCTGTGTTTTCGCAAAGACGACAGCATAATTTCGTGACTGGGCAGCGACCCTCCCGGGAAAATATAACGCTGAATAAAATCCACCGACTTCTGCGCATAGTGATAGCGCTGGGAAGGTATGGTTATCGCCTGTAACAACATTAAACCGTCGGGTTTCAGCAACAAGCTACAGCCGTTGAAATACTCTTTGTAAAATTTCTGTCCTACCGCTTCGATCATTTCAATCGAAACGAGCTTGTCAAAACTGCCCTGTAGATTTCGATAGTCTTCAAATAATACCGTTATCCGGGCGTCTAATCCGGCATTCGCCACGCGCTGACAGGTTTCATCATATTGTTCTTTTGAAATGGTTGTGGTGGTAACCCGGCAACCGTATCTTCGAGCGGCATGGATGGCAAGCCCACCCCAGCCGCTACCGATTTCAAGTAAATGATCATCGGAATTCAACTCCAGCTTTTCACAGACAACGTTGAGTTTGTGTATGGACGCGGCATCGAGATCATTCGAATCCTGCTCAAATATGGCCGAGGAGTACATCATTTGCGGGTCGAGAAATAATTGAAAGAATTCGTTGCTCAGATCGTAATGCGCCGCAATATTCAACCTTGCCTGATTCTTACTATTGCGTTTAAACCAATGGTAGCAACGATCGGTAATACGTTGCAGTAATAACCGCGAGTCATCCAGTTCATTCAGAAAATCAATATTGACTGCCATCAAGCGCACCAGGTCGACAAGATTTGGCGACGTCCATTTACCCAGCATATAGGCTTCGGCGGCACCGGTAGAACCACCAAATACAATATCACGATAG
>JBLHOA010000049.1:0-16406 GCA_047622345.1 Gammaproteobacteria bacterium | reverse complement strand
ATGAAACGAGCCGCCATGATTACGCAAATCGACGACAATCACCCGGGCAAAATCAGCGAATCGACGGGCATGCGATTGCCAGTTTTTATGCGAACCGAACAAACCGTGCAGAATGACCAGCGCCTTACCGCTGCCATATTCCGCGTAGTTAAGTTCAGTCATTACAATTGGCCATTCAGAATCGGGCTGACTAAATAGAACGAAGGATTATTTTTTCTTCGGAATATACAGGTCGGTAATCGTTCCTTCGGCCATTTCAGCCGCAAAGTTAAAGGTCTCAGCCAGGGTCGGATGCGCATGGATAGTCAAACCGATATCTTCAGCGTCGGCACCCATTTCCAGTGCCAGCATTGCTTCAGCAATCAATTCACCCGCATTTGGACCGACGATTCCGGCGCCTATTATGCGTTTGCTTTCCTTATCAAAAAGAATCTTGGTCAAGCCTTCGTCACGATCGATCCCCAATGCACGACCGCTGGCCGCCCATGGGAAAGCACCCTTTTCATATTCGATACCCTGGGCCTTGGCTTCGGTTTCGCTCAAGCCCATCCACGCGACTTCCGGGTCGGTATAGGCAACCGACGGAATCGCCATAGGCTCGAATCGCGATTTCATTCCGGCAATAACCTCGGCGGCTACCTTGGCTTCGTGGGTTGCCTTGTGCGCGAGCATTGGATTTCCAACGATGTCGCCGATCGCAAAAATATTGGACTGGCTGGTGCGCATCTGGGTATCAACCTGAATAAAACCCGCTTCATCGACCTCGACACCGGCTTTATCGGCGCCGACCTTGTGCCCGTTGGGTCTACGCCCCACGGCGACCAGAACCTTGTCATAAACCGCCGACTCAGGCGCCTTGTCACCTTCAAAACTGACTTTCAAACCGCTTTTTTGCGCTTTGATTTCGGAAACCTTGCAGTTCAGGTGAATCGCTTTGTAACGCTTCGAAATACGCTTAGTCAAGGGGCGTACCAGGTCTTTGTCACAACCCGGGATCAGGCTATCCATAAATTCGACCACGGTAATTTCACAGCCCAGCGCATCATATACGGTCGCCATTTCCAGCCCGATAATACCGCCGCCGACGATTAACAGGCTTTTGGGTATTTTAGAAACATCCAGCGCATCGGTAGAATCCATCAACCGGTCATCGTCATTCGGGAAAACGGGTATTTCCGTTGCCTGCGAACCCGCCGCAATAATACAATGTTCGAAGCGAATTCGACTCTTCGTCCCATCGTTGTCGACTTCCAGCGTTTCCTTATCGATCAATGTGCCGGTCCCGGTAACTACCGTAACCTTGCGCTGTTTCGCCAGTTGCGCGAGGCCTCCGGTTAATTTCTTGACCACCTTATCTTTGAAACCGTTAACCCCGGCTAAATCTATTTTGGGCTTGCCGAAATCGACACCGTTGGCTTTCATGTGTTCGGCTTCGGTAATAATATGGGCGGTGTGCAATAAGGCCTTAGATGGAATACAACCAACGTTCAGGCAGACGCCGCCGAGCGTTGGGTATCGCTCAACCAGCGTTACCTTCTTGCCCAGATCCGCGGCACGAAAGGCCGCCGTATAACCGCCAGGCCCGGCGCCCAGAACAACCACTTCGGTTGACATTTCTTCGCCCTTTTTACTGCTCGAGGCTGCTTCGCTTTTATCGCTCATCGCCAGATCCTTTTCTTTAGTTTGCGCAGGTTCGTCCTGCTCGACGGGTTCGACGCTACCCAGTTTACTGCCTTTGGCTATCTTGTCACCAACGGCAACATTAAGGCTCACCAGCTTACCGGCGAATGGCGCCGGTATGTCCATCGTCGCCTTGTCCGACTCCAACGTCAAAATGGGATCTTCTTTTGCCATCATGTCACCTGGCGCGAGATGAATTTCAATAACCTCGACACTGTCGAAGTCACCGATATCGGGCAACAATATATCTTTGGTAGTCATGTTTATAAAAGCACTCTTCTAATGTCGGCAATCACCTGGCCCAGGTAACGGGTGAATCTTGCTCCCTGCGCGCCATCGATAACGCGATGATCGTAGGATAGCGCCAAAGGCAGAATCAGGCGCGGCACAAAACTGCCGTCCTCCTGGTAAACCGGCTGCATCTTCGATCGCGCCACACCGAGTATGGCTACTTCCGGGGCATTGACGATCGGTGTGAACTGGGTTCCACCGATGCCTCCGAGACTGGAAATGGTAAAGCAACCACCCTGCATTTCGGCCGGAGTTAGCTTACCATCACGCGCACGTGCGGCGGTATCGCCGAGCTCTCCGGCCAGTTCAAACAAGCCTTTTTGATCGACGTCCCTGATCACCGGCACGACCAGTCCGTCTGGCGTATCGACGGCGACGCCGATGTTAAAATATTTCTTCAGAATTAAGTTTTCACCACTCGCGTCCAGCGATGCATTGACATTTGGAAATTCAACCAGCGCAGCCACCGCAGCCTTCATCAGGAAAACCAACGGTGTCAATCTGACCCCCTTCGCTTCAGCTTCTTTGGAAAGAGACTTTCGAAAAGCTTCGAGTTCGGTAATGTCGGCTTCGTCAAACTGGGTAACATGTGGAACATTAACCCAGCTTCGATGCAAATGCGCCCCTGAAATTTTCTGGATTCGGGACAGCGCCAGCGTTTCGATTTCGCCGAATCGGGAATGATCAACCTCGGGCATTTTCGGAATGCCCGTTCCTGTAGCAGCTCCGCTTGCGTTGCCAGACATAGCCGATTTAATAAAGGCCTTAACGTCAGCTTTTAAAATGCGCCCTTTACTGCCGGTGCCGATAACTTGATCGAGATTAGCACCAAGGTCCCGCGCATAGCGACGAATGGATGGGCTGGCATGAACCATTTTAGTCGACTTGGCCACTGCTCCCTGATTTTCCCCGGGATGTGGCTTGCGTGCCTTACCCAGCGCAGCTTCCTGTTCAGCGGGCTTAGAATCATCCGTAGCGACCACCGGGGAAGGCTCATCGGCTGGCGCGTCGTCTGGTGTCTCATTGGCCTTTTCATCTTTATCCGCCGGCGGGCTCTCAGCCTTCTCCTCCGGTGCCTTTTCTTTGGCCGGTTCACTTTCACTGGAAGCTTCGTCAACCTTTAACACCGCAATCGCATGTCCCTCACCGATACGATCACCGACTTTAACGTTAATCGATTCAACCTGGCCGCTAAACGGGCTCGGGATTTCCATGGTAGCTTTGTCAGATTCGAGCATGATGATCGACTGCTCTTTTTCCACCTGATCACCAACGGCGACCAATAATTCGATGACTTCAATTTCATCAAAGTCGCCAACATCGGGCAGATTTATCGTTTTGCTTTCGGACACGAGTTTGCTCCTGAATAACTGACTAAACAGTTATTGGATTGGGTTTGTCTGGATCGAGTTTATATTTCCTAATCGCCTGCTGAACCAGCTTGCTGTCGATATCGCCATCATCACTGAGTGCCTTCAGCGCAGCAACAACGACGTAGTACCGGTTTACCTCAAAGAAGATACGAAGGTTTTCGCGGGTATCACTGCGACCAAAGCCATCGGTTCCCAGAGTGGCAAAACGTGAGGGCAGATATTCGCGCAGCTGTTCAGAATAGGCGCGATTGTAATCGGTCGCCATAATAGCCGGCCCTTTGCGCCCCTGCATTTGCGTTTCAAGGTAACTGCGCCGCGCCTTCTTCGTCGGGTGCAACTGGTTCCAACGACTGCAGTCGGCAGCCTCACGAGAGAGTTCGTTTACACTGGTAACGCTCCAGATATCGGCATTCACATCAAAATCGGCCTTCAACAGCTCGGCGGCGGCAATGACTTCTCGCAAGATGGTGCCCGACCCCATTAACTGGACCTTGTGACCTTTTTCTTCACCCTCATCGAGGCAGTAAATCCCTTTGATAATACCTTCTTCGCAACCCTTCGGCATCGCCGGATGGCTATAGTTTTCATTCATTACCGAAATGTAATAAAACACATTTTCCTTAAGCTGATACATGCGTTTCATGCCGTTATGAATAATGACCGCGAGTTCGTAGGCATAGGTCGGATCATAGGAAACACAGTTAGGGATGGTTCCGGCAACGATTAAACTGTGCCCGTCCTGATGCTGGAGTCCTTCGCCGGCAAGCGTTGTGCGCCCGGCGGTACCTCCCATCAGAAATCCCCTCACCTGCATGTCGCCGGCGGCCCAGGCCAGGTCGCCTATGCGCTGAAAACCAAACATCGAGTAGTAGATGTAAAAAGGAATCATGCTAATGCCGTGGGTGCTATAGGCCGAACCTGCGGCGATCCAGGAAGACATTGCCCCGGCTTCGTTGATGCCTTCTTCCAGAATCTGCCCTTTTACGTCTTCGCGATAGTACATGACCTGATCGGAATCCATCGGTTCATAGAGCTGGCCCTTGAACGAATATATGCCCAGCTGTCGAAACATGCCTTCCATACCGAATGTTCGCGCTTCGTCCGGAACGATCGGAACGATATTCTTGCCAATTTTCTTGTCACGGGTGAGCGACGACAGAATTCGCACAAAAGCCATGGTGGTAGAGAATTCGCGATCGCCGCTATCTTGGAGCAAGGCGCTGAAGCTATCGAGACCGGGAATCGCCAATGCCTCGGCTGTATCGCTGCGCACCGGCATATAGCCGCCAAGGCGCTCGCGACTGGCGCGCATGTATTTCATTTCGGCGCTATCTTCGGGAAATTTATAAAACGGGGTTTCAGCGATGCCTTCATCGCTAATCGGAATATTGAATCGATCACGGAAGGCCTTCAACGCTTCCTCGCCCATTTTCTTTTGCGAATGGGTAATGTTCTGGCCTTCGCCGGCTTCGCCCATGCCGTAGCCCTTCACTGTTTTAGCCAGGATTACAGTTGGTCGTCCGGTGTATTCGACCGCTTCGGCATAAGCCGCGTAGACTTTATGCGGGTCGTGCCCGCCACGATTCAAGCGCCAGATATCGTCATCCGACATATCCGCAACCATTTCGCGCAGCTCCGGGTATTTACCGAAAAAGTTTTCTCGCGTGTAGGCCCCGCCTTTGGCTTTAAAAGCCTGATATTCACCATCGAGGGTTTCATCCATCCGCCGTTGCAATAATCCATCATCGTCCTTGGCCAGCAATTGATCCCAATAGGAACCCCAAACGACCTTTAGAACGTTCCAGCCGGCGCCACGGAATACGGCTTCGAGCTCCTGAATGATTTTACCGTTGCCACGTACCGGACCATCCAGACGTTGCAAATTACAGTTGACGACAAATATCAGGTTATCCAGATTCTCTCGGGAGGCGAGTGAAATCGCACCCAGTGATTCGGGCTCGTCCATCTCGCCATCCCCCATGAACGCCCATACCTTTCGATTCTGCTGCGGTAAAATTTCTCTATTTTCGAGATACTTCATGAAACGCGCCTGATAAATCGCCATTAGCGGACCAAGCCCCATCGATACCGTGGGGAACTGCCAGAATTCGGGCATCAGCCAGGGGTGGGGATAGGACGAAAGGCCATTGGGGTCTAGCGCTTCCTGTCGAAAGGCCTTGAGTTGTTCTTCGCTGATGCGACCCTCGAGAAATGCACGCGCATAAATTCCGGGGGCTGAATGTCCCTGGAAAAAAACCAGATCGCCTTTATTTTCATCGGTTGGAGCACGAAAGAAATGCATAAAGCCGACATCATATAAGGTGGCCGCGGAAGCGAAACTGGCGATATGCCCGCCGAGCTCGCTGGACTTGCGGTTCGCATGCACCACCATCGCGGCGGCATTCCACCGAATGACCGAACGAATCGTATGTTCGATTGCCTGGTCACCGGGAATCGGGCGCTGGTTATGCAAGGGGATGGTATTGACGTAGGCGGTGTTAGCCGAAAACGGCAAGTAGGCACCCGATCGGCGTGTTTTATCGATCAGGCGTTCGAGCAAAAAGTGGGCTCTTTCCGGGCCTTCCCGTTCAAGAACAGACTCCAATGATTCGATCCATTCCTGAGTTTCCTGCGGGTCTATATCAGATTCATCTACCACGTGCATCGCCTTTTATTGTAAATTGACAGGATTATACGGCATAAATTTTCTGTGCTAGAAGTGATTATAATAATTAATACCTATATCATTAGTTCAATTCTCGAGTAATACAATATTAAATGAATAATATAACCATCATCAAACCCGATGACTGGCATCTGCATCTGCGCGACCAACCTTACCTTGAATCGGTAGTCGCCGATAGCGCCAGGCAATTCCAGCGGGCCATTGTAATGCCTAATCTAAATCCACCGATTACTACTGTTGACGCAGCCATCGCTTATCGCGGCCGAATACTCGCCGCATTGCCAGGCAATACTAGTTTCGACCCCTTGATGACGCTTTATCTGACCGACAATACCACTCCTTTGGAAATTGAAAAGGCCGGCAAATCGGATAACATTTATGGGGCCAAACTTTACCCCGCCGGCGCCACCACCAATTCGGACTCGGGCGTCACTGACATCAGTAAACTGAATCCGGTTTTCGAAGCGATGGAGCGGCATGCCCTGGTTTTGCAAATTCACGGCGAAAGCACCGCGCCCGGAATAGACGTGTTTGATCGCGAAAAAGTATTTATCGATCAAACGCTAACCACAATTTGTCGCGACTTTCCCGGCTTGCGCATTGTTTTCGAACATATAACCACGGCGCAGGCCGTTGATTTTGTCAGCGCGGGCAGCGATAGCCTGGCGGCCACGATTACCGCCCACCATTTACTGATTAACCGTAACGCGATGTTTGACGGGGGTATTCGCCCGCATCACTATTGCCTTCCGGTAGCCAAGCGGGAAATGCACCGACAGGCCTTACTGGCTGCGGCAATTTCAGGCCAGGCAAAATTTTTCGCGGGCACCGACAGTGCCCCGCATAGCCGCGAAACTAAGGAATCAGCTTGCGGCTGTGCCGGAATCTATTCAGCATTTAATGCCGTAGAGCTCTACGCAGAGGCCTTTGAATCGGTCACAGACTTTACCCATTTCGAAGCGTTCATGAGCCGCAATGGTGCCGCATTTTATGATTTGCCTGTTAACCGGGAAAGCATAGAATTAGTGAGAACTAATTGGCAGGTACCTGCATCTTTACCCTACCCGGAATCCGAATTGATTCCCTTCATGGCCGGCGAAACGCTGAGCTGGAAGCTGGTGTCCCATGGATAAACCTTTGCTGATGGCCGAACGTTTTCGGGGCTATCTTCCGGTAGTCGTCGATGTCGAAACCGGAGGTTTTAACGAAGCGACCGATGCCTTGTTACAAATCGCCGCTGTTATTCTCGACATTGATGAAAGCGGAATGTTTTACTGCAGTGAAACCATTGCCTATCACATCAACCCTTTTGAAGGCGCCAATCTTGAACCCAAGTCAATGGAAGTCAACGGCATCGACGTCGATCATCCATTTCGCATGGCGATCGATGAAGACCAGGCACTGCCAAAAATATTTAAACCGGTGCGCGAAGCGATAAAAAAACACAGCTGCACTAAGGCTATCCTGGTCGGCCATAATGCACATTTTGATTTAAAATTCATTAACACGGCGGCACAAAGAACCGGAATCAAACGAAACCCGTTCCATCCTTTCAGCACTTTTGATACCGTTTCGCTTTCCGGCCTGGCCTATGGACAAACCGTTCTTGCACGATCGGTAAAATCGGCGGGCATGGAGTGGGATCCTGCCGAGGCGCATTCGGCCATATACGACGCCGAAAAGACCGCCTCGCTTTTTTGCAAAATCGTAAACGAAGCTTCATTTAAACAACGATAAGCGGAATTTTAAACTATACTCATCGCGACAAAGGCAGGACTGATAAATTTTGCAAAAAGAAGAATTCTCAATAATCGTTGTCGACGATCTGCAATTCAGCAGAGAAGTGGTCAAGTCTGCGCTGGGCAAGTCCGGGTTTGTTGATATTCGCACCGCTGCTTCTGCCCACGAAGGACTTTACCTGCTTAACCACCGGCGCGCGCATGTGGTGCTTGCCGATTTCTGGATGCCGGGTATGAATGGCCTCGAAATGACCGACCTGATTCGTCGTTGGGACGAAAATAATGACCGTTATACCGGAATCGTCTTATTGACCGCAGAGGATACCACCTCGAGCATCGTCGTTGCCTTTGACCGTGGCGTCGACGACTTTATCTCCAAATCGGCCAATCAATTCGAACTGGCGGCAAGGGTATTCGGTGCAGGAAGAACGGCATTCAAACAAAATGCAATGCGCGAGAAAATGCGCTCGCTGAGTAGCCAGTTCATGCGCATCAAGCAGCAAAGCCTGCAAGACCCGGAAACCAACCTGCCCAATCGTAATCAACTTGATTTACACATTGAATCCTTAATCGAACACTGTAATACGCGTGGAGGTGGGCTCGGCGTTGGACTAATTGAAGTTAAATCAGATGACGCTGCATTGCGCATGGGCACCTTGAAAACAATTGCCAATTCGATACAACTGGCCTTACGTCCGATGGATATGGTTTGCCGATTTAACACCAATACCTTTGCCATATCGATCCAATATCCCGATCCGGAAGTATTTAACCCCGACCTATACCAGCGACTGATCCAGAATATTCAACGCCATACCCTGCAAACCAGCGACCAGGGCGCCAAGTTCAGTATTAATGTCGGAGTCTGGCACGGGCACAACCTCGACCCTGCACCTTCGGTAAAAGAAATTATCGCGATGGCGCAAAAGGACAGCAAGCCGATATAATTAGAATGGGTAAAAAAACCGGGACGAGCGCCCGGTTGTTATTTCGTTAAATGATTTCTTTATCTAAACACTGAATTAACCAGGGTTTCGCTAACTGGCTTTTTTCAGCAATGCCTCGGTGGCGAGTTTCTTCAAATCTCCCGATTCGTGCATTTCCAGCGTAATATCGCAGCCACCGATGAATTCACCATCAACGTAAACCTGCGGGAAAGTCGGCCAGTCGGCAAACTGGGGCAGGCTCTGAAAAATTTCAGGGTCTGAAAGTATATTGACATAGGCAAACTCGATGTCGAGTGATTTCAATGCCTCGGCAGTACGGCTGGAAAATCCGCATTGTGGAAGTTGCGGGGTACCCTTCATATAAATAATAACCGGGTGGGTTTCTACCTGTTGCTTAATGCGATCGAGCACGTCCATAAATTACCTCTAAAATAGCTGACTGTTTTACTGGGTTATTAGTGTATTCATTTTCAATTACGAGTCCAGATGATTTTGCAGCCACATCTCAAGTAATGCGCTATGCCAGAGCTTGCTACCATTCAAGCGGGTGAAATGCTGTTCGGGCTGATCGAGCAACTTGTCGATATACGCCCGGTTGAACAGGCCGCGGTCGCGACTCGCCTGACTATTCAGGGTGTCGGCCATCATCTCGTAGAATTCGCCGCGGACAAATTTTAACGCGGGCATCGGGAAATAGCCTTTGGGCCGATCGATGACCGCATCGGGAATTAAGCCACGCGCAATTTCCTTAAGCAGGCCCTTGCCATCGTGCTTCAATTTCAGTTCCGGCGGACAGGATGCCGCCAGCTCGACCAGTTGATGATCGAGAAAAGGAACCCGCGCCTCCAGGCCCCAGGCCATCGTCATGTTATCGACGCGCTTCACCGGGTCGTCTACTACCAGCGTAGTCACATCGAAACGCAGCACCGCGTCGAGAAAACTGTCCGCCTGATCGGTGTTCAAATGTTCTTCGATGAGTGCCGCGGTATAGTCGTCACCGTGATAGGACGGGTCGACTGTTTCCAGGAATTCCGCATGGTCACGATCGACATAATTATTTGAAAAGCGCTCACGCGCGCTACCCTCGCTGTCGTTCATGCGCGAATACCAGAAGTAACCGGCAAACACTTCATCGGCGCCCTGCCCGCTTTGCACGACCTTAACCGATTTCGAAACCTGTTCAGAAAGCAGGTAAAACGCAACCGCGTCCTGACCGAACATCGGTTCGGCCATCGCCCCGATCGCCTCCGGCAAACGACGCAGGACATCGGCGTTCGGGATTAAAAATTTCTGGTGATCATTCGAGTACCTCGCCGCGACCGGGTCCGAAAACTCAAACTCGCTGCCTTTTTCCTCGGGCTGATCTTCGAAACCGATGCTAAAGGTGCGGATATCGTTATGCCCGGCTTCGGCGAGCAAGGCCACCAGCAGGCTGGAATCGAGCCCCCCGGACAGTAATACTCCCACCGGCACATCGGCAATGCGGATGCGCTTTTTGATCGACTCCATCAACGCATCGTGAATCGCGCGGTTCCACTCTTCGGCGTCCATTACCACCGCCGGACGTTTTGCCGACAGATCCCAGTATCGTTTTTGAGTGTGCGATCCATCGGGCTTAACCGTCATCGTATGCGCCGGAGGGCTCTTGCGAATCGATTTGATCAGGGTCCGCGGCGCGGGAACTACCGCATGCAGGCTGAGCTGGTGGTGTAAACCAACCGGATCGATATCGCGGTCAAACAAACCGGTTGCCAGCAATGCCTGCGGATTTGACGCAAAGTAAAAGCCCTTGTGGTTCCTCGCATAGTAAAGCGGTTTGATGCCCATGCGATCACGCGCTAAAAACAGGGACTGGCTCACCGAGTCCCAGATAGCGAAGGCGAACATGCCGTGCAATTTGGCAACCGACTCTTCACCCCAACAGGCGAAGGCATTGATAATCACTTCGGTATCGCCGTGCGAATTGAAGACATAGCCCTTTTGGATCAATTCGGCGCGCAGTTCGGGGTAGTTATAAATAGTGCCGTTAAAAACAATGGTGTAACGACGGGTCGCATCCAGCATGGGTTGATGTCCCAATGGCGATAAGTCAATTATTGCCAATCGCCGATGCCCCAGCATGACCGGCCCATCGACAAATTCGCCACGATCATCCGGCCCTCGGCGCGCAACCATTGCCGACATTTTTTCTGCGTGATCCGGATGGATGCGATCACTGGTAAAACTTAAGGCGCCAAACAAACCACACATAACTCTTCACCAATTCTAGTCAATATTATTAAATTCAAGGGCTTATCATAGTTTCATTGCACCCTATGGCGAAAATCCCTATACTGCGCCGCGTGTAACGTGATTGGGTTGTAAAAACTCATCGACGCTACTATCGAAGCTCGTATTCTAAACGTTTATACCGGGGAGTCATCCATGAATCCGTTAAAATCTATTACAGGCACTATCGTCACGGGTGTTGTTATATCCGCGATAGTGATGGCCATTTTTGCCGATGGCTTCACCAACAGCATCGAATGGACCGTGTGGTTTCACGTGCTGGCCGGGATCACGTGGATCGGTTTGCTTTACTACTTTAATTTCATTCAGGTACCAGGTGTTGCCAAAGCATTGTCCGAAGTTGAAGCCGGAGGCCCAGGTGCTGCCGCAATCAACAAGTACCTCGCACCCAATGCATTACTTTGGTTTCGTTGGGCATCGGTTGCAACCTGGTTGTCGGGCGCGGCTATATTAGCCAAAATGGGTATTCTTGCCGATGCATTCACCCTGCAACCCGGTGCGGCTATCATTGGTATCGGCGCATGGATGGGAACCATCATGCTGTTCAACGTCTGGGTATTGATCTGGCCGAACCAGAAGAAAATCCTCGGCCTCGACGGACAAACCCACGAAGCCGATGTTATCGCCAAAGCGAAGTTTGTTGCCTTGATGGCATCGCGCGTCAATACCGCATTGTCAATTCCAATGCTGTTGTCGATGACCGCTTTCGGCCACGGCGGGTTCCCGTTCTAGCGCTTAGCCGTTAGCCGCTGAAAAGCCCCGTAACAACGGGGCTTTTTTTTGCCCATAAAACTTGTAATCAATATGAATCTCTGTATGTTTGAGCGTTTTTTTACGCAGAAAATCAATGAATGATCATTTAGTTTTCGCCTACCAGTCGTTGCCGGTCAGTTTTTCGCGCGGCGATGGCGTCTACCTCTGGGATACCGAGGGCAAACGCTACCTCGATGCGCTTTGCGGAATCGCGGTGACCAGCCTTGGGCACAATTACCCAGCCTTGACCGACGCTATTCAGCAGCAGGCGGGCACGCTGCTGCACACCTCCAATCTGTACTCGATCGAGTGGCAGGTAAAGTTAGCCGAATTGCTGTGCAACAGTGCGGGCATGGAAAAAGTCTTTTTCGGCAACTCGGGTGCCGAGGCCAACGAGGCCGCGATCAAGCTGGCACGGCTGTACGGTCACCAGCGGGGAATCAAAGATCCGCAGATAATCGTCATGGAAAAAAGCTTCCATGGTCGCACCATGGCGACCTTGAGCGCCACCGGCAATCGCAAGGTACAGGCGGGTTTCGAGCCGCTGGTATCCGGGTTTGTGCGGGCGCCTTATAATGACATCCCCTCAATTGCAGCCATTGCCGCCAACAACCGTGACGTCGTCGCCATTCTGGTTGAACCGGTACAGGGTGAAGCCGGCATTGTTATTCCGGATCAGGGATACCTGACCGAGCTAAGACGCATTTGTGATGAAAATAACTGGCTTTTGATGCTCGATGAAATTCAAACCGGAATGGCGCGCAGCGGTAAAATGTTTGCCTTCCAGCACGAGCAAATTACACCCGATGTAATGACCCTGGCCAAAGCGCTAGGCAACGGCGTTCCGATTGGGGCCTGTGTCACTAACGGGGTAGCCGCTACGACGATTAAACCGGGAAATCACGGCTCTACCTTTGGTGGCAACCCGCTCGCCTGTCGCGCTGCGTTTACCGTATTAAGCAGCATGCTTGAGCTTCAGCTTGCCGACAATGCCGCTTTGCGCGGTGAACAATTATGCGCAGCATTGTCGCAAGAACTGGCCGAAAATAGAAAGGTAAAAGAAATCCGCCACCTGGGCTTACTCGTCGCCATCGAAATGAAACTACCCTGCCAACCACTCGTAGCGATGGCGCTGGAACAGGGGCTACTGATTAACGTGACTGCAGACAAAGTTATACGCCTGTTACCTCCTGTGATCATTGATGAGGGACAGGTTGCCGATATCGCCAGTATCTTAATTGCCTGCATTAACCAATTTAGCGAATAACACTTATGCCGACCCGACATTTTCTCAGCCTGCTCGACTTCAGCGGGGATGAATTACGCGATTTGATCGCCCATGCCATCGATGTAAAGCAGAACTTGAAAAAAGGTCTGCCGCATACCCCCTTAACTGGCAAGGTACTGGCGATGATTTTTGAGAAATCATCGACCCGAACTCGCGTTTCATTTGAAACCGGAATGAGTCAACTCGGCGGGCATGCCATGTTTCTCTCCTCGCGCGATACTCAACTGGGTCGCGGCGAGTTGGTCGAAGACAGCGCAAAGGTTATTTCCAGCATGGTCGATGGCATCATGATCCGCACCTTCGGACACGATCGCATCGAGGCTATTGCTAAAAACTCCAGCGTGCCGGTGATTAACGGCTTAACTGATTACCTGCACCCCTGCCAGTTGCTCGCCGACATGCAGACCTGGTTTGAAATTCGGGGAGATATCGCCGGAGCCACTGTTGCCTGGATTGGAGACGGCAATAATATGTGCCATTCCTATATCAACGCGGCAATCCGCTTCGGCTTTAAACTCAATATCGGTTGCCCGCCGGGACACGAACCCGACCAGGCTTTACTGCAAACTGCCGCGGACCGGGTTTCGATCTTCCACAGCGCCGCAGAAGCGACCGCCGGTGTTGACCTGGTGGTTACCGACGTCTGGGCCAGCATGGGACAGGAAGAGGAACAGGATACGAGAATCGAGGCTTTTCGCGAGTTCCAGGTCAATAAGGCGGTGATGGAACGCGCTAATAAGGATGCTCTTTTCATGCATTGCCTGCCGGCGCATCGTGAAGAAGAAGTGACTACCGAAGTACTGGAAGGAGAGCAGAGCGTTGTCTGGCAGGAGGCCGAAAACCGGCTGCATGCGCAAAAGGCTTTACTCGAAATATTACTGGGCTAATCCTTCCCTTGCCGCTTTTTTATCCCTTGCTTTAATAACTAGCCTTCGAGGGTTTCAAGTCGGTTACGGCCCTTTTCCTTGGCTAATTTAAGTGCGGTATCAACGCGTGTCAGAATGTCACGCGAGGTGGTATTTTTCCTCACCATCTGATAGCCCAGGCCTACGCTCATGGTCAGTTGGGACGCGACCCTGGACTTGAGGTGCTCTATTTTCATCTTGGCTAACTCAGCCATCATTCGAATCGCCATTTCTTTAGCGTCGTCACAATTCATGCCGGGTAATAGTATGGCAAACTCGGCTCCGTTTAAGCGCGCAATCATTTGGCTTTTATGGGAAATTTCAGCGCCCAGCATACGCGCAATTTCACGCAGATAACGGTCGCCCGCTTCCTGCCCATAATAGGTATTAAACTCATAGTAATAATCGATGTTGAGCTTGATTACCGACATGTGCATCTTTTTACCCAGGTGGCGTCGCCAGATGTCTTCCAGTTGAACCCGAAATGCGCGATAGCTGGATAAGCCTGTCAATTCATCGGTTGTTGTTATTTTCTCAAGGGCCTTGTTTGACTTTGACACTGATTCCAGCAGCCGCTGTAAATCCTCAATCAGCGTTTCATTGTCAAATCGATAATAAAGGGCCTCGTTAACCAGCACATTCATGCGTTTTACGCTGATTGACAGCGCTACCATTAAAAATACGTATAAAAAAGCAAGCACCGCGGTATCGAGTGACTTCTGGGTCAGCAACCAGAGCGTAACCGGCAACATAATAGCCACCAGGTAAGCGACATAGATACGTAATGAGGTCGACAGATATGCCACGGCCCCTGCCCCCATACCGAGTAACAGCGAGTGCAGAATAATTTGCACGTTGGTGGTGATATAAGGCATTACCAGAGCAGCCCCGCCCCCCTGCATCAAGCTTGATGCCAGCACGCCTATAAAAAACCGATTGTGCCAAACTTGATAAGGAAAATAACTCTTGTTGTCGATGTTACGAAAATTCCGCAACAGTTCGCAGCGCAGCAGCAGTATGATCAGCAGCAAAACAAACCATCCGATTACCCAGAGTTCGCGGCCCTGAATTACCAGCTCGAAATAAACCATCAGGGAAGCGACTGCAGAAATGAACAAGGTAATCAACATGCCGCCACTCACGCGGCTGTAAAGAAAATTGACCAGTTCCTGCTGCTGCAAATGGAAGCTGCTGACAGGTCGGGGGTTTTCAGCGTTGTTAAAAATATTCAATTCCTTTTTTGCTCTATGTCACAGACCATAAATGTAATATAAACTGTCAGCTGGTGAGTTTAACGGATCAACGAGGCAATGAGCAATAAGCAGGACTATGTGCAATGGTTCCGGGGCACGGCTCCGTATATCAAGGCGCATCGAAAAAATACTTTTGTATTGATGATTTCAGACGAGGTCATTTTTTCAGATCGCTTCATCGGCATTGTGCACGACATTGCCCTGCTAAATCATCTCGGTATTAAACTGGTCCTGCTGCATGGTAGTCGCAATCGCATCGATGCCCATTTAAGTGAAAATAATCTATCCTCGAATTTTCATCGCGGCGTTCGTATTACCAACGTTGAAACCCTGCCCTGTATCATCCAGGCGATCAACGAGGTAAAAACCCACCTCGAATCACATTTATCGATGGGCTTACCCAACACACCGATGTCGGGTTCTGAGATATCGCTCATCAGCGGTAACTTTGTTACCGGTATGCCGTTGGGGGTCATTGACGGGATCGATATGCAGCATTCGGGCAAGGTCAGGGATATCAAGCATGCACAAATTAGCGCCCTGCTTGATCTCAACAAAATTATCCTGCTGTCCAATATCGGCTATTCGCGCACCGGCGAAGTGTTTAATTTGCCCGCTGAAGAGCTGGCCTGCGAAGTGGCAAGGGCACTCAACGCCGACAAGTTAATATTCATTCATCCCGAATTAGAAAGCGCCGCCGAAAGTCCCAAATCGCTCACAGGAATTGAATGTGAACAGCTATACAACGACCCCACTACTGCCGATGAGCTAAAGCACTTACTCTATCAGGCCGGCCGGGCAATCAACTCGCGGGAAATGCGCGTGCATTTACTCGACTACCGAACCGATGGCGGGCTGTTGCTGGAATTATTCACCCGCGACGGCTACGGCATGATGATTACCAATGCCTTTTATGAAGGCATTCGCGAAGCAAATATTGATGACATAGGTGGCATTCTCACTCTGATCAATCCACTCGAAGTAAGCGGTGTGCTGGTTGAGCGTTCTCGCGAGCAACTCGAACTGGAGGTGCCACACTTTCAGGTTATCGAAAAGGACGGAATGATCATTGCCTGCATTGCCTGCATTCCTGATGCGGGGCATCAAATCAGTGAAGTGGCTTGCCTGGCAGTGCACGAGGATTATCAGCGCGGCGGGTTCGGCCAACAGCTTTTACAGGTAATCGAGGCGAAATCTTTGAA
>JBLHOA010000048.1:0-16549 GCA_047622345.1 Gammaproteobacteria bacterium | reverse complement strand
GCAAAAACCGGAGATGACGGTAATAACCAGGCGACTAGTAAGATACTAATAAAATTCATATTAGTACTTTCTGCGTTTAAACGGATTCAGCTAGTTAACCCAGAGCGGTGAGGTAGAAATGCGGTCCGGATTAAGGGGTATTCTTCTTTAGACTGATCGATCTGCGAAAAAGTCACAACTGGATCACCGGGCAAATGGTTGAAAGCAACCGGGGCAGATAATTTGATTTTCGAATGAACCCTTGCGACAAACAAAGATTCAACGAAAATTAAATAATCTACCCCGGTGTCTTATTTCCCGGTAAATCGCCCCGGATTCAGTCGAGGTCGAAACGATCCGCGTTCATCACTTTATTCCAGGCGGCAACAAAGTCGTTGATAAACACCGCTTCGGCATCGCTAAACGCATAGACCTCGGCGGCCGCACGCAACTGCGAATTCGATCCGAAGATAAGATCGACGCGAGTAGCGCTCCATTTCAGATCGCCGCTCTCACGATCATGACCCTCAAACAAATTTCCAGATTTTGCAACGGCCTTCCAGCTTGTGCGCATGTCGAGCAGGTTGACAAAGAAGTCATTACTCAGCGTTTCCGGTCGTTTCGTAAACACGCCGTTGGCTGACTGATCGAAATTTGCATTTAATACCCGCAAACCACCGACCAGCACCGTCATCTCAGGCACACTCAGGTTGAGCAATTGGGCGCGGTCGATGAGTAGTTCTTCTGCCGACACACTGAACTCCGACTTCAGGTAGTTGCGGAAACCGTCGGCGACCGGCTCTAGAACGGCGAATGACTCGACATCGGTTTGCTGCTGCGATGCATCGGCTCGTCCCGGCGCAAATGGAACCACTATCTCATGCCCCGCATTCCGTGCTGCCTGCTCCACCGCGGCACAACCACCGAGCACGATCAGATCGGCCACAGATACACGCTTGTTATTCGATTGCGCCTGGTTAAAGTCTTGCTGCAGCGTTTCGATGCTCGCCAGAACTTTCGCTAGTCGCGCGGGCTGATTGACCGCCCAGTCTTTCTGCGGCGCCAGGCGGATGCGGGCACCATTCGCACCGCCACGCTTATCCGAGCCGCGGAAGGTCGACGCAGAAGCCCAGGCCGTGGAGACCAGCGCTGAAATCGAGTGCCCTAGGTCAAGAAGCCTGGACTTCAGCTCGGCGACGTCCTCGGCATCGATTGATTCCTCATTAACTGCGGGCAGCGGGTCTTGCCAAATCAATTCTTCCGCAGGCATCAGGTCGCCCAGATAGCGCGACAGCGGCCCCATGTCGCGGTGAGTAAGCTTGTACCAGGCGCGCGCAAAGGCATCCGCGAGTTCTTCGGGGTTCTCGTGGAAATGCTTCGAGATCGGCGCGTAAACCGGGTCCATCTTAAGCGCGAGGTCGGTGGTCGCCATCATCGGTGCGTGCCGTTTTGATTCATCGTGCGCATCCGGTACGGAACGCTTCGCAGCATCATCTTTCGGAGTCCACTGCCAGGCACCCGCCGGGCTATTCACCAGTTCCCAGTCGAAGCCGAACAGAACATCGAAATAACCGTTATCCCATTGCACCGGGTTGGTCGTCCAGGCACCTTCGAGACCACTGGTGATGGTGTCACCCCCTTTACCGCTGCCCAGGCTGTTCTTCCAGCCGAAGCCCTGCTCTTCCATTGCCGCCGCTTCGGGCTCTGCCCCGACGTTTATGGGATCACCGGCACCATGGCACTTACCAAAGGTATGCCCGCCGGCAATGAGAGCGACTGTTTCGTAATCGTCCATCGCCATGCGCGCGAAGGTTTCCCGAATATCCAGAGCCGAGGCGAGTGGGTCGGGCTTGCCGTTCGGCCCCTCGGGGTTGACATAAATGAGCCCCATTTGCACCGCGCCGAGTGGTTTTTCGAGATCACGCTCACCGCTGTAGCGGTTGTCACCAAGCCATTCATCTTCGGTACCCCAGTAAATGTCTTCCTCAGGTTCCCAGATATCTTCACGCCCACCGGCAAATCCGAAGGTTTTGAAGCCCATCGACTCCAGCGCACAGTTACCGGTAAGGACCATCAGGTCGGCCCAGGAAATGCTACTGCCATATTTTTGCTTGATCGGCCATAACAACCGGCGTGCCTTGTCGAGGTTGCCGTTGTCGGGCCAGCTATTAATCGGGGCAAATCGTTGCGAACCCGAACCCGCACCACCCCGGCCGTCGCCGGTACGGTAAGTGCCGGCACTGTGCCAGGCCATGCGGACAAAGAATGGCCCATAGTGACCATAATCGGCCGGCCACCAATCCTGCGAATCGGTCATCAAGGCAACAAGATCCTGCTTGAGCGCGCCGAGATCGAGTTGTTTGAATGCTTCGGCATAGCTGAATTCTGCGCCCAGCGGCTGGTACATAGGCGAATTTTGATGGAGAATTTTCAAGTTCAACTGATTCGGCCACCAGTCCCGGCTAGACCGGCCGACCCCATTCATTCGAGTCAAGGCACCGTGCATAACAGGGCACTTGCCCCCTTTTTCAGCTTTATTCGTATCCATCTCGGTCTCCAGGTTTAGTAATCAGGTTGATTTCACAGAAACAAAATTCACCGCTAACGATGAGGTGTTTCAATCCGACGGGTCAGTTTAAATCAATATGGATGCAAATATAAATTTAAATATATTTACGAAATTGATAGCTTAAAATTATGACTGAACGACTACTTTGCTCACTATTTTACTTCAGTAAAGCTTCCAATATACGGGGTATCGCCTATAATCCCCTGCGTCAATCAACGACCCGCTTCCCTTGAAGATTATGCAAAAATCATCGCTATTTGCCGCGCTCGCGCTGCTAATTTCCATTCCTGCACAGGCAGATTTTGTTGGTTTCAAGATCGAAGCAAATTATTGGGCCCCCGACCTTTCCGGTGGTTTTAACAGCACCGGTGGCAACAGTATCGATCTTTCCAGCGATCTGGATGTCAGTGCCCCGTCGACTTCTTCACTGGGGTTCAGACTCGAGCACCCGCTACCAATATTGCCGAACTTCAAATACCAGACCTTCGATCTGAAAAGCAATGGCCGAAATTCACTGGATAGTAGTATCACCTTCGAAGGGCAAACCTATAATGCCGCCGAAACCGTCAGCTCGACTTTCGATTTAAGCCACGACGATATTGTCCTGTATTACGAAATTCTGGATAACTGGATCAACCTCGATATCGGGCTTGATTTAAAACGTTTCGACGGAGAAGTGTCGCTGACCGGGAGTGCCAACACCACGGCCAGCCGGGTCAAGATAGACGAAACCCTTCCCCTGTTCTACCTGTCTGCCAGGTTCGATCTGCCTTTCACCGGCTTTTATGTCGGCACCGATGTCAGCAGCTTCAGCATTAACGACAGCAGCGCCGATGACGTCACCATTATGCTGGGCTATGAGTCGGATAGAGGGCTCGGTATTGAGGGTGGTATCAGGACATTTTCACTGGAGCTGGATGACGCCGATAATCTCGACGCGAATATCGAATACGAGGGTGCCTTTGTTAGTGGTTACTACCACTTTTAATTGAAGGCATAAGCTTCGCAACTCAAAAATACCGGATCGAAAAGCAGAGCCACAAGGTTACTTTCAAAGGTGCTGGAATATCGACGACAAACTGAAACCGGGCTCGGTATTGTCGAAGCGACTCACTTGTCGAATATAGCTACTCCCGAATCGCCAGATTTTTTTGCCCTATACATGGCGCTATCAGCATCCTTAAGCAAGGCATCGATACTACTGTCTTCAGAGTGCAATAATCTCAAACCGATACTGCTGCCAACGGTCAGCGAGGTATCGCCAGAGATGATTGGCCTCGAAACTTGCATCGGAAATACTGCAGTCCCGATTGACCCGGTATTGATTGCTTTTGATTTGGCTAAACTCCTTTAAACTGCCAAACTGCCTGAAGCTTGACTGTAAGCTCAGGAGTGAATTGAGGTGCTTGTGTAAAACCTCTAATTCTACCGAAGCGGATGCCAAAGAAGTGTCTATTGGGCTTAAAATGAAGAATCATGAAGAAACCAAGCTCCCTTTTGCAGCATCTGGGCAAGGTTCTGGTGCGCTTTTATCTACATGAAGAAAGCCAGGCGATCGACAAACTGGTAACCGGGGGAGGGGCATCAGAATCGAGCGCGACGATAAAGGTATTGGGACAAGTTATAGCCAGCTCGGAATATCGGTTGATCGCGAATGGGGGTTTCCAGAATCGATAATTGATGGCATGAAGCCGCTATTACAAACTGAAATAAACGCCAAGAAAAGCTCCGGCAAACAGCTGCAACTGATTTCGCATTTCAGTAATTCACTGGACGACTTGCTTGATGTTAGCGAGTGATAAGCAGCACAAAGCGATTAAGGCTCTGTCGAACGATTACTCCAAAGCACTCAAGCTGGATCATAAAAAAGTAAATACTTTAATCAAGTCGGGCATGAAGGAACTGGAGCAGTTCGCCAAAACCATTCAATTTGATTTCGAGAAGAGTCATTTTTATCAACAAATCATGGCTCGCGATGACCCGGAGCAAACCGATCAAGCTCAAACGGAAGACTCGACCGAATATAATGATCTGAAGAGCGTAAAAGTGCTCCTCGAAAATACTGATGAGCAAATTAGGTCTAGTGATAAGGCGCTCAGCGATGGCATCCAGCAGATAACCAACAACTTAACCGACGATTTCTCGATTAATCATGTTATGCAAATGATACTCGAAACTATTTATCGTGCCTTCCCGAACGGCCGCGTCATTTTATGTCTGAAAGATAAAAATACCACCTCTATCCGTGCACGATTCGGTTACGGCGAGGGCGTCGATGACATAATCGATAAATTTGTTATTCCGGTGGCCTACCGATCCGATGTTTTTCACGTGGCCTTCAAGAACGGCGTTGATATTCAGATTGAAGATATCAGTGACGAAAACATACGGGCGAAAATACCCGACTGGTATCAGCAGAATATCGGTGCAAAAAATTTCATCATTTTTCCGATTTCGATTAAAAAATCACCGATCGCATTCATTTATATCGAAAGTGCGGATAATGATGCGACCAAAATAACTGACGACCAGCTTGGCAAGCTGAAAACGCTGCGAAACCAGTCGATACTCGCGATCAAGGCCTCGCACTAATGGTTACTGTTTCTTACGGACTGACCCAACCACCACTGAGGTCAAAAATGGCACCGGTGGCATAGGAGGCTTGCTCCGACAGCAGGAACATCGCGCCGTTGGCTATTTCACCCACTTCAGCCGGACGCGCCAGCGGCACCTGCGGAAGTACCCATTCCAGCCATTCGGGATGTTGTTTGGCGTAGTCGGCGCTGATCTCGGTCATGGTCACACCCGGGCGAAGGCAGTTGACACGGATCCCCTGATCGGCCTGCTCCTTGGCAAGACCGATGGTAAAGGTATCAAGGGCCGCCTTCGATGCCGCGTAATCGACATAGGTAAAAGGCCCACCGTGCCTGGATGCGGCCGAAGAAATATTGACAATCGAACCACCATTGCCGCCATAGCGTTTTGCCATGCGTTTGATTGCGTGCTTCGCACAAATAAAGGCACCGAGTACATTGACCTCGAAAACCTGCTTCGACACCGCAACATCCATTTCGTCGACACGGCTACCGCCACCATTGATTCCGGCGTTATTCACCAGCCCGGTGATCGGGCCGAGTTCCAGGTCGATGCGTTCGAACATGGTGACGACCTGCGCTTCGTCGGCAACATTCGCCTGTAAAGCAATGGCGATGCCGCCCTGCTCACGAATCTGCGCTACCACAGCATCCGCTTCGACGGCCGAGCGCGCATAGTTGATACAAATTTTCCAGCCATCTGCCGCCGCCTTGCGGCAAATTTCCGCACCGATCCCGCGGCTACTACCGGTCACTAGTAATACCTTCATTGCATTCTCATTATCTTGTCATTCATTATCAGCTTTATGCGCCGGGACGGGGACATTGCCTCCCTGACGCGAGCGGCCTAATTCATTGGTTTCTTCCAGCCCGGGGATGAACCGTAGGCGCCTTTCAGCAATGCTGTGGCGTCACGCGGCAGTCCGAGTCGGTCGGCGATAATGCGCAGACTGGAATGAAAGTCGCCCCGTTCGATCTGCACCCACTGCAACCAGCGTTTTCCGTCAACGGTTAAATCGGTACGCCCGTGCAGTATGCGATGGTTATCAAAAATAGCGATGTCCCCGGGTTGTAGGGTCAGATTCAACGCCAGAGTTTCATCTTCAGATTGCTGTAGCAAATAACGCAAACCGCGATAATAAATGTCCATTTGCGCGGCAGGAATAGCGAGTGGCGCGGCAACCCGATCATTAATTCGAATGCCACTGAGATTACCGAATTCATCAACACTAAGCACAGGAAATTCAGTTATCAGATCCACATCCCCACTAAAATGTCGACGGAAAGATTGCGAAAAATTACAAAGCGCCGAAAAGCCTTCGCTATCATGCGCACGCAATCGTTCGGCAATTTCGAAGCCATCCATAAACGTCGATGACCCGGCCCCGGTCTGGTCGTTGGCAATACAGTGAAACAATAGTAAGCCGGGTGGCGATGCCCGATAAGGTTCATCGGTATGCAGTTTCAACGCTTTGATATCGCTGGCGATGCTGCGCTCTGCCGGGTTAAACATCAAGTCCTGGACACGCCCAAAATTGGACTCCTGAGGGATTCCGAAACGCAGCGCGAGTTTTTCCACAATCCCCGCTTCGGCCGGCGCCCCACGCAGGAAACAGAGTCCGTAGTCGCGGACCTGTTCGAGCAGGCGATAAAGCGCAGCATCGCTAGCGGTGATTTCAGCGTAATCGTAAATCGGCGGATTAGCGCGGAAATCGTCATCCCAGAGTTTCGGTGTAAAGGCCTTTGCGCGGCGGGCCTGCTCACCGTAGTCGTATTCGCGTAACCAATCGAAGGCAAAGCAGGATTGGTGACCGTCTTCCCAGTTGATCAGCAGCTTCGACGATTCAACTTCGATTTCGACCGGCCTGCAGTCAAGCTCGAGAGCGCTCAGGCGAAGTTGACGATAGCCTATCGAAGGATCACCACAATCAGCGCAGCGGCAGTTATCACGCAACCAGATTGAGTGAAACTCACTGTGACTGCCGTCGCTCCACTCCAGCCGCAGCAGATCATTGGTGAAACTGGTGGAAATTATCATTGTTTGCTGCTTGTTCATGCTGGGCTCTTGGTAGCAGGTCGAACTATAGTAGTCACTCGTTTTCCTTTTGACTATCACTTAATCACGGGCAATATGCTGAGCACCGATAGCAACCCGTTGAACGTTTGAGCAGTGAAATCCGGTGGCAGACAATTGTGCTGCTGCGGGCTAGCTAAACCCGGCTCGTCCGGGTTGTGCAAAACATAGCCGCCATAAGCGTCAAAAGTTTATTCGGCCCGCATTGCCGAGCGCGGCAATCGAATATCAAACTGCTCGCGCAATTCGCGATCGAGTTCATCGGATAGGTGATGCGGATAATGCTGGCCCAGTATCTGCCGGGTTCGTTCAATAGCGACGCTGCGAATATCCTTGCTACCTTCGGCTTCCCATTCGTCGATACTACGGCGGTCACCAATTTCAGGGTAAACAAAGTCGCTTTGCATGCGCGCCAGGGTTTCACTGCGGCCGAGGAAATGCCCCTCGCCATGCGCAACTTCATCGATGGCACCGAGCGCAAGGGTTTCGTCGTTAACTTCGATGCTACTCAAGGATTTCATGATGATGCCCAGCATGTCATTGTCGATAACATAGCTTTCCAGCGCACAGCCCATCAGGCTGGCCTGCATGCCGCTGGCCTGAGTGATTAAATTTGACCCCGCCTGCGCGGCAAGAGTTACGGTAAGACTTTTTTCGTATCCGCTTTGCGCGTCGGCAATCTTGCTATCGGTGGCCCCGGCTATCACCGAATTAACTAAACGATAATAATTTGCCATCTGCACACAGGCGGCTGTGGCGATCGCCCCTTCGGCGCTGCCACCGCTCATCGCGCCAGTGCGCAGGTCGGTGAGCATCGGCCTCGTGCCAAATATGACTTTTGCGTCGGGGTCGAGCAACCAGGCAAATATCATCCCGGAGAGGGTCTCGGCGATCGTTTGCGCAATAGTTCCGGCTATGGTTACCGGGCTCGATGCCCCCATTTGACCGAAGGTATTCGAGTGCAATGGAATGCCGAAACGAACCGCTTCGGCAGCAATCTCGCAGGATTCGGCGTCGAATCGCAACGGCGGCACCGACAGGTTGCAATTCAGCGATAGAAATGGACGCGCCAGAAAGGCTTCTCGCGAACCGGCAATGGCGTAGCAGATGCGCGCAATACCCTCGACACTGGAAGCTTCTGAGGCCGCTGCGAAAACATGCTTCTGCGTCCCTACAAGGCAGACATAGGCGGTATTGATATCGAGGGTTTTTAAATCAGGCATATCGCGTGCAACCATCGACCGACTGAAAAAATGAATGTTATCAAGGCTATCGACCAGCCGGGCGGCATCGTAGAGATCGCGCAGAGTCGACTCACGATAATGCCCGCTGTCGAGGTCGAGTATCAGCGGCGCTGCTCCGCCCGAGCCCACATGGACCTGCGCTAAACCCAGCCGCAGGTCATGCTCCGGAACCTGCCCGCAGAGGGTGAATTCACGCGCCAGACCCTGTAATGCTTTTTCAATTAAATCCCCCGGGAAGTGAAGCCGCCCGTCGCCATCCTGATGACCGCCAGCGCCGGTAACACGATCGGTCACGATTGCGGGGGCTTCGGTCATTCCGACATCGGATAGAATGCTGCGCACTGCCTGATCAATTCGAGGCAAATCAGTCGTATCCAGTGGTTGATATTTTCCACCGGTTGTTCCCTTCATTGACGGGTGCTCCGCGCGTGACTGCAGTAGCCCAGGCTCGCTGCGACGTCGCTTCCTTTTACTTTCAGCCCGCATTTTTCCTACCCTCGTACGCCGGGCTAAATAAATGCCCGTTTTGATTGTGAGTCGACAGTCGATCGATTGACAGTCACCACTGCGAATGCCCTTTAGTTTTCGACACTAAGGCCACTCTGCCTTTTCGTTAGCAGTCGGCCAGTTTACAGAATGTCTTCCTGTTTTCATCGAATTAAAAATCAGCTTAAGTTATGCCATTGCTATTATTCATTATTTGTTCGGCACGACCAGACTGGCATGCAATTCAACTATCTGAAGCCAGGTTTGCTCTGGCACTAAAATGACCCCATTTGATTGCGCACGAAAGTTGCGCTCGCGCTCACCGGGAACTTCGACACGATCGAAGCCCTGCGCCGGAGGACAGCGTCGCATTTCATCCAGTACCGCTTCGGCCGCTGCCTGCATCGCTGAGGGCTCACGAAAGCGCGTTGCATCGAGCGTAATCAGCAACCAGTTGCATTCGGTAGTCGACGGGCCAAGCATGGCTTCACCGATTAGCTCGGCCACTAATGCCATCGCGTAACCTTTCTGACCCCCGGCCGGGAGGATAGCGCCACCATTAAAATAATCGTCCGCCTCGCGGGTCGGCTGGCCCTGCGCATCAATTACGCAACCTTCGGGTAATAACGCACCGGCACTTTGCGCCGCGTAAATCCAGCCGCCGGCAATTTTCGAGGTGGCGAAATCCATCACCACCGGCCCCTGCTCGCCACCGGGAATACCGGCGCACCAGGGGTTCGTCGGCAACTTGCCTTTCGCCCCTCCGTAAGGGGTTACCTGACTCCAGCTGTGTCGATTGCCACCACCGGTGCAAATCGTCAGAAACCCTTTATCGGCGGCATCGTCAGCAAAGGCGCCATGCCGCCCGGTGTGGCCGACATGGCGAATGGCGAGCGCCGAAATACCCCTTTCGCCTGCCATCTCCATACCCTGCTGATAGGCGAGCTGCATCGCGGGAATGCCAATGCCCCCACCACCATCGACTTCCTGCGTGCCTCGCGCCGTGGTAATGACGCGGGGTTCGGCGGAAGCGCACAAATAACCGTTTTGAAACTGCTCGGCATATTGCAGGCAACGCATCAGACCATGGCTCTCCATGCCACAAAGACTGGTATCCGCGAGGTGAGTCGCAACCGCAATCGCAGTATCATCCCTACAGCCCAGAGCAACAAAGATAGCACTTACGATGCTGATCGCCTGATAGGCTTCAATCGGCAATCTTTCACCGCGTAAACTTAACTTTGATGACATTCTATCGATCTCCTCGTTGATTTTTCGCTCGATTCTAGCGGCCAAATCGCACTAACCATCAATAACCTGAATCTCTTAACTCAAGCGGCAGTGTACCTCTTCCCCGCTGTAATTCGATCGCTAAAACCAGACTCCGAATGATCGATATTTCGAGGTATCTGAATTATGCGAATCCTCTAAGCGATACAGCGCCAGTTAGCTGTCCTCACCTAAATAAAACCCACAGTTTTTACCCAGGTTTTCATATTCTGGCCGATAGTTCTATTAATTAACGGAATAAACCCTGGCAACAGTAATTAACTCAGCGAGTCACAAATATTCCGAAGGAGTCAATATGCTCATATTTAATACCCTAAAAAAATCAATCGGGCTCAAGCTGACCGCATTATTGCTGCTTTCCAGTCTGGTCATTGGACTCACTATCAATGCCTGGGAAATGCGCTCTTTTTTAACCGAACAACGCCAGGCCGTCGCAACGCAGATCGAGGAATTCCTCAACCTGGCAAGCGGAGGTGCGGCCAGTGCTGCATAAACTATTCGGAAACCGAACTCTTGTGGATCAGGTGAATGAAAAAAATCAAAGTCCCGGTGGAACTACCGCCCGGATTTGAGCACACAACTAGCACCATTTTACGCCTGGCCTCCGCGCGTTGGAAAGAGCCTGCAATACATTGCCGGATCCTGGACTTTACTCGGCGCGCGTATTTATGTACTCGGTATTTCCATTCTATGCTGGTACTACCTTTCGCCAGCGCTGGAACGTTGCCGCGAGTTTTCGGCGGACTGGATAGCGCACATCTAGTTGCGTAATCTGCTCATCATTTCACTCGTCGCCGGTGGATTGCACCTGTACTTCATATACCTACAAAAAACAACAACAGCAAAAATATGACCCCGGGACCTGGAGCGTAACTACAGGCTTTTCCATTTTAACAACCAGGTTCTGGATAATATGTTCTGGGTGTTAACCAGCGCAGTTGCTTTCTGGACATTTTATGAAGTGCTGATGATGTGGGCCTATGCCAACGGCATAGCAACAATGATCAGCTTCGAAGACAATACCATCTGGTTTGTGTTGCTACTCTTTATCATTCCCTGGTGGAGCGGTTTTTATTTTTACTGGCAGCATCGGGTGTTCCACATTCCTGCCCTGTACAAACTGGCGCATAACTGGCACCACAAAAATACCAATGTCGGTCCCTGGTCAGTTGCGGCGATGCATCCACTCGAGCATTCGGTCTGGCTTGCCGGCGTGCTCGTGTTGCTGCTGATTCCATCGCATCCGCTGCATGCGATTTTTATCATCCAGCTGCAAATGATAACCGCGATCACTTCGCATTGCGGCTACGAAAACCTGCTCATTGGCAAAAATATTAAATTCAGGCTGGGTGATTTTTCCCATCAACTGCATCATCGCTTTTATGACTGTAACTACGATACTTTTGAGACACCCTGGGATCACTGGTTCGATACCTATCATGATGGCAGCCCGGAAGGCGATAGCTGGATGAAACGGCGGCGACAGTATTTGATACAGCCTAAATCGATGCTCTGAGTGATGTCATAACCACCCCCCTGCCCACCGGAAATTCAGCTTTAACTAACGAGTTGATTCAAACAAACCGGCTATGTCGATAGTATTGACAGCGCTGAAATTTATGGCATGATTTACGACATTCGCAACAACATAAAAGGAGGTGATCTAGTGTCTATAGAGATATTGGAGCAAGGCGTCAGTATTCCCGGAGCAACAATCAGGGTCTGATCGAAGCTGGAAGGTTTTCACGCTTTGTCAGATCCGTTTCATGCGGGATTTCAGACAGCCTTTCTCAAAAGTAACTTAAAAGGCCGCCAAATTGGTGGCCTTTTTTTGTGCCTGATGTAACTAAGGTGTGAATTAAGGTGACCGTTAACAATGGCACTTACTTAAGCTCACACACGCGTTATAAAAATCCAGCTATGAACGGACAATCGGTGAAACATTTCGCGAATGCCTCGGCGGCTACGCCGCCTGCGGTTTACTTCGCGAAAAGTTTCACCGATTATCCGACCTTACCGCTTTGTTTGCATTTATATTTGGGACTTATTGTGAAAATCCAGGCTTTTGGGCTTAAGTAAGTGCCAGTTAACTAAATTATCAGCTCAGGCTAGCACCAGCCCACCCGAGACAATCAACTGTTCCCCGGTAATACTTTTGTTCTGCGATCGCGATAGATAAACCACCGCATCGGCGATTTCGACGGGTTCGATTGGGTGACGGGTTGGCAGACTTGCAACCATATCGTCATACCAGCCCATCGTTTTTGCCGCCTCGGTGGCAAGCGGACCCGGAGCAACCGAATTAACCATAATTCCAACACCTGCAAATGCGACGGCAAACGAACGCGTCAAACTCACCACAGCGGCCTTCGACGCCGCGTAGTGCGCATTGTGTTCGTGCGCGGTAAACGCGTCGATCGATGAGATATTGACGATGTAGCCACCCGGGTTCGATTTCATCGCGCGCACCGCCGCCGCCATCATAAAATAAGTGCCCAACACATTGATATCGAGGTCGAAGTGCCAGTCCTCTTTGCTAATCGATAAGATTTCCGCGCGCGGGTAAACGCCCGCGCAATTGACTAACACATCGAGTCGACCGAAAGTTTCGACACAGGCAGAAACCGCAGCCTCGCAGGCGGCCTGGTCACGCACATCCGATACCCGCCCCTCGACCAGTCGGCCCTCGGCCGACGAGGTATAATCCTTCAATTCCTCAAGTGTTATTTCCAATAGATCTTGCCGGGCATCGGCAAGATAGACGGCGAAGCCCTCTTCCAGCATTCGCTCGACCACCGCACGACCGAGGCCGCGCGCGGCTCCGGTGACTAAGGCAACACGATTATTCATTTCTGCTCCAGTGATTTATTGACTTCGGGAATGACTCTTTCGCAAAAGGTTTCCAGTGATTTACGCGTCGCCGCATAAGGCATCGCCGCAAATTGCATAAACACACTGAGATGACTGACCCCGAATTCGCGGGCTTCGCTAACGATTTTTTCAGCCACCGTATCAGCATCGCCGATCAAGGAATATTCGAGCATTTGTTCGGCTGTGGGTTCGTTCTCAAACGACGGTGCCTGCAGGAAGGGCCCATCCATCAACGGGTCCGCTCCGCGCATGTTCATTACCAGACGGTTGTGATGTAACACCTGTTCCGCTGCCTGCAAGGCCCCGCGTTTACTATCGACGATAAATACATAACGTTGCACCGCGAGCGGTACCTTGGGGTGATCAATACCGAGTTCATCGGCCGTCTCCAGCAGCAGCTTTTTTAAGGTTCCAATAAATGCAGGCGGATTTGAGCCGATGCCGCAAAGTGGAGTTGCGTTACGTTCGAGAATTCGCCGACGCACCTCGGGGTGGTTGCCCACGGCAAAGATAGGAATGGGATTTTGCAATGGTCCAATCGCAAGCGCCGCATTGTCGATATCCACATGTTTGCCATGAAAATCGATAACCCCGGTTCGCGCGGCAGCGTCGAGTGCATCCCAAATTTCGAGGCCGCGGTTGAGGCGGGTATCGATATCGAATCCGAATTTGTCAAACTCACGCGGCTGGTAACCAGTGCCAAGCCCGAGCACCAGTCGACCTTCAGTGAGTTGATCGACGTAGAAGATATCCTCGATCAGCCGAACCGGCTCATAAAAGGGCATAACCACAACCGCAGGGCCAAGGCGTAGATTCCGGGTCAAACCAGCCATGTGTGCAACCGTGGTCAGCGGCGATGGCATCACGCAATAGCTTGAAAAATGATGTTCGGCAAACCAGGCAATATCAAATCCACCGTCATCCGCAATGGCAACCATCGCTTTCATCTGCTCGAGCACATCGGCCTGAGATAAATTTCTGTCGACGTGCGAAGCAAGATTGAACAGGCTGAATTCCATGGTGAACCTCCGGTTTTAAATTAAGGACAAGTCGCGGCGAGTCATCGACGTATTTCAAAGCTCAGCAAGTTGGGATCTGACGCCGCCGCATCAATTAGCATCCCGGTAACCCACGAATAATCGGGACCAACTCTAATCTGCCCGACCACCAACTCGACTAAGGGTTGGTCGCCCTGCAGGAAAAACTCGACCCGTCCGTCAGCCAGGTTTCGTACGAATCCCGCCAGTTTTTCCTTATCGGCCCGAGCCTTGACGAAATAACGAAAGCCGACGCCCTGAACCCTGCCCGACACGAAACCTTTTACGCTGTGCATCTGCTCAAGCCGATAGTACTGTTGATGCAACGACCATTAAATTATTGGTGCAGTCGCGAGTGCCCGTTGCAACAACTCGCTGCTGATATTGGCACCGGTGAGAATAAAAACAACCCGCCTGCCCTTTATCTGTTGCCGATGCTGGCAAGCACCGGCCAGTGCAGCAGCACCGGCGGGTTCAACCAGAACATGGGCACTCGCCATCAGGCTGTGAGTCGCTGCCAGTAAATCGTCATCGCTTGCCAGCCAGGCATCGTCCAGTAATTTCCATAATACGGTCATCGCAAACTCCGCTGGCAGTCGCGTCACCAACCCATCCGCAATGGTTGCAATCGGTCGTTCGACAATCTCGCGCTGATGAAAGCTTTCGGTTACCGCGGCGGAGCCTTTCGCCTGTACCGAAATGACCCGCGCGTCGGGTTGCAGCGCTTTCATCGCGGTGACACAGCCGCCACTCAAATTTCCGCCCCCCATAGGAATCAACAACAAATCGATCTGCGCCAGTTCGCGCGCAATTTCCAGGGCTATAGTACCGGCGCCTTCCATCACGTCGGTCGCTTCGCCATCATTAATGAAACGGTAACCGCGCCGGTCGGCAAATTCGATGGCGGCGAGCTTGGCGACATCAAAGTCATCGCCATGCTCGTGCACACGGCCACCAAAGGCTTCGATCATTTTTGCCTTCACCTGATTGGCCGGGCTGGGTAGAAATATATCTGCCGACAAACTGAGTTCGCGCGCCGCATAGGCTACTCCCTGCCCGTGATTTCCGGTAGAGGAGGTCACTACGCCTTCGGCACCGGCCTGTTTTGCATTGATGACCGCATTCAAGGCGCCACGAATCTTGAAAGAGGCAATCGGCGTCATCGTTTCGTACTTCAACCAGACATCGGCTTCGAGGGCTCGCGATAACAATTCCGAGCGCAGCAACGGTGTTGGAGAAAGATAGGGGCTTATCGCTTGCGCTGCACAGATGATCCCTTCGAGATCGGGCATTTGATCGTTGGCCATCGCATATTTTCTGTGATTTATTTGAATTGCAGATTAGCATAGAGTTTTGCCGCTAACATCAACGACCAAGGCACCTAATTGGCAAATTAGAACCATCTGTTTACTGGACTTAATCAATTCCTGTCGACCTTATAGCAATAACCATTAAACCGACAAAGACCGATAAGCCATGCTGGGGAAGAGCAAAAATCGACTCATTAGCACGCTAAAGAATGGCAACCATTTCGACTGGATTTAGCGATACAGCTAGCATATGATTTTCGCTTGTTTGAAATATGTAAGGTCGCATTGACTGCATAGACCATGTCATTTGGCGCAAATATTTGTAAGGCAACTGCCGAAGCAGATCGCGATGGTAATCGATTCGATTACTGAGCACTGGGGACTATATTGATGTTGGTGATCAAAGCCGAATCGAATTGTTCACTCCCACTCGATCGGGGAATATCTTTCTGTTTGCCTTCATTGCTCCATCCTCTCAAAAAGTATAAGCCTTCGATAAACCCGGGGCGATACACCACTGCATCGAAAGACGACAGCGTAGCTGCGATTCAATTCGAGCATAGTGGGGCAGCGGGATTAATGAAACTCATTCCTGATTTAATAATTTCTATTCAAACCCTTCATAAAAAATATTTTATTAAAGCGAACCAGTTCGGCACTATAGCGGATCCGGTTCCGATAGCGCGAAGCAATATCGCGCTCGAGGCCTATCAAAACGCGAGGTAAGCATGATTCAGCGCCGACAACAGCAGCATTATTTTTCCTACAGAGGCGTCAACGATGCCATCTGAATCAATAGACACGCTGGTAGTCGGTGCCGGTCAGGCCGGGGTGGCGATGAGCGAACACCTGAGTAACGCCGGCGTCCCCCATCTGGTGCTGGAACGTAATCGTATTGCCGAACAATGGCGCACGGGGCGATGGGACTCGCTGGTGGCTAATGGCCCGGCCTGGCACGACCGCTTTCCGAATCTGGAATTTTCCGACGTCGACCCCGAGGCTTTTGCGCCGAAGGAGCGCGTTGCGGATTATTTTGTCGAATACGCAGCAATGATCAACGCCCCGATTCGCTGCGGGGTTGAGGTAACCGAAGTA
>JBLHOA010000047.1:0-16927 GCA_047622345.1 Gammaproteobacteria bacterium | reverse complement strand
ATAGCTCGCGCCATTGTGATCACATTGCCCGGCAAGCGGGTAAATTGTTTGAAGTAGAATGGCTCAATAATTATAAAAAGAAGGATAATCTTAACCGAAGAGGAACACCCTGTTAAAGGGTATAAAAACCAGCTAGCGCATGAATGACGAAACCATTGCAATCACGGCTAACAAAGTCGTCAAACACTATGGCAGCGAGTCGGCGCCTGTTATCGCGCTGCGCGAAGTCAGCCTGGCTATTCGCGACAATGAATTTTTCACTCTGCTCGGTCCCTCGGGCTGCGGTAAAACAACGCTGTTACGTTTGATTGCAGGGTTTGAGCAACCGACCAAGGGCGAAATTCTACTATTCGGCGATCACCTCGAAGGACTCGACCCCAACGATAGACCGGTCAATACTGTATTCCAGAGCTATTCACTATTCCCCCATATGACCATTGCTGAAAATATCGGCTTTGGTTTAAAAATGAAGGGCGAGTCCAAATCCGCCATCGCCACTGTAGTCAAAGATATGCTGTCGTTGATAAAAATGGACGATTTTGGCGACCGCATGCCCAATCAACTCTCGGGCGGCCAACAGCAACGCATTGCCCTGGTACGCGCGCTCGCGCCGCGCCCGAAAGTGCTTTTACTCGACGAACCATTATCCGCGCTTGACCTGAAACTACGCCAGGCGATGCGCAGCGAGTTAAAACGGATCCAACGCGAAACGGGTATTACCTTTGTTTTTGTTACCCACGATCAGGAAGAAGCAATGAGCATGAGCGATCGTGTCGCGGTCATGTCGCAGGGCGAATTGCAACAACTCGATAGCCCGCGAATGATTTACGAACGCCCGCGCAATCAGTTTGTTGCCAATTTCATCGGCGATGTCAATCTGATCGAGGCCACCGTCGATTCGGTGTCCGGTGATAGTTATATCTGTCGCCACGGGCCGATCGAATTCATCGTCAGTAATACCTCAGAACACAAAAAAGGCGACCAGGTAACGCTTGCCATCCGGCCGGAAAAATTTGACCTGTGCAGCGTCGATCAGGGTCGTCTATCGGGCACGGTTATCGAATCAACCTACATGGGCACCGATACCTATCTGGATATCCAGATCGATGAAATGACCAACATCGAAGTCCGCTGTCAGAATGTCGACCTCGAAATGGAATTACCCGCGATTGGCGACAAAATCGGGCTTCAGGTCGCCAACGGCGCTGCGACCTTGCTCGAGGATTAGCCGCGATGAAAATACAGCTCCCGGCAAATCCAGTCGCTCGTCGATGGCTCGGGCTTGCGCCGTCGTTAATTTTCATTTTCGTCTTCATGGTGTTACCCATCGCCCTGCTCGGGCTCTATTCGTTTAAACCGGCGAGTTCCTACGGCGGAGTCGAAGCCGGCTACAGCATCGAGGCCTGGATACAACTGTTTTTCGAACGCGACCTCGACGACAGCCTGATCTTCGAGCCGGTCTATCTGCAAATAATCTGGCGCTCGATCGTGCTTGCCAGCATCGGCACGACTATATCTTTTTTAGTGGGGTTTCCGGTCGCCTGGTACATCGTCCAGCAACGTGGCCAGAAGCGCGACATGCTGTTATTACTGGTCACCATTCCTTTCTGGACCAACCTGCTGATCCGCGCCTATTCGTGGATACTCATTCTGGGCAAGGACGGTATGATCGAACAGCCACTGCTGGCACTCGGGCTGATCGATGAATCACTGGAACTCATGTATGGCAATCTCGCGATCGGTGTCGGCCTGGTGTACAGCTACATACCGCTAATGATTCTGCCGATTTACGCCAGCCTGGAAAAGCTCGACTTCGGACTTGTCGAGGCCGGCCACGATCTGTATGCCAATCGCTGGACGGTGATCAGGCAAATTGTTATTCCGTTGTGTACGCCTGGAATTATTGCCGGCTGCATTCTGGTCTTTGTCCTTAGCCTTGGTGATTTTATTTCGCCCTCGGTACTCGGTGGCGGCAAAAAAATGATGCTCAGCAATCTGATTCAGTTTCAGTTTTCATCGGCACGCAACTGGCCCTTTGGTGGCGCGCTGACCATGTTGTTATTAATGCTCGTTGCTTTCGGCTCGTTCTTTTACATCAAAGCATCGCGTAAAAGCGAACAGATCGGGAACTGACCCATGGCGAGCAATATCGGTCGATCGAGTTCAACCACCAACCGGGGTAAAATTCCCTGGTTGAAAATATGGGCTGGCATATTCTTTGTTTATCTTTATGCCCCAATCGCGGTATTAATCGGCTTCTCATTTAACGACAACCGTATCGCGCAGGTGTGGACCGGGTTCAGTACCAAATGGTATACCAAGGCTTTTTCCAACGAAGCGATTCAAAATGCCATCATCAATAGCCTGATCGTCGGTACGATTGCCACAATTGCGTCTACTTTATTCGCCACCATGGCTGCGCTGGTACTGTCACGCGGCCACTTTCGTGGGCAAACGCTCAGCCTCGGCATTATCAGTCTGCCCCTGCTTGTTCCCGAAATCGCCACTGCGGTTGCCACGCTGACTTTTTTCGCCGCGATCAAGTTTCCCTTAGGCTTGAGCTCGATCATTGTTGCCCATATTGTGTTCTGCATACCCTTCGCCTTTATGCCCATCCGCGCGCGCCTCGCCGGCATGGACGACACCCTGCAGGAAGCCGGGCGCGATCTGTACGCGAATGATCTCCAGGTGCTTTGGTACGTGGTATTACCGCAGCTAAAGCCCGGTATTATCGCCGGAGCCATTCTTGCTTTTATCATCTCGATCGATGATTTTATAATTTCGTTGATGGTCGCCGGCGCCGGCGCCACCACCTTGCCGTTGTATATTTACGGCATGATCCGTTTAGGTGTTTCACCTGAAATCAATGCAGTATCCACCGTCCTGTTCCTGGTCTCTGTATCACTGGTCGGTATCTACTGGTTTATATCAAAACAAAATGAGGGCACAACCTATGCACACTAGCTTATTGAAAAAAGCAGCTGTTTTTGCCGCGAGCGCTGTTTTCAGCACTTCGGTATTCGCCGCCGGTGAACTGAACTTTTACAACTGGGTCGACTATACCCCACCCGAATTACTTGTGAAATTTGAAAAGGAAACCGGCATTAAGGTGAATATCGACACCTACGATTCGAATGAAACCCTGCTGGCGAAGTTAAAATCAGGGGCCACCGGTTATGACGTCGTAGTACCGAGTCAGAACTTCGTCACCATCATGATTTCCGAAGGTATGTTGGAAAAAGCCAATATAAAGGGAATGCCCAACTATAAAAATGTTGATAACCGATGGAAAAATCCACCCTGGGACCCGAATCAGGAATATACCGCCCCCTATCAAATGGGTACCACATCGTTCTCAATCAACATGGACGGTTACGATGGCCCCGGCGATTCCTTACGCGAATTCTTTTCACCGAATGCTTCGGTTTCGGGAAAAGTTCAGGTCTTTCGTACACCTGACGAAGTTATCCCGCTGGCACTGATGTTGCTCGGCCTCGACCAGTGCAACGAAAGCCCACAGGACATGAGAAAGGTACAAAACCTGTTGCTCGGTCAAAAGCAACATGTAAAAGTTTATAATTCGGAAACGATGATCGCCAACCTGTCCAGCGGTGAAATTCTCGTCAGCAGTCATTGGGATGGTTATTCGATGAAGAACCGCTTAGAGAATGGCCCTAAGCAATTGAAATACGTTCATCCCAAAGAAGGCATTATCGGCTGGTTTGATAGCCTGGTTATACCCAAGGGTGCGCCGAATAAAGCCAATGCCGAGAAGTTCATCAACTTCATGATGGATGCCGAAAACGGTGCAAACATCTCGAATTCGGCCCGGTATGCATCACCACTCGATGCCAAAGCGATCGCGCCGTTTATCGATCCTGCGCTTGGTACAGCACCTGAAATTAACATCGACCCCAGCATACCGGTTCATTTCAGCCAGACTTGCAGCCAGAAGTCGATCAAGCTCTACGATCGCGTCTGGACTAAAGTTCTTCAGTAAAGTCGTTAGTTGATGGAACGCCCGGTTTGATTGCATTGCACAACCGGGCGTTTTGTTATGAGTGATCAACTATGAACGAACAACTTTGTTATCTTTCGGCCGCCGAAGCGTTAAGACGATTTACCAATCGATCGCTGTCACCAGTTGAATTACTTAAGGCGATCATCGATCGTATTGAAACCGTGAATGGCGCCATTAATGCCTTCACCGAAACCTATTTTGAAGAAGCGTTGGTCGCCGCCAAATTGGCCGAACAGCGTTACCAGCGGGGCACCCAGCGACCGCTTGAAGGAATCCCATTCGTCGTCAAAGACGAATTTAAACTGGCGGGCAAGCGCCGGACCTGGGCATCGATTGTTTATAAAGACCGTATTGACGACGAAAGCGATGTTCTGATTCAACGCCTGCTCGATGCCGGAGCAATCGCACACGGCAAATCCACTACTCCGGAATTCTGCCTGCTCGGCTCCTGTCACTCCCGCCTCTGGGGCCAGACACATAACCCCTGGAACCTGGACATTACCCCGGGTGGTTCTTCGGGTGGTTCAGGCGCGGCCCTTGCCGCGGGCATGACTACCCTTGCTACCGGAACCGACATCGGCGGGTCTATTCGTATTCCCGCTGCACTTTGCGGCATTGTCGGTTACAAACCACCCTACGGACGTAACCCCGAACTGCCAGTATTTAACCTCGATTTTTACAGCCACTCGGGCCCGATGGCGCGAACCGTCGACGATGTCGCTTTGATGCAGAACATTATTTCGGGCCCGCACAATCAGGACATCGCATCGCTGCGCGAACGCATTCAGGTCAACTGCGATAAGACCGATCTACGTGGTTGGAAAATCGCCTATTCCATGGACCTCGGATTTCTCGAAGTCGATGTCAGTGTGCGCAGAAACACCCTGCAGGCGCTCGAGGTATTCCGTTCGCTCGGGGCAACGGTCGAAGAAGTCGACATTAACTGGGATGAATCGATCATCGAAGCTGCCCAGCAATATTGGGCGCATGGCTGGGCGGCGACCATGGGCAATGTGCTCGACACTCATCGTGATGAGCTTTGTGATTATACGGTCTGGTTTTTAGAAAATGCGCAGAAGTCAGATCCGCAGGCGTACATCAGTTCACTCGAAACCACCGTTGCCATGTACAACCGCTTCGGCCCGTTGATGGATGAATACGAACTCTTCATCTGCCCGACCCTGACCACCACCGGGGTTCCGGTGGATACCACCTGGCCCGACAGTATCGTCGAAATCAACGGTGAAATTCACCGCGTCAGCGAGGAGCACTGGTCGGCCACCTTCCCCTTTAATATGCTCAGTCGCTGCCCGGTCATGTCGGTGCCAAGCGGCACCGCCGCCAACGGGGTGCCGACCGGCATTCAACTGGTCGCGCGCAGTTACGACGACCAACGCGTGTTTGACGCCGCTGCAGCCTACCAGAAAGCCTATGATTTCAGCGACTACCAACTCGACAAACGAATCTTAAACGGAGATTAATCATGCTTAGTGTTTACAGCGAGAAACATGCATTGCGCGACGCCAAAAGCGAACTATATGGTGGACAGTTAGTCCCTCCTTTCGAGTGTCCCGCTCGCGCCGAACACGTACTCAGCCGCTTGAAGGAAGTCAAGCTGGGCGAGATTATCGCCCCACAGGAATTCACCATCGACAGCATTGCCCGCATCCACGACACCGGTTTTCTGCACTTTCTCGAAAATTGCTGGAAAGAATGGGAAGCGACTGGCTATAAGGGCGAAGCGATACCGACCGTGTGGCCGTCACGCCGGATGCAACTGCGCGTACCCAACCACATCGAAGGCAAACTCGGCTATTACGCCCTGGCCGGCGAGACCGCGATATCGAATGGCACCTGGGAAGCCGCGCGCGCCAGTGCCAATGTCGCCCTGACCGCGCAGGCCGCGATTCGAGACGGCGCAAATGACGCTTTTGCCCTATGCCGCCCGCCGGGGCATCATGCCGCTGGGGATATGTTCGGTGGCTATTGCTTTATCAACAATGCCGCCGTCGCTGCGCAAGCCTTTCTCGACCAGGGGGCGAGTCGGGTAGCCATTATCGATGTTGATTTTCATCATGGTAACGGCACCCAGGATATTTTCTACGAGCGCTCGGATGTCATTTTTCTGTCATTGCACGGCGACCCAAAAGAAGCATTTCCGCATTTTCTCGGATACGCCGACGAAACCGGCAAGGGCGAAGGCGAGGGCTTTAACCACAACTATCCGCTCGGCCCCGGCACCAGTTTTCAAACCTGGGGTTCAGCGCTCGATGACGCCTGTAAAAAAGTCAGAATCTACAGCCCGGACGCGGTCATTATATCGCTTGGGGTCGACACCTTTGAGCATGACCCTATTTCGTTTTTCAAACTCACCAGCGACGATTTTATTCGCTACGGGGAAACCATTGGCCAGCTCAAATTACCAACCCTGTTTATTATGGAAGGTGGCTATGCCGTTGAAGAAATAGGTCTGAATGCGGTCAATGTATTACAGGGTTATGAGCAATGCCGCTAAGTGTTTAAACAATGAATAAAATACCTGGCGACATCGATTGAGGTTTCTACAATTACTCACCGCCAATAGCCAGGGTATAATTTGCCTGATCGGCGCGCTCGCATTTCTGACCATTAGCGATTCAATCATCAAATGGCTGAGCCCGAGCCTGCCGTTGCACGAAATCACCCTGTTTCGTTCGCTTTTTGCGCTGCCGCTGGTATTTGTCTTTATCTACCTCGAAGGCGGCGTAAAAATTCTAAAAACCCGTCGGCCGGCGCTCCATTTTCTCCGGGGCTCGATGTTGCTTTTGGCCAATATGTTCTTTTTCCTGGCACTGGCATCGATGCCACTGGCGGAAACCGTTAGCCTGTTTTATACCGCACCACTGTTTATCTGTTTGTTATCGCGACCGGTACTCGGTGAAAAAGTGGGGCTGGTGCGCTGGCTGATGATCCTCTTCGGCCTGATCGGAGTCGTCGTTATGTTGCGCCCGGGCAGTGAGGTATTCCGCGCGGTCAGCTTGCTACCCATATTTGCCGCCCTATCCTATGCCGCGATGCAAATGATGACGCGCAAACTCGGAATGCAGGAGCGCGCCAGCACGCTGTCTTTTTATATTCAACTGTCGTTTATCGTCATCAGTTCATCGATCGGGTTTGCCATCGGCCGGGGCGAACTCGATCGCTTCGACAATGTTGCACTCGAGTTTCTGTTTCGCGCCTGGAGTTGGCCTGATGCCGGGCAACTGCAGTTGCTATTGCTGTGCGGAATTATGGTCGCTTTCGGCAGTTATCTGATCTCTCAGGCCTACCGGCTCAGTCAGGCCTCGGCGGTAGCGCCGTTTGAATACTCGTCCCTGCCCTTTGCCTTACTCGCCGGATACTATTTCTGGGGCGACTGGCCCGATATGATTTCGTTCATCGGCAGCGCGTTTATTATCAGCAGCGGCCTGATCATTGTTTATCTCGAGAATCGAAAAAAGAATAGAAAACCTTTGCCCAAGATCAGTCAGGAAATCTAGCTCACTACCCTTTATCACGTCATTCCGGTGAAAGCCGGGATCTTTTACCATTTACCGAACTCAACCTAATGCAGTCCGTTATCCATCGTTCCAATCGATAGTATGGATACCGGCTCGGAGGCCGGCATGACGAGTTTCAGGTTACGACCGCTGGCGGTCACACTCCGTCATTCCGGCGAAAGCCGGAACCCATTATCAGACCCCTCCCCGTCAATTCCGCGAAAGCCGGAACCCATTATCAGACCCTACCCCGTCATTCCGGCGAAAGCCGGAATCTATTAACCCGAAGGGACATCTATGGACGCTCCCCAATTATCAAGAAAATAGAACCTGTTTCTGAAAATTAATAGAGAATTTTTCCTCCTTCACTAAACTCCGGAGATCCGGGTATGCATATTTGTCACTTAGCCGTTCATAACTAATGGGTATCAGGTATGCTCCCTGAATCCTGTAAATGACCGAATGCCATGTCCGATAGATTGCGAGCAAATAAAGCCGAAGGCCTGATGAATTTCTTGAGCGCTAACCTTCAAAATTGGTCGCGCAGCAGGATTAAGCAACGGCTTAGAACGGGCTGCGTTATGGTGAATGGCGAGTCGGTCACCCGGCATGACCATGCGCTCGTGGTCGGCGACAATGTTGAAATTAGTGCGGCGGCCAAAGCGCCGGTTAGTTCGGCGGCACCGCTGGAAATTCTTTACCAGGACCGCGAATTGATCGCTATCAATAAACCCGCCGGGCTATTGTCGGTGGCTTCGGCGCAGGAAGATGCACCGCATGCCCTGGGGGTACTACGTGAACAATTGTCGCGACGTTCGCATTCGATAAAACTGTGGCCGGTGCATCGTATCGATCGTGATACCTCTGGTGTGATGCTTTTTGCTACCTCCAAACCAATTCGTGAAGCGGTAATGTCGACCTGGGATGAGGTTGAGAAATCTTACCTCGCTATTGTCGAAGGCCGTCCCGAACCAGATCAAGGCACGATTGACCAGGCATTGCGTCTGGACGACGTTTTGTATCAAATGCATGTTGGTGATCATGCCGACGCCAAACCTGCAATTACGCATTATCAAACCGAGCATAGCAACAACAGTCGTACGCTATTGCAGGTGCAAATCGATACCGGCAGGCAACATCAAATTAGAGCCCACCTGGCCTGGTTGGGTTATCCCGTTGTCGGTGATTCGCGCTATGGCAGCGCTGGCAGCCGTATGGGATTGCATGCTTCGCGGCTCAGTGTCACCAGCCCGGGTTCAATGAAGCGACTGACCTTTGAGACAGCCGCCCCGGCTGATTTCCTGGCCCTGATTAAATAAAAAATTTCTACTGGGGTAGCAAAAGCTAAAAGAACACACAGCCTGACCAGGAATAGCAAAGAGCCCTGGAATCAAACCCGAATTAATTGTTTTACCAACCGCCTGGGTCCATGTGCAACCGGACCGGCTTTTCCCAGACGAAACAGCATTTGCACGGTGTCACTGTCTGCAATATTAAAGGTTTGTTTAAACGATGCCTGTAAATCATGCATGTCGTCATATTCCTGTAAGATCTGACTCATCGGGTGTTGGGCCAGCCCCATCAGAGTTGTCTGTAAATTTATACGGCAGTAGTCACGTCCCACCTTAACCTGATCAAGGCGGCTATTGCCAGGCGTCGAAAGCCAGGCGAAGGTATTGGTCGACTGCGATACCTTTTGGGTCATATCAACTGCTTGTTGGCCGAATTCACCTGGGTCTTTTTCGACTTTTTTGCGGTCCAGGAAAAATGTTTCGGCAATGAGTTTTGTAAAACCGGTTAATCCGGCCTGGGCCACACTGAAGCCGTCGCGGTATTTACGTACTTCGTCATCATTAAATCGAAACATTTCGATGGTTTCCATATCACGTTTTTTATTGCCTACTTCGATTTGCATGGCTTCGGTGAGTATTTCAATCAGTTGCGATTTAGCTGCTGGGGAATCATGAATGATCAATGGGTAGTTACTATAAAGACGATGTGTTTTTTGCAGCGCATCATTCTCTGCCGCAGTTAGCCGGTAATCATCGTATTCACGTTTATTAGAGTGCCGCGACAATAAAGCGTTAAACAAAGGATCTTTAGCGATATCCGGCAGCTTTATCAGTTCAATCGCGGCGACTGGTTTGTCGGCAAGTTCGTTATTACTGTACATGCCTTCCGGGAAATAATTGATTATCGCTTTATAACCCAGACCGTTGGCAGCGATCGATAGTGTTTCCAGAAATGTACCCTGACCAATATGAATCTGCCGATAAATGGGATCGGTTTCAGGTAATAGGCGATCTGGATCGACGTATAAATTAAAGCTGGCTGGACCGCTCAGTCGTATTATCCAGGGCTGTTTGTTGTGTGGGTTCGGGCAGAGAATGGCGTATGCCAGAACTTGCATGCGAATATCTCTTTCAAGTTTGTCTGGACCGTTCCAACCGAAATCGTCGGTTTGTAAGGAATCATTACAAGCAATGATACTACTGGACAAAGTAACGTAACCGATACCCAGGCCGGTGATTTTGATGAAGTTTCTGCGATTCATAGCTGGTCTCCCGTGTTATTAACTGGTAATATACATTCCAAGGAATTAATAATGCATTCCGAGGAATATAAATGCAAGAGAAATTTACTATGCCTTCCAATGTATTAAGCCTACGTGAGCAGACCGAAGTAAGAATGACAGTATTACTTGGGATTATTCAGCAGCTAATGAACACGCGTCAGAATCGTCTGTTTGCCGACCAGGAACTGAGTTTGTCGCAGTTTGGACTGTTAAATCACTTTACCCACGATCCCGAACGTAGCTGGACGGTGACCGACCTGGTCGAAGTCATTGAAATGAATCAACCGGGCATAACCAAGGTTGTGACCGCCTTACTCGACAAGGGCCTGTTGCAATCAAAGCCGGATGCGGTAGACAAGCGGAAACGTTACCTGGCGATTACCCAAAAAGGCCTGTTGCTTTGTGATGATACTTTTAAATCCCTTTTGCCTGAAATTTCCCATATTTTTGGTGAATGGGATGAAAAGTCATTGAAGCAATTTCATCAACAGCTGGAAAAACTAATGCTCTGGCTGGATGAACATCGTGGTGACTATCAATCTGAATTGCGCTAAACCATTGCCGAAGCGGCCATCAAATTTAAATTCACCGGACAGCGCGTATTAGTCGCGGAACCAAAACGGAACCAAAACGGAACCAAAAGGACACACACCCTGGTCAGGAATGGCAAAGCGCCCTGGAATCAAACCCGAGCTCGATCACTTTACCCAACGGTCAATGGCTAACCGGCGCCTGGCGGGTAAATTGGTAGAGTGTCTGTCCCTAAGTATGCCGGCCGATTTCATGGCCTTGATTAAATAGAAAGCTTCATCAGGGATAGCAAAAGCTAAAAGGACAAACCCCCTGATCAGAAATAATAAAGGGCCCTGGAATCAAACCCGAGCTCGACCACTTTACCCAACGGCCAATGGCTAATTAGCGACTGGCTGGAAAATCGCTAGCGTGACTGTCCCATAAGGTCGATTTCAATTGACACTGACCCCTTAAATTCCTCTATTATTTCGCCTGCGACGCAGGTAAGTTGCCAGGGGTAGCAATAACAGCGACCATGGCGTTAACACACCACCACCCCCGCCCGCAGTTGATGCCGCCTGGGTAGTTGCCGGGTCTGCTGTCGATGTTGATGTACTGGTGACATTCACCGTCACCGTACCGACAGCCGTGTTACCGACGCCATCACTTAATGTGTAGGTGAACGAATCTACGCCGACGAAACCACCCGTTATCGTGTAAGTAAACGTTTTATTAGCATTATTTAACACCATGCCGCCATTGGCAGTATTAGCGTCAAACGCGGTGATTTGAATAAACTGTGCTGGCACTTCCACTTTGAATTGATCGTTTGCGGTGACATCGGTGGTCGTGTTTGATCCGCCAGCAGGAACGCTTAGCACATCTGCGCCCGCTACCAGAGAAGGATCACTGTTACGGTAAAACTTAACGGTACCGTCTTGCTCACCGACAAACGCATCCAGGTCGCCATCGCCGTCAATATCGACAAACGTAGGCTTTGCCAAAACCAGCCCATTAATTCTTGCTAGTGGATTGTCAGCAGTATCTGCGATAAAGCCCGTGCCTTGTGCAACGGTATCAATTTCGATATCGCAGAGTTGGGCATCTATTCCAGGGAAGATTCCAGGCGACCCTGGCAGAAAGAGAACGCTATCTGCTGGAACTATCCCGATGTATCGTCTTAAACCCGGTCAGGGCGCGGATGGTCAGGTCGGCCGCCGAATGGCAGTGGAGCCGTTATCGAGCGACGGCCGGGCTTGCGGCAAACAAACCCTTGCTGACGACTGACTGGATTCTGTCCTGCTTCGTGGATCTGAAGCAATCGGTTAAATAGATACCCGCTCGGGGGCCGGTATGACGAGCTTCGGTGTGATGGATACCGGCTCGGAGGCCGGCATGACGAGCTTCGGTGTGATGGATACCGGCTCGGAGGCCGGTATGACGAGCTTCGGTGCGATGGATACCCGCTCGGGGGCCGGTATGACGAGTTTGGGTGCGATGGATACCCGCTCGGGGGCCGGTATGACGAGTTTGGGTGTGATGGATACCGGCTCGGGGGCCGGTATGACGAGTTTTGGGGGCCGGAATGACGGGCTTTAGGGGACACTTCATCCCCAGCCAGCTAATCCTTCAACTGAGCAACTTCACGGCGAAATGGCAATGCATCGCCGATGTCGGGCATATCGAGTTCGCGCGCATAGCGATGTCCGGCATAGGTCGCCCAGGCAATCGGGGCGGGTGATTGGGCGTCGCCGATTAACTTGATTGATTCGATGCCCTGCGCGGCCCATTCGTCTTCGCGGGCGAGCAGGTCCTGCCACAGGCCGTCGTTACCCACTCGCGAGGCCACCATGACCACCGCATCGGCTTCGATGCTGTTGGCCATGCCGCTAAACGCACATTCGTCGAATACCTGCTTGTTTTCGATTCGGGTTATCGCGCGGTTGAGGACTATTTCGACACCCAGCTCCGCCAGGCGTTTATGAATGCTGGCTTGTTCAAGCGTGTTGTTGGTCCACTCCGAAACGTAGGCCGAGGGCGTTACCAACGTGACTTTGGCACCCTGCTCCACCAGTAATTCGGCGATCACGCCACCCATGTAATAGTGGTCGTCATCGAACACGACTACCTTGCCCCTGGGCAAATTACCGGCGATTAAATCGTCGGGGGTAAAAACCGGCAGGCTGCCGTCATTTTCGATGGCTTCGACGTGGTATCGGGATACCCCGTCGCGGCGCCAGCGCGAGCCGGTGGCCAGCACCACGTGCTGCATGCCAAATTCGATGATATCGTCCGCACTGAGCCGGTTATTCAGATAAATATCGACATTGGCCATTTGGCTGAGTTGATATTCACGATAATCTGCGACCCGACCCCAGGCGGATAAGCCCGGCAATTTGCGCTCGCCGATCAGGCGCCCGCCGAGTTCGGCATTGGCATCGGCCAGTACCACCGCATAGCCCCGTTTACCCAGCGCCCGCGCGGCTTCTAGCCCCGCCGGACCGGCGCCAACGACGAGCACCGATTCGCTTGCGCCTTTGGCCTGCATGGTTTCCGGGTGCCAACCTTTGCGCCACTCTTCCATGAAGGTCGGGTTTTGCGTGCAGCGCGAAATCGACATGGTGATGTCACCCGAGATACAGATGTTACAACCGATGCACTCGCGAATGTCTTCTACCCGGCCCTCGTCGATTTTACGCGGCAGAAAGGGATCGGCAATCGAAGGACGCGCGCAGCCGATAAAATCGAGTATGCCTGATTTGATTTGCTTGACCATCACATCGGGTGAGGTGAAGCGCCCAACGCCGACGATCGGTTTGCTGGTCAATGACTTGATGCCGGTAACCAGTTCCTGTTGCGCGGCTTCGTCTTTGAATCGCGATGGCCCTGAGCAGTCTTCCCAGGTGCCGTGGGCCAGGTCCCAGAGATCGGGCAACTCGCTGTGCATTTCAATTAAGTCACGCGTCTCGGCATTGGAAAACCCCAACCTGCCGACGGTTTCATCGAGCGCGAGTCGCAGCGTTATTGCACAGCTGTCACCGATCGCGTCTTTACCTTCTTCGATCAATTCGCGCATCAAGCGCGAGCGGTTTTCCAGGCTGCCGCCGTATTCGTCGGTGCGGTGATTGGTCGCCTGCGACAGAAAGTGCTGGATAATGCCGAAACCATGCGCACCGTAAAGGCAGACAATATCGTAACCCGCCAGTTTAGCGCGTTTGAAAGCGTTGCGATGCCAGCGCCGCAAATCACGAATGTCTTTTTTGGTCATCGCTCTTGCGCTGACCGGGTCGCTGGTAAAAGTCCGAATCGGCATCGCTGTCGGTGCCAACGGCACTTCCTTACTGTATAAATTGGGGCCATTGACGCCAGAATAGGCAAGCTCTATGCCGGCGAGTGCATCGTATTCGTGCATGGCGTCGGCCATTTTTGCGAGCATGGGCACATCGTCATCGTCCCACAGGTGCAGTTCGATAAAAGGTGCTATCTCAGAACTATGGTGAATTTCAGCCTGTTCGGTAAAAATAACCCCCCAGCCACCTTCTGATTTAACCCGGCGCATTTCAGCCACCGCCGAAGGGTCGCGATAGCCACCCCCGTTGCAATGGGGAACCTGATAAAATCGATTTTTTGCGGTCACCGGCCCTATTTGAACTGGCTCAAATAAAATATCGTAACGTGGGTCTCTAGTCATAGGGTTCTTACTCGATTCATATTCAGTTCGACAGGCTTATCATTCCGGGAATAGTTTTCTTGTTGATCTGGTCACAGCAGTAATTCAAAAAAGTTTCCATCACCAGGGTTTTTTTCTGTTTTGCCAGCATCGCAATTCCCAGGGTAAGCCCGGGGTGTTTACCCGCCAGCGGAACATAGGCCAGCTCGTTGTTGTCCAGTGACTTCTGGTTTAACGGCCTGACGTTGGCCAGACTGAAGCCGTAACCGTTGGCCACCAGCCCCCGTTGAACTTCAATGTGCCGGGTACGCGTGTAAACATCGGGTTTAATATTTTCACTGGAAAACAGCGACATAAAATAAGTATCGCTCAGCGGTAAATCGAGCAAAATAAAAGGGTCATTGCTGAGCCGGGAAAGCGACAGGCTTTTTTCAGCGGCGAGCGGGTGGTTTGCAGCCAGCAACACATAGGGTTTGAGCTCGACCAGGTCGATGAACTCGATGGCGCCATCGAGTTGCATGTCATAGGTAAGCGCCAGATCAATCGCCCCTTTTTTCAGCTTGCTCAGCAAGCCTGCCTGGTCGTCTTCGCTGACGTTTACACTGACCTCGGTATGCGCCTGCAAAAAAGCGTGGCAGAGCCCCGGGGTCACGATGGGCGCCACCGGTATAAAACAACCCACATTGATACTGCCGTAAACCTGTTCCGACAACACGCCAGCCAGGCTGTGCAGCTCATTGGCATCGCGCAGTAACTGCCGCGCACGATCCATCATTTGCTGGCCCGCCGTGGTCAGGCTCATGCCCTGGGCATGATGACGAATAAACAGCTGCAATTGAAACACGTCTTCCAGATGCGATATCGCATTCGAGATCGACGGTTGTGACACGTGTATATTTTCAGCGGCCCTTAAAATACTGCCCGCCTGCCCGGCAGCAACAAAATAGCTGAGTTGTTTGAGGGTGAAGCGCATCTTAAGCCCTATTCGGGAATGACGGCGATGACGTCGATTTCCATCAACCATTCGGGTTGGCCCAGACCGGCGACTACCAGCCCGGTCGAAATCGGGTAAACCCCTTTCAACCACTTCCCTACTTCCTGGTAAACCGGTTCGCGATAACGCGGGTCGGTGAGATAGGTCGTCGTTTTTACGATATGGCTGAGGTCGCTGCCCGCTTCTGTGAGCAATTGTTTGACATTTTTCATCGCCTGTTCGGCTTGCGCGCGCGGGTCACCAAGCCCGACCAGGTTACCGTCAAAATCGGCACCGATCTGGCCACGAACATAGACCGTATTGCCGGCGACTACGGCCTGACAAAGATCGTTATCGAGAATCTGATTCGGATAGGTGTCTTTCGTATTAAACATACGGATGCGCTTATGCGTTACTTTTGCTGTCATTCGTAAAACCTCCGGCTATCGACCGAGTTTTGGGTCGGGGTAAGGCAGCTTAGGCCTGTTATGGACATAGTGAATGCCGCCTAAACGTCGCCTAAACATCGATTGAATCGAGCTATTTTGTGGGGAATTTCAGGTTTTGTAAAATATATTTTTTAATGGTTTTGATTTAATAAACCAAATCCAGGCAGCCCTGGTATTGGCGCAGCGCCTTCGTCGAAAACAGGATAATTTATGATTTCTGACAAATGCCGGGGATATGCCGCTCAGCGAGCGCCAAAAAGCCTTGCTGCAGACCCTTTCTCTGACGATATCCGGGCTGGTCATGTTATTCTTCGTCGCAATCAAGGCGGTGGGCAGCTATGCCACCATTATCAGGACAAAACCGGGCTGGCCTTTCACCCCCGTATTGGATCCATTAGAGGAATAAAATGACTTTATCAATTGCCGCATGGGATGCATCAAGCGGACAGCTCGGTGCGGCTATTTCATCGTCGAGCATAAGCGTTAGCAGCCGTTGCTTACACTGGCAACCGGGCGTTGGCATCGCACTTAGCCAGAATATTACTGACCCGCGTCTCGGCCCACGGATGCTGTCATTGCTTAGCGATGGCGTCGGGGTAGACGATAGTATGGCGGCTGTCGTTGCCAGTACCCCTTATAGTCATTTCCGTCAATTGGCGCTGGTCGACAACGCCGGTAACACCGGTTTATTTACCGGTGACCAGGTACTCGGCTGTTTCGCTTCGGCGCAGGGCAAGCATTGTGTTGCCGCTGGAAACCTGCTCGACAACGATAACGTCCCGGCGGCAATGATTTCCGCTTTTGAGCAATCGGCTGGCAGTTTCGGGTCACGCTTGCTCGGCGCATTAATTGCCGGGGTTGAAGCCGGTGGCGAGGCGGGCCCGCTGCATTCGGCAGGCATGCTAATCGGTGGTGACGTTTCCTGGCCTTTGGCCGAACTCCGTATCGACTGGGATGACCAGCCGATAGAAAAAATGCTAGCAGGCTGGACCGTTTACGAACCGCAGATCGATGACTATGTCGCCCGCGCACTGAAACCCGAATCCGCACCCTCTTACGGGGTTCCGGGAGATTTATGATGGCGGCGATGAACAGTGAAGAATTACTTGGGCGATTAATTGGTTTCGACACCACCAGCAAAACCTCCAATCTTGAGCTGATCGATTTCGTCCGGAATCTACTTCAGGATCACGGCATCGGCTCGACCC